>JBDRFT010000071.1:0-8974 GCA_043818495.1 bacterium | reverse complement strand
CGATGGATATAATTTGCCGAAAAAGAAGAATGGAAGGATATAATGTTTTATATCCCATTGGCTGGGATGCTTTTGGATTACCAACAGAAAATTATGCCATTAAAACAGGAATACATCCTACAATAGTCACAAAAAATAATAAGCCAAAAAAATTTTTCGGGCGTTTTTGGTCCTTCCCCTAAACCCCGCCCCCATTTTATTTTCACAAATTTAATTTTTAATTTTATTCTAGCTAAAAACTTGACAAATTTATTATATAAGATATCTTAAAAAAGGGAGGTGAGGAATGGAACTAACGTTTTTTTCTCAGCAAAATTTTCTTTTTTTTGTCTGCGGGTTAATTTTGATATTATTAATCTGCAGTAATGGGGGAAAACCCAGTGGCTAATTTTTTTGTTAAAAAAAGTAAGTAAAAAATTAGTAAAATGGGCATAGAAAGGTATTCAGCGGAAAAAAACATAAATCAAAACAATAAATTGATCATTTCTCCCTTTTAACCACTCACATCTGCGTGAGTGGTTATTTTTTTTTCAATTTATTTAGTTTCGGGTGCAACAGTAACCCAAGTTAAAAAAATAAAAAAAAATAAAAAGCAAAAATAAAAAAGGTTTCGGCGAAACCTTTTTTATTTTTGCTTTTTATTTTTTTTATTTTGTCAAATGTCAAATGTGTTTTGTTTTTTCTTCACTATTTTTTTTTTCACTTTACTTTTTCTTTAATTTTTGCTATTTTAAAAAAGCCTCTATTATTATTTAATAAATAACTATAAATTATAAAAGCAGATAAATGCGTAAAAGTTGTTTTAACAATTTGTGAGATTTCGCGGAAAAACGCGGAAATTGACGCGGAAAAACGTAGAAAAAAATTTTGTAATTTAAAAAAAATAAAAACTAAATTATGGCAAAAATAATAAAAAAATTAAAACTTCAAATTCCAGCAGGTAAAGCGACACCAGCTCCACCTATTGGCCCAGCACTTGGTCAAGCCGGAATAAATATTGGTGATTTTGTTAATAAATTTAATACCGCAACAAAAGATATGATCGGGGATATTCTCCCTGTAATTATTACGGTTTATGAAGATAGGTCGTATGATTTTATTTTAAAAACTCCGCCAACAGCAGGAATGATATTGAAAGCAATAGGTAAAGAAAAAGGTTCTGGCAAACCAAATACAATTAAAATTGGAACAATTACAAAAACTCAAATTAAAGAAATCGCTGAAAAGAAAATGGTGGATATGAATGCAAATGATATTGATTCTGCAATGAAAATGGTGGAAGGGGCAGCGAGATCAATGGGAGTAAATGTTAAAGAGTAATTGGTCATTGCTAGTGATTGATTAGTAGAAAAAAATTATGAAACTGAATTAGAAATAAAGATTTAAGATTCAAGATTTAAGATTTAAAAAAACATTTAACAATTGAGCTCGACAATAGCTTTCTAGTTTTACAACTTTATAAACTTTATGAACTTTACAGACGATATAATATACGAGGAAGATGATTTAAAAAATAAAGAAGCTAAAAAAACGGCTGACGATATTATTATTGATGATGAAAGCGAAACTCCTGAAATTTTGATAAAAAAATTAAAAGAAAAAATTAAAATTCTTGAAAAAGAAAATCAAGAATATATGAATGGTTGGCAAAGAGAAAGAGCTGATTTTGTTAATTATAAAAAAAGAAGCGAGAATGAAAAAATTGAAATTATAAAATATGCAAATGAAAGTTTGGTTGAAGAAATAATTCCAGTTTTAGATAGTTTTGAAATGGCTTTTGCTAATAAAGAAGTTTGGGGGAAAGTAGACGAAAATTGGAGAATTGGTGTTGAATATATTCACTCACAATTTTTGAAAATACTTGATGAAAATAATTTCAAAATAATAAATCCGTTTGGGGAAAAATTTGACCCAAAATTTCATATAGCAGAAGAACATATATTTACTGATGATGAAAAAAAAGATGGAATAATTGTGGAAGTAAAAAAGAAAGGTTATATTTTAAATGATAGAATTATAAAAGCACCACAGGTGATTGTCGCAGAATATAAAAAAGATTTATGATTTATGATTCATAATTTATGAATGAAAATAAAAAGTGATAGATAATTAGTAATTAGTAATAAGTAAAAGTAATAAGAAATAAAAGCAAAAAAGTTTTCCCGTAGGGAAAACTTTTTTGCTTTTATTTTTTACTACTTTTTTTAATAAATTGTTATTCTTGAAAGCAATGGCTTTATTTTAGCAAATTATTTCTCAAAATACAAAAACTCCTTATTTTTTAACAAATTCAGCCTAACGAGATTCGGGTTATTAGGGTTAATTTCTATATTTTTCCGCGAAATTTATTTAAAAATTAGGAGAAAAGGCAAATTATTGATAAAATTATGGTGAAAAATAAAAATGAAAAATAAAATGTTTAAAAATAAAAAAATCCAGTTTTTAATCCAGTTTTTATTATTAATTAATTTTTCAATAATCTTCTTTTTTTCTATTTTTATAAATAATATTTTTGCTTCTGTTGATAAAATTGTTTTTATAAATGAACCACAAACAATTAAGGTCGGCGAATTTTCTAAACAATATCAAATTCAATTACAAGATATTAATAATCTAATAACAACTTCTTCAGACACAACATATTTTACTTTACCTTTGGAACTTGGTGCATTTTATTCTAAAACAGACGGCGAACCATTTACGGCTTCAAGTAGTATTTATATTGCAACAAATTCTTCAAATAAATTTTTTTATTTCAAAAGTGATATCGCTGGTGAATATTTAATGAAAGTTTATGCAAGAAATAAAAATAATACGAAACAATGGGAAACAGAACAAATAGTAAAAATTGTTGATGAGATAGATAGTCCTTTTGATAATAATTCTACATCTACTGCAACAACAACTTCTACAAGCAAAGCAAATATTCCTGTAAAAATTAAAATTGTGTATATTTCTACTCATTCAGGAGAGGAAAATTTAAGTAATTATAATGAAGAAGAATTTTTTAAAATTTCAGCTGGTAGGGAAAGATTGATAATAATTGATTCTCCGATAAAATTTGACGCTAAATATTTTCTTTTACAAAAAAATCAATGCACCCCTATTTTTAGATGGTCATTTGGTGATGGTTTTGAATCACTAGGAAAAAATGTCGAACATATATATAAATATCCCGGAGAATATCAAATTGTTTTAAATGGAACTTGTGGAGAATATAAATCTGTTTCTAGAACAATAGTGAAAGTTATTTCTCCGAATATTGATTTGTTTAATTTAGAAAATGGCGACATTGAAATATTAAATAATAGTTTTTATGAAATAAATATTGGAAATTGGAAAATAAAAAACGAACAAAAAAATTTTATTTTTTCGCAAGATACAATAATAAGCGCGGGCAAAAAAATTATTTTATCAAAAGAAGATATGGGAATTGCTTCAACTACTAATAGTTCTACCACGAGCACGAATAAAATTTCTTTAAGTAATTCTATCAATAGGGAAGTTTTTTTTAATAATATTAAAAATGAAAAGCAACAAAATTTATTTTCTTCACAAAATACTAATACAGAAATATTAAAAAATAATTCTAATATATTAGGAAGCACGGCAGAAAAATTAATTAAGGAAAATGAAGAAAAAATTGTTTTAGATAAACAAAAAATTAATCAAAAACAAAACATAAAAGAAATCTCTCTAATAGAAAATATTAAAAATTTATCTGATGAAAAAATTATTCAAACTGCTTCTGTCGTAAATTCTATAAATTCATCATCTACTAATAATTTTTGGTCTAAAATAATAGATAATCCAATTAAAAATGTTAAATCTTTTTTTCATAGATTTTATAATTTTTAAACAATTTTTTTGAAATGTTTAATTCAACTTTTTTAAAATTTTTGCTCGCTTTCATAGGAATAATTATTATCAGTTTTTTAATAATGATTATTGTAAATTTTCTTATTCAAAAATAAAATAATCTGTGTTGCATATTCATAGAAATATCTAAATAAAAAAAAACAAAAAAGGGTTTTCGGCTTCGCCGAAAACCCTTTTTTTATGAATATGGATATCGTATCCGTGAACTGTATATTCATGAACTTTAAAAAATACTTTTGAAAAATGTCTAATAAATTTAATAAATTTCTAATCCTACTTTTTCTCTTATTTCTTTCATTTTTTTCTTAGCATTTATATGAGCTTTTTTTCCGCCATTTTTTAAAATTTCTAAAATAATTTTTTTATCTTTTGCAAATATTTTTCTTTTTTCTCTCATTGGTTTTATAAAAATTATTAAATCTTTAATAAGCATTTCTTTTGCTTCTTTATAACTCATTCCACCATTTTTATATTTATTTTCTAAAGATTTTAAATCTTTATCATTTAATAATAATTTATGAATTGAAAAAATTATAGATTCATTTGGATTTTTTGATTCAGTAATACTTTTTGAATCTGTAGGGATTTTCATAACAGCTTTTTTAATTTCTTCATCTGTAGCAAAAAGAGAAATTACATTATTATTACTTTTACTCATCTTTTTTCCATCTATACCAGGCACAGTTTCAACATTTGAAAGAATAAAAGGTTCAGGAATTTTAAATGTTTCTCCATAAATTCTATTAAATTTTTGTGCAGTATCTCTTGCATATTCCACATGCTGTTTTTGATCTTGTCCTACCGGAACCAAATCTGCATCTTGCATCAAAATATCCGAGGCCATAAGAATTGGATAATCAAAAACACCAACATTTATTTCTCTATCTTTTGCTTCAGCGTCTTTATATGCATGAGCTCTCATAAGATAAGGAACTGTTGTTATACAATTAAAAATCCATGTAAGTTCGGCTACTTGTGGAATATCAGATTGTTTAAAAAGTGTAACTTTTTTTGGATTAAGACCGATAGCAAGATAATCTAAAGCCACATCTATTATTCCTTGCAAAAGTTCTTTCCTGTTTTGAACTGTGGTCATTGCATGATAATCAGCAATAAAAATAAAACTTTCGTATTTATCCTGAAAATCAACAAATTGTTTCATTGCACCAAAATAATTTCCTATATGCACTTTACCTGTGGGTTTGACTCCAGAAATTAATATTTTTTTTGTTTTATGTGAATTTTTGTTTTGTAAATTTGACATTAAATTATTTTAACATAAAAAAGTAAAAAATAAAAACGAATTTAAATAAATATTTATTAAATTAAAAATGTCTACGGAAAACACTAGGTAGTGTTTTCCGTAGACATTTTTAATTTAAAAAAAAATTTAAAATAAGTTTAAAATAAGAAAAATAATTTATAAATTGAAATCACAGCTGAGGCAGAGGCCTAATAAAATGGTAATAAAATGGGTATGCAAAAAGTATCGGGGTGGGGTAAACTATAAGTAAATTACAAAAAGGCATATTACCCCCAAAATAAATAAATATTTTAAAAAAAATCAAGCGAAAAAATAAAAAAGGTTTTCGGCTCCGCCGAAAACCTTTTTTATTTTTCCTTTTTCTTTTAAAAATTTTTTAACTTGGAGGCTCAACCCAAGTGACAATTTCTAAGTAAATTTTTAAATTTACTTGAGTTGGATGAGGATCTTCAGGCGGAGGTGGCGGTGGAGGAGGTGGTGGAAGTTGGTAATTATCATTTTATTGAAAAGCATGGCTTCTCAAATTTTCTTTTTCTTTATTGCTTTTATTACGTTTTTTTAAAAAGGTGAAATTTCATTTCTATGTTCTGAAACTGATTTAAGTGTTTTGGTATACATTTGATCCATCATGTTTTGATATTCTATCGCGAGTAATTTTTCTAAATTAAGTTCAGTCAATGTTTTGGCTACCGCACAATAAGCATTGTCTATTTCTGATTGATTATTTATTAACATTTCAACCTCTAAAAAATTCCCAAGATGTTCATGTTTTGATAAAAAAATTTAAAAAGTAAAAAAACTAAAAAGTAAAAAGGTTTTCATTCCTGTTTATCAAGGCCGTGTTTATCAAGGTCGGGCCTTGGTAAACTTAAAATCATGGAAATTTTTTTTTAAAAATATTTATTTAAAAAACTTGTCACTCTCATATGAGAGTGACAGAATAATTTTATTTTAATTTTCTTAAAACAAAATGTCTACGAAAAAAAGTAAGTTTATTTTCATAAAAACTTTATTTAAAAAACTCGACACTCTCATATGAGAGTGACCAAAATAAAAAAATATAAACTGAGAAAAAGTTTCCCAATTTTATTTTTAACTTTTTTTTAATAAGTTTATGTTAAAAACTCGACACTCTCATTGATGTGAGTGACAGAAAATTGATATTTTTTTTATTTTTCATATTTTTAGATTTGTCTACGGAAACGAACATATGTTCGCTTCCGTAGACATTTTTGTTTTATGGAAAATTAAAATAAAATTTGTTTTAAATTAAAATCTAAACTTTTAATTATATAGAACATAATAAAAAAATCTTCAAAATTTTTGTCAAAACAAAAAATAAAAGGGTTTTCGGCGAAGCTGAAAACCCTTTTATTTTCCTCTTTTTTTATTTTTTTGTTTTAATGTTTTTATGTTTTAATGATTTCATGTTTTGATGTTTTAATGCTTTAATGATTTTTATCAAATGTCAAATGTTTTTCCATCCTCCTTCTTTTTTGGCATTATTCCATTAGCCATAATAAGTTTTTCAAATTCTTCTCTTTCAATAGTTTCTGTTTCAATTAATTTTTTCGCTATCGCATCAAGAGCTTTTCTATGTTCAATAATTATTTTTTCTGCTCGCTTCATATTATTATTTATAATTTCAAAAACTTCAGCATCTATTTCAGCATTTATTTTATCCGAATATTCTTTATCATTTACTCCTCTTCCAAACATAGTTCTTCCCCCTTCACTTTCCAAAGCAATAGGCCCCATTTTTTCTGACATTCCATATTTTGTAACCATATCTCTTGCAAGCGCGGTTGAAATTTGAATATCATTTGATGGACCTGTTGTAATATCATTAAATATTATTTTTTCTGCTACATATCCTCCTAATGCCATAGCAATATCATCTAAAAATTCTTTTTTTGATTGTAATTTCCTATCTTCAAAAGGAAGATGTAATGTATAACCACCCGCTCTTCCTCTAGCAATAATAGAAATTTTATGAACAGGGTCAGCGTAAGGAAGTACTGAAGAAACAAGAGCATGTCCCGCTTCATGATATGCAGTAATTTCTTTTTCTTTAATTGAAAGAATATGACTTTTTCTTTCGGGGCCCATAAGAACTTTTTCTATTGAACGAATGAGGTCAAATTGAGAAATTTTTTGTCTTCCTTCTCTTGCTGTAAGTATTGCTCCTTCATTCATAAGTGAAAATAAATCTGCTCCAGAAAAACCGGGGGTTCTTTCTGCGATAGTTCTTAAATTAACATCTTCCGCAAAAGGTTTTTCTTTTGAATGAATTTTTAATATTGCTTCTCTATCATTTCTGTCTGGTAAATCTATTACAACTCTTCTATCAAATCTTCCAGGTCTAATTAAAGCTGGGTCAAGAACATCGGGCCTATTTGTCGCGGCCATCATTATCACTTTTTCATTTGGTTCAAACCCATCCATTTCTACAAGAATTTGATTTAATGTTTGTTCCCTTTCATCATTTCCTCCTCCCATTCCACCACCTCGAACACGACCGACCGCATCTATTTCATCTATAAAAATAATCGCTGGTGCTGCATTTTTAGCCATTTTAAATAAATCACGAACACGGCTTGCTCCAATTCCAACAAACATTTCCACAAATTCAGAACCTGAAATTGAAAAAAAAGCTACTCCAGCTTCCCCAGCGACAGCGCGAGCAAGCAAAGTTTTTCCGGTTCCGCTCGCCCCCATAAGAAGAATTCCTTTAGGAATTTTTGCGCCAATATCAAGAAATTTTTTAGGATTTTTTAAAAAATCTACAACTTCCGAAAGTTCTTCTTTTGCTTCTTTTGCGCCAGCAATATCCGCAAATGTTATTTTTTGTTTTTTATCTGTTGGTAAAATTATTCTAGCCTTTGATTGTCCAAAAGACATAGCTTGAATTCCCGCACCTTTCATTTGCTTCATAAGTAAATAAATAAAAGCACTGATTAAAATAAATGGAATTAAAAAAGGAGCCAAATTCATAAACCAATAATTAAAGCCAGTATTATTTTCTATATCAATATTTACTTTAGAAAGCGCTTCTTGAGAAACTTTATAATTAAAAAGTGATTGAGTTAAAGCGACCCCTTCTTCTTTTTTAGAATTTTTTATAACTAGATTTTTTTTTGCAAGATTTTCTGTTCCAAGCAAAATTGAAGAGGTCGCGGTAGAAGTGGCTTGTATAATTTGTGACGAACTAGTTGAAACCATATTATAAGTAATTAATAAATCATCACCTTTTACTTCTACTTTTTGTACTAAATTAGCCGAAATATCATTCGCAAGTTGAGAAAAAGAAATAGTTTCCTTTTTTCCTTCATTAACAAAAATCATAGAATATAAAATAGAAACAAAAAAAATTATCAAAATAGTATTAATTATTTTTGTAAATAAATTTAAAGGATTTTTTCTAAAACAAAAACCCCCATTTTTATTTTTATTTGAACTTTTTTTATTTGCTTTTTCTGAATCTCTTCGTAAAAAATCTTTTTTATTTTTTAAAATATTCATAATGAATAATATAGCATAAATGGAAAAATTAGTCATTGCGAGTGTCATTGCGAGTATAGCGAAACAAAATCGTGAATTAAAAATAATAAGCTAAAAAGCTGTGATGAAAAAAATAAAAAAAGAAGGGCGGGTTTTTGGGCGAGCCCCAAACCACCCCCCCCCCCTTTTTGTCTAAAAAATTTTAAAAAAAATAATTTATTTTTTATTTTTTTTTATAAAATTTTTTTATAAATTTTTATAAAAAAATGGGGGGGGGCGTTTTTGCGGCTTTCCATAAACCCCGCCCTTCTTTTTTTATTTTTTTCATCA
>JBDRFT010000070.1:0-7984 GCA_043818495.1 bacterium | reverse complement strand
GAGTTTTCGTATTTTTTCGAATTATTAAATTCGAAAAAATATACTCAAACTTTGCAAGTCCTCTCTCGCAAGCAAAGCAGTTTGCTTGCTTCGCACACAAATAAAAAAAATTGAAGCTTTTTTTATTTGTGCGCGAGAGAGAACTTGAAATTTACAATTTCAGTAGAGTTTTCGTATTTTTTCGAATTATTAAATTCGAAAAAATATACTCAAACTTTGCAAGTCCTCTCACGCAAGCAAAGCAGTTTTCTTGCTTCGCACACAAATAAAAAAAATTGAAGCTTTTTTTATTTGTGCGCGAGAGAGGACTTGAAATTTACAATTTCAGTAGAGTTTTCGTATTTTTTCGAATTATTAAATTCGAAAAAATATACTCAAACTTTTCAAGTCCTCTCTCGCAAGCAAAGCAGTTTGCTTGCTTCACGCACAAAATTTTTATGTGAAAAATAAGCAAAAATTTTTGCTTATTTTTCACATAAAAATTTTGTGCGCGGGAGAGGACTTGAACCTCCAAACCTTACGGTACTAGCTCCTAAGGCTAGCGTGTCTGCCATTTCACCACCCGCGCAATAAAATTTATAATATCATATTTTTTTATTTTCTTAAATCATAATCTTAAATCTTAAATTTTTTTTGACTTTCAACTCTATGAACTTTACAAATTTTATAACTTTTAACTTTTCATCATCTTGTAATAATTCTCGCCTTGCTCATTCTATTTATAATTTCATTAAGAGTATCTTTACTCGTCGTAAAAATAATAGTATTTTTATCTATTATTGAATATAAAAATTTTATTTCACCCAAAGAATTTTTTATTACTCTACAATCTTTATTATTAAATGCAATATCTTGAAATTTTTTAATTTCTATTTCATAAGAATTACTTGATGTAGAATTTTTTATTTCAGTTTGTAAATTAAATAATTCTTTAAAATCTTGCCATAAATTTATTTCCCAATGAAGCATTCCTGAAAAAGCCGTATCATATAAACCAATTTTTAATATAAGAAATTTTTGATTGCCATTATAATTATGTAATCCAAACATATAAGAATCTTTTAATGTTCTTTGTATTTCAGGAGGAACATTTGCTTTTATTAATTCTAAAAATTTACTTGATTTTATTAAATGTTCCTCGGTCTCTTCTCCTTTTGTAAGAAAAATATTTTTTATTTGTCCAAGTTTTGTTGACGATTGTTCCACCCTTTCTTTTAATGTAGCGTCTACTCTATTTAAATTTATATCTTTAATATTTATTTTTTCTTCTAAATCAACTGTTATTATTGGTTTAGAAGAAATTGTTTCTAATGGAATTTTTTTTTCTCCATATTGCATTTGAATTAATAATTGAGGAATAAAAAAAGTTAAAATACCTCCCAAAATTAATACTAAACTTATAATTAAAATACTTTTATTTATTACATTTTTCTTTTTTTCTTTTTCTATTTGTTTTTCTTTCTCCATCATTTTTTTATTTTCAGCCATTGCTATATTGATGGAGGATATATGATTAGCCTGAACAATTTCTTCCACATCACTTTTATATGTCCTTATAATAGGTCTATTTTGTTTCAAAATTTCTTCTGGATTTGGTATATTAGCTATTTTTATCAATAATTCTGCTTTTTTCTCCTTTTCTATTTCAGGATAATAGAAAGTAGTATTAATATTTTTATTTTTTGTTTCTTCGGTTGGATTGATAAAAGAGTCCAACTGATTTGTAATTGTTTCTTTTATTTTTAAATCTGCCTTATTTTGTTCTTTTTTTTTCTCTTCATCCATAAAAATTAATTATACTAAATAAATTATAAAAATAAAGAATTATGAAAAAATAAAAAGCATTAAGTATTAAATATAAAAATAAAAGTAAAAATAAAAAAAGGTTTTTGGCGAAGCCGAAAACCTTTTTTCTTTTTTCTTTTTTTGCTTATAACTTACGGCTTATGGCTTACAGCTTTTTGTCAAATATTTTTTGTGTTTGCTATTTTTAATTATTCAAATATAATTAAAATAATAATGAATAAAAAGGTCGGTTATTAACAAATAATTTTAATCTAAAACATTTTGATTATAAAATGTTTAAAACAAAAAAATAAAAATGAAAAAAAATAAAGAAAATAAAGAAAATAAAAAAGTGGTAAAAGTAATAAGTAAAATTGTTTCTAAAAGTGCAAAAGAATTATCTTCATTAAAAACAAAAGGTGAAAAATTTATAAACACAGTTAAAAAAGAATGGAAAGAGAATGAGCCTGAAAGAGAAAAATTAAAAACTAATACTAAAAAAATTATTAAAAAAATTGAAAAAGGTGGAAAAGAATTAATTGGTAAAACAATTCAATTTGAAAAAGATATAGAAAAAGGAATTAAACTTGGTTTAAAAAATAAAAAATAAATTTATTATTATTCCAATTTCTTTTTACAACTCCAAAATTCAAAATTTAAAATTTTTTAAAAAACTAATAAAAAGCTGTAAATAATATGAAAATAAATAGAAAAATATTAAGTAGTGAATGGTTTATACATTTAATGGTAATTTTGGGACTTTTTGCTTTATTTGGTTATATATCTTTTGATGTATTTTTGAATAATAAATATGGCAAATTTTTTCTTTTATTCGTAGCTTTATCTTTTTGCGGGGCTTTTTGCGGAACATCTATTAAAATTATAGATAATTTGATAAAAATTAAAAAAGATTAAAAATTTCAGATTCAGAATTTAAGAAAACAAAAAAAATTAAAAGGGTTTTCGGCAGAGCCGAAAACCCTTTTAATTTTTACATTTTACCTATAACTTTGCTTACAAACTGGTTTTTTTTTCTTTTTCAACATAGTTTTATTAAAAAAAAAGAAAAAAAAATTGTATTTCGTTAATTTAAAGTGATATAATAAAAATTGTAAATAAAAAATATGAATAAAAATAAAGAAGAAAAACAGGAAAAAATTATAGTAAAAAGCAAAACGGCTGAAAGAGAAGAAGAAATTTTAAAATTTTGGCAGGAAAAAGAAATTTTTAAAAAAACTTTAGAAAAAGAGTCTCCAAACGGTGAATTTATTTTTTATGATGGTCCGCCATTTGCCACAGGCCTTCCGCATTATGGGCATGTTCTTACTGGAACATTGAAAGATTATATTGGCAGATATCAAACAATGAAAGGGAAACATGTTGAAAGAAAATGGGGCTGGGATACACATGGTCTTCCTATTGAAAATATTGTTGAAAAAGAAATAGGCTTGAAATCAAAAAAAGACATTGAAGATTTTGGTTTGGAAAAATTTAATGATATTGCAAAAACAAAAGTTCTCACATATGAAAATGTATGGAAAAAAATAATTCCCAGATTAGGAAGATTTGTTGATATGGAAAATGATTACAAAACAATGGATTCTTCTTATACAGAAACAGTTTGGTGGCTTTTTAAAGAATTACAAAAAAAAAGTTTAGTTTATGAAGGTTTTAAATCAATGCATCTTTGTCCTCGTTGTGGAACAACATTATCAAATTTTGAAGTTGGTCAAGGATATAAAGATATTACAGATATTTCTGCTACGGTTAAATTTGAGCTTGAAGATGTATTTAATAAGGATAAAGAAAAAACATTTTTTTTAGCATGGACAACAACACCTTGGACTTTACCGGGGAATGTCGCGCTTGCTGTTGGTGCAGAAATTGATTATGTCAAAGTTGGAATAATAAATAATGAATTAGGAATTATGGAAAACTTTATTCTTGCTGAATCAAGACTCTCTGTTATTAAGAATACTTATGAAATTATAGAAAAAATAAAAGGAGAAAAATTAGTCGGGATGTCATATCAGCCTATATTTGATTATTATAATAATGAAGATTTAAAAAACAAAGAAAATGCTTTTAAAGTTTATGATGCGAATTTTGTTACTACAGAAGATGGAACAGGAATAGTTCATATAGCCCCCGCATTTGGAGAAGATGATTTGAATCTTGGTAATGAAAAAAAATTGCCATTTATTCAACATATTGAAATAGATGGGACTTTTAAAAAAGAAGTGAAAGATTTTGCAGGACAAAAAGTAAAACCGATAGAAAATTCCCAACTCGCTGATATTGAAATTATTAAATATCTTGCAGGCAAAGGAACCCTTTTTGCAAAAGAAAAATTTATACATTCATACCCGCATTGTTGGAGATGTTGGACCCCACTTTTAAATTATGCCACAAGTTCTTGGTTTGTGGAAGTTACAAAATTTAGAGACAAACTTGTTGAAGAAAATAAAAAAATAAAATGGATTCCTTGTGAAGTTGGCGAGGGGAGATTTGGAAAATGGCTTGAAGGAGCTCGTGATTGGGCAATTTCAAGAAGTAGATTTTGGGGAGCACCACTTCCTGTTTGGAAATGTAATTGTTGTCCTGAAAAAGAATTTATTGGTTCTATAAAAGAAATAAAAGAAAAAACAAAAAGTAAAAATAAATTATTGATAGTCCGACATGGCGAAGCTGAAAGTAATCTTTCTGGAATTTTAAGTTCCAATCCAAAAACAATAAATCATCTTACAGAAAAAGGAAAAGAACAAGCCGTGAGTGCTACAAAAAATCTTGATTCGACATTACTCACCACGAATACAAAAAAAATAGATATTATTTATTGTTCTCCATTTATGAGAACAAAAGAAACAGCTGAAATAATTGCTGAAAATATCGGTTATCCAAAAGATAAAATAATTTATGATGAAAGATTATGTGAAATTTCTGGTGGAGAATTTGATGGAAAAAGTGATGCTGAATATCAAGCTTTTTTTGGAAATAGAGAAGAAAAATTTACAAAAAAACCGAAAGATGGGGAAACTTATGAAGATGTTAAAAAAAGAATAACAGAATTTTTATATGAAATAGATTCAAAAAATGAAGGCCTGCCTACCGCGACGAATGCGGCGCAGGCAGGAAAAAATATTTTAATTATTTCGCACAATACTCCAATTTGGCTTATGTTTTGTGGGGCCATGGGGCTTGATAGAAAACAGGCATTAAAAACAAGAAAACAAGGGGAAGCTTTTATAGAAAATTCTGAAATAAAAGAATTGTCTTTTGCACCAATTCCACATAATAGAAATTATGAGCTTGATATGCATAGGCCTTTTATAGATGAAATTACTTTTAAATGCCAATGTGGCGGAGAAATGAAAAGAATTCCAGAAGTTTTTGATTGCTGGTTTGAGTCTGGTGCTATGCCGTATGCTCAGTCTCATTATCCTTTTGAAAATTTAGAGAAATTTAATCCAGAAAAAAATATTGGATTTCCTGCAGATTTTATTGCCGAAGGATTGGACCAGACAAGAGGTTGGTTTTATTCAATGCTTATTTTCCCAGTAGCATTATTTGGAAAAACCTCATACAAAAATGTAATAGTAAGTGGAATGGTACTTGCTGAAGATGGAAAAAAAATGTCAAAAAGTTGGAATAATTCAGAAGACCCTATGGAAACAGTTAATACTTATAGCGCCGATGCACTCAGATATTATCTCCTTTCTTCACCTGCAATGAAATCAGAGGATTTAAAATTTTCAAATAAAAATGTAGATGAAGTTTTGAAAAAAATTATTATGAGACTTCAAAATGTTTACACTTTTTTTGAAATGTACGGAGGTTTTGATTTAGATATTATAAAAAAAGAAAAATATAAAAATTCAAATAATATATTAGATAAATGGATTTTTTTAAGATTGAAAGAAACAGCGACTCAAATAACAAAAGCTACAGATAATTATGAAATAGATAGAGCAACAAGACCTATTAGTGATTTTGTTGATGACCTTTCCACTTGGTTTTTAAGAAGGTCAAGAGATAGATTCAAATCTGAAAATATAGAAGACAAAAATTCTGCAATATTCACCACAAGAACTGTGATTTTAGAATTTTCTAAACTTTTAGCGCCTTGTTTGCCTTTCCTTGCGGAAGATTTATATTTAAAAATAACTGAAGGAAAAGAAAAAGAAAGTGTTCATTTAGAAAATTGGACAGAAGAATTTATCGGCGATATTTCTGCTGAAGAAAAAGAAATGATAGAAAAAATGAAAGAAACTAGATTGATTGTTTCTCTTGGTCTTGAAGCTAGAGCAAAAGCTGGAATAAAAGTGAGACAAATTCTAAAAAGTTTAAAAGTTAAAAATCAAAAGTTGAAAGTTAATACAGAATATCACGAACTCATTAAAGATGAAGTAAATATAAAAGAAATTATTTTTGATGAATTAATCATAAATATGGTAGAACTTGACATAATTATTACAAAAGAATTAAAAGAGGAAGGAATAGTAAGGGATATTATAAGAGCAATACAAGAATTAAGAAAAAATAAAAAACTTAATCCCGGAGATTTGATTGATTTAATAATTGATACTGATGAAATAGATAAAAAAATTTTTGAAAAATTTAATAAAGAAATTACAAAAAACACAAACTTAAAAAAAATTATTTTTGAAAAAATTGAGGAAGGAGAATTATTTGAATTTGATAATTTAAAAATAAAAATGATTTTGAAATAGTTTTTTTAAACAAAATTGCTTGATAAACAAAAACATTATTTTACATAAAAATATAAAAAATATTTTATTTTTTATAAATTAAATTAATAAAATAACATTACTCTCGTTAATGAGAGCAGATTATTTAAGAAAAAAATTTTTATAATTTATTTGCTTTCTTACAGAAACTATATACTCAGTTGACATTTTTTTGTATTTTTAACTTTTAATTTTAAACTTTGAACTTTTAATTTTTAAATCTGTTGCTTTGTTTTGCTTGTTTGATATTGTTTTATCTTTTACTTATTACATATTACTAATTATTATTCTCAATGTTCCAATAATATTTGAAGGTCGGGATTATTTTGAACAATATTTAAATTAGAAATAGTTTGCTCTACATATCCACTTTTTATAACTTTTACTTGATAATCATTTGCATTTTGTAAATTAGTAAATATAACTTGACCGGGCGTAAAACATCCTGAAATATAATTTATATTAACATTTGTTATTACTGGAGTTATTACTGTATCAGAAGTATCAAGAAATATTTTATAACGTGCATATCGCGCAAAATTATTATATATAGTTGTTCCGGGAACAGTGTAAAAAGTAGTTGAAGCTCCATCAGGCCCTACAAAATTCCAAGTCTCATTATCATTATTAGTAGCAATTTGAAATTTAACTGTTGTTGTTGGACTTTGCGAAGTTGGTTGCCAATCTATATTTGTAAATGTGCTTGATGCTATTCCACTATTAAAAGTTGAAGAAATTAAATATCCAGAAGATTCATATGTAAGTCCTTCATTATAACTAAGCAATCTTAATGCCTCTGGTATTTCGTTTGCGCTAATATTAAACCCTTCAAAATATTTTGTTGAGTCAATGTAATTAATTTGGCCGCTTCCACCAATCCATGATTTTTGTTCCCAAATGCTACCACCAGTTAATTTATGTTCATTGAAACTTTTACTTTCACTTGATAATTCAATATCCGCGCCTTCTATAGAATTATTTGTTGAAGAATCTTTTACAATAATAAGAAGATTACTATTTGTTTTTGGTCCTAAAATAAAAGTAAAACTTTGATTTGTATTTGGTAAAATATTAATTTGTTGAATAGGGGAGGTGCCGTATATTGTGTGATTTAAATCTGTAAGAGCTGGAGTATAAGTATCCCATTCTATATTTTGTAATAAAATTTTGCCAGCAGAATTTGATGTAAATAAATTATCAAATTTATATACATTAGGAGCTCCAATAAGTTTTGAGCCACGCACTTCCATACCAATTTCTGATATAGGATTACAATATTGATTTAATGTATTAAAAGTTAAATTGCTAAGTTTATCTATAGAAAAACTTATTTGAGTAATTTGTCCATTAGAAATTGTAGAATCAGGTTTGATTGGATTAGGGTTTTGAACGGTGATTGGATATGTTTGGTCATTTGAATAATTATTTTTATTTACTACTATATGATAACT
>JBDRFT010000069.1:0-7141 GCA_043818495.1 bacterium | reverse complement strand
TCTTTTATCAAGTTTTATTTGTACTTCAAAAATGTTAATATGATTTAAATTTTAAAAATTATGTATATATTTTCTTTAAATTATATAAAAGAAAAATGGGTTGATACTGGCTTTCAAAAATATTTTAAAAATACTGGATGGCTATTCGCTTCCAGAATTTTATGTATGGGAATTTCCTTTCTTACTACTGCCTTTATTGCAAGAAAACTCGGACCAAGTAATTTTGGTCAACTTAGTTATGCTGTTAGTTTTGTGGGAATTTTTGGTTTTATATCTAGTCTTGGTATTGAAAGCATACTATATAGAGATTTAATAAAAAATCCTGAGAAAAAAAGGAAGATTCTTGGTTCAGCTCTTATAATAAAACTACTAGCAGGTCTTTTTACAGCAATTTTAGTTTCTATCTCTGCATTTCTTTTAGCTGAAAATGATGTATCAAAAACTCTTATTTTGATATTGTCAGGAACTTTTATTTTTAATGCTTTTCAAATAATTAGTTTTGAATTTCAGGCAAGAGTAAAATCAAAATATCCTTCTATTATTTCCTTTCTGATAACACTGATACTTAATATACTTAAAATAATAGTAATTATTAGTGGAAAAGGAGTTATATATCTTGCACTAATTTTACTATTGGAGTCAATTTTATATGCAATATTTTATTGGTATTTTTATGAGAAAAAAATTGAGGAAAAAATTCTTGAATGGAAATTTGATAAACAAATAGCTATTACCCTATTAAAAGATTCATGGCCACTTATTTTTACAAGTGCTTTTTTCTTAATATATTCCAGAATAGACCAAATTTTCATAAAAAATATGATTGATGCACATTCTGTGGGTATTTATAGTTCAGCTGTCACATTAGCTGAAGCTTGGTATTTTATACCTTTAATAATAACATCTTCATTATTTCCGGCCATAATAAATGCTAAAAAAACGTCAGAAAAATTATATGATGCGAGATTAAAGAAACTTGCAATTCTACTTTTTGGATTATCCACAGGGATATGTATTTTAACTACAATCCTTGCACCATTAGTCATGCAAATATTATATGGTTCAGCTTTTAATGGTGGAATAATTATATTGCAGATATATGTATGGTCAAATATTGGAGTAGCATTAGGTATGTTAGCATCCAATTATCTAATTACAGAAAATTATAGGAAAATAATTATAATTACTTCATTTTTTACTATGACATGTAATATACTTCTAAATCTTATTTGGATACCAAAATATGGAATCGTTGGTTCTGCTTATGCTACTTTAATATCAAGTTTTATAGGAGTAATATCTTTAATGTTTTTTAAACAAACGAGAGAAAAAATATTTTTAATATTAAAAGCATGAAAAATTAAAACTTATCTAAATTTTCGACACATTTTTGTTATTTTCATTTTTAAAAATATTAACAAATAACTACCCGCCATATTTTGTATTTTTATTTAAAAATGTTAGTATAGGAATTACTTGTACAATTGCAAATTGTATATAGAACAACAAGGCATAGATTAATAACAAGTGGATTTAAAATTTTATAATTAGAATGAAAAAAATAAAGAAAGCACTTATAACTGGTATTACAGGACAAGATGGTTCATATTTAGCTGAACTTTTATTAGAAAAAGGATACGAAGTACACGGAATGATAAGAAGAAGCTCATCTATTAATACATCCAGAATAGACCACATCAAGAACCTGCACACAAAAGATAATAAATTTTTTCTTCACTTTGGGGATCTATCAGATTCAAGCAATATATCAAGACTTATAGAGAAAATTAAACCTGATGAAATATATAATCTCGGTGCACAAAGCCATGTAGGAGTAAGTTTTGATACACCAGAATATACTGCGGACATTGCTGGACTTGGTGCACTTCGCGTACTTGATGCAATAAAAAAATCAGGAATAAAAACAAAATTTTATCAAGCTTCAACATCTGAAATGTTTGGAAAAGTCCAAAAAACTCCACAAAAAGAAACAACCCCATTCCATCCTCGCTCACCTTATGGTTGTGCAAAAGTTTTTGCTTATTGGATAACAGTTAATTATAGAGAAAGTTATGGGACATTTGCTTGTAATGGAATTCTTTTCAATCACGAAAGTCCAAGAAGAGGTTCCGAATTTGTAACAAAAAAAATTACTGAAAGTTTAGTAAAAATAAAATTAGGAAAGCAAGACAAACTATATTTAGGAAACATTGACACAAAAAGAGACTGGGGATTTGCTATGGATTATGTTGAAGGAATTTGGCTTATAATGCAGGCAAAAAAACCAAGTGATTATATTTTATCTACATATGAAACTCATAGTGTACGAGAATTTATTGAAGAATCAGCCAAAATACTTGGTATGGATATTAAATGGACAGGTTCAGGATTTAATGAAAAAGGAATTGATAAAAAAACAGGTAAAGTTATAATAGAAATTGATCCAAAATATTTTAGACCAGCAGAAGTAGATTTGCTTATCGGTGATAACTCTAAAGCCAAAAAAGAACTTGGGTGGAAACCTAAAACATCCTTCAAAGAATTAGTGAAAATAATGATTGAATCTGATTTAGAAAAAGAAATAATAAAAGGTGATAAATAAAAAAATTATTAAATTATTAAATAATTAAATATATATGTATACAGAACTTAAAAAGTGTCGTATTTGCAAAAATACAAATTTAATAAATGTTTTATCTCTCGGAGAACAATTTCTAACAGGTATTTTTCCGAAGTCATTGAGTGAAAAAGTATCTAAAGGTCCACTAGATTTAGTCTGGTGTTCTGCTTGTGAATTATTGCAGATGAAACAATCATATAGTTCAGATGAAATGTATGGTGATAATTATGGTTATCGTTCTGGCTTAAACTCTTCAATGGTGCAACATTTAACTCAAAAAATAAATACTCTTGAAAAATTAGTAAAACTTGAAGCTAAAGATATTGTTTTGGATATTGGTAGTAACGACGCTACTGGATTAAAAGCATACAATAGTAAATGCAGAAAAATTGGTATTGATCCCACTGGAAAAAAATTCCAGGAATATTATACAGATGATATTACTTTGATACCAGATTTTTTTACTGCAGAATTATTTAATAAGAATTTTTCCAAAGAAAAAGCAAAAGTAATAACATCTATTGCTATGTTCTATGATTTAGAAGATCCTGGTAAATTTGTTCGGGATATTGAAATGATATTAGCTGATGATGGAATTTGGCATTTTGAACAAAGCTATATGCCAGCAATGCTCCGCACCAATTCATATGACACAATTTGTCATGAACATTTGGAGTTTTATTCATTTAAAGTTATAAAAAATTTACTTGAAAACAATGGTTTGAGAGTCATAGATGTACAAACTAACTCTATTAATGGTGGAAGCTTTACTGTTACTGCTTGTAAGAAAAATTCTTCACATATTTCCAACAGTCCAATTATTAATTGGATGCTTACTCAAGAAGAAAATTTAGGTCTTGGAACACCAAAACCTTTTAGAGATTTTGAAGAAAGAGTTTTTAAACATCGAAAAAATTTAACCGACCTCATTGAAGCTTTGGTCGCAGATAATAAAAAGATTTTTGGTTATGGAGCAAGCACTAAAGGAAATGTGCTTTTGCAATTTTGTGGTTTTACAAATAAACAAATTCCATTTATTGCTGATGTAAATAAAGATAAATTTGGTTCTTTTACACCCGGAACAAATATAAAAATAATTTCTGAGGCGGAAGCAAAATCAATGAAACCAGATTATTTTCTTGTTCTTCCTTGGCATTTCAAAAATAATATATTAGAAAGAGAGAAAGAATACTTAAAAAATGGTGGAAAATTTATTTTTCCTTTACCAGAAATTGAGATTATTTAAAACTTATTTATATGAACAAGAATAATATACTATTTATTACACACAATAAAACCAATTGTGGTGTATACGATTTTGGAGAGAGAGTTTTTGAAACATTAAAAACTTCGAAAAAATTTACTTTTATTAAAATTACATGTGATAATATAAACGACCTTAATGCAGCTATAAACGAATATGCACCTGTTACAATTATATATAACTATACAATAGCAACTCTTTCGTGGGTTATTAAAAAAATTTGTAGAGGTATATATTACAATAATATTTCATATATTAAAATCCCCCAAATTGGGATTATTCATGAAATTACTCAGCAATTAGCTGACACTGCATCTCAAAAAAAAAGATTTTGTATTACAAAAATAAATAAATTAGATAATAGCTTATTTGATTCTTATATTGCAGCTGATCCAACTTTATTATTAAAAAATCCTTTAGTATATAAAACAGGTAGAATAATTCCTAAATATATCAATGAGTTTCCTGTATCAGCAAATTTAGTTATTACTAGTTTTGGCTTTGGTACTGCAAAAAAAGGTTTCAGTAATTTGGTTAATAAAATACAGGAAGAATTTGATACTGCTGAAATAAGAATAAATATTCCGTTCGCTGAATATGGTGATAAAAATGGTGAGGAAGCAAAAAAATATGCAATAAAATGCAAGGAATTATTACACAAACCAGGTATAAAATTAAATATTACACATAACTATTTTGACCAAAAACAATTATTAGATTTCCTAGCCCAAAGCTCGTTAATAGCCTTTTTTTATGAAGACAAGATTGGTAGAGGTATTTCAAGTGTTATTGATTATGCTCTTGCAGTTAACAGACCAATTGCCATATCAGATAGTATTATGTTTCGACATATTTTAGATACTGAACCTTCTATATGTATAAATGATGTTTCATTAAAACAAATTATTTCGAACAGGGTTACTCCTTTGAAAAAGTTTGCTGAGGAATGGACCCATGAAAATTTGTTATGGGAATATGAAAGAATTATTAACTCTGTATTAAAAAGAGAAGTTTATTTGATAAAAGATTCTTTTTTCTATCTTTTAAAAAGTTTTATTAAAAAAATAATAGACAAATATTCTGATAACTATATTGAACATTACAACTGGCTCCGAAAAACTGATAAGCTTTATGATGATGATTATAAAAATATAATCAGTAATTACAAATATACAGGGTGTATACTTCCAGATAAATTCTCATTAAATAGAATTTTAGACAATGAAGCACGTGAGGTATATAAACCCGCCATTAAAAGTTTATTTGAGTTGGTTCCAAATACCATGGCTAAAAAAATACCAATGGCAAACGTAAACCAAGGTTTTATATTTGATACTGTATATCGTTTTATAAAAAAATATAATAATCCTAAAATTTTATGTATTGGCAGTTATGAAGATACCGCGTGCATGGCATTAATCAAACTTGGTTATCAAGTTGAAGAAATCGATCCAATGGTAAATTATACATTGCAAGAATTTTTTAGTAAACCTAATACACTTAAACATAATTATGATATTATTTTTTCCACTTCAGTTATAGAACATGATAACGATGACAAAAGTTTTATTGAATCTGTTGATAAACTATTAACACCAAATGGTGTATTTATTATGACGTGTGATTATAAGGATAACTGGAAAAAAAATGATCCAAAACCATCAGTTTGTGCTAGATTTTATACTAAAGAAGATTTAATGTTTAGACTTCCTTCATATATGACTAATTGTGAATTTATTACTGTACCAAACTGGACATATATTAAACCTGATTTTAAATTTGATATTTATGAATATACATTTGCTAGTTTTGTTATCAAAAAGAAATCAAATATAATATTAAATTATTATGAGTAAACCACTAATTAGTATTTGTATTCCAACCTATAATAGAGCACGTTTTTTAAAAGAATGTTTAGAAAGTATAACAAAACAATTTTCTAATCAAGAAATAAAAAAAAATGTTAATGTTTTTATCTTAGACAATCAAAGCCAAGATAATACAGAAGAAATTGCTAAAAAATTTACGGATACTTTTAAAAATGTAAAATATATAAAAGATTCTAAAAAAAGAAATATGATACATGGTATTATTGAGGTAGCATCTTTAGCTGATGGTGAATACGTCTGGGTTTTTTCTGATGACGATATCCATACAAAAGAAACTCTTAAAGTAGTTATTGAATTTATCAAAAATAATATACTTGACTTAATTTTTTGTAATATAAGTGGCTTTATTGAGAATAAAATACTATATCCCAATCTGCTTAAAATAGACAACGATAAAATTATAAATAACCGTAAAGAATTATTTATTTTTTTGAATCAAAAATTTTATTCAACAATACATTTTTATACAACATTATGCTCTAACTGGATTGTAAAACGAGAGATTTTTGTTAAAAATCATTATATTCTGGAAAAATTCAACAACAAATTAGATATGTTTCCTCTACCATCATTATTTTTTTATACTGATATTAAATTCAAATCAGGTATAATATCAAAACAAATTCTTTTAATTAGAGGAGAAAACACATCGTGGACAAAAAAGAATATATTTACTAATTTTATATATTCTAGCAGAATATGGAGAGATTATTATAAAAAAATAGTTAAATATAACAAAAGCTTTTTACCAAAATATTTTATTTTGAAAGTCAAGATTATGAATATACTAGCAATAAAAGATTTTTTTAAAATGATATTAATTAAAATTTTTAAAAAAATGCAAATTTATGATAAATTAAGACTAATAATAAAAGGAAAAAGAGAGGTCAATGAGATATAATTATCTTATGCAAATGTTTTCAAAAATATATGAAATTCAATATCATCACAGTTACATATGGAGAGAGATTTAAATTTCTGAAACAAGTCTTGGATGCGACTATTTCTGATATTAATGTAGACAAAATAATACTTGTAGACAATGCTTCTTTAAATAAAAAAGAAATTGATGAATATATATCAGAAGTAAACTCCAAACAACAGAAAATTATTTTAGTAAGACATAATGATAATTTAGGATCTGCCGGTGGTTTTAAATCTGGAATATTGGAAGCTAGAAAACATTTCTGTGATTATGTTTTACTTCTAGATGATGACAATGTGCCAGAAAGTGGATGGAGTAAAAAAGTTACAGATCTTACAAATTTTTTTGTTAATGAAAAAGTTGTAATATCACTTAATAGACACAATGCTGTTGGTAATAATATAGACTTTAGTGTCCAAGATTTATACAAGAAAAATTATTTA
>JBDRFT010000068.1:0-3342 GCA_043818495.1 bacterium | reverse complement strand
AATTCATAATTTATAATTTAGTTTTTTACTTTCATTTTTATTTCATTTAATTTTTAATAAAATATTTTTTTAAAAAAATTTGTCACTCTCATGGATGAGAGTGACAGAAATATAATAATTAATTTTATTTTTTTCTATTTTTTATGTTTTTAGATTTGTCTACGGAAACGAACATATGTTCGCTTCCGTAGACATTTTTATTTTAGAGAAAAATTAAAAAAATTAGTTTAAAAAAATTTAAAGAGTAAAAGGGTTTTCGGCAGAGCCGAAAAACTCTTTTAATTTTTGTTTTAATGTTTTCATGTTTTAATGTTTTAATTATTACTTATTACGAATTACTTTTTCATAATTCATAATTCATAATTTTTTTATGACTTTATAACTTTTTAACTTTACGAACTTTATAACTTTTCAAATTTGCTTTTTAGTATTATTATTGTTATTATATATAAAAGCCCAAAAGGGTGGTTTTTTTAAAAAAAATATTAGAGTTTAAAATTTTTATTTTTTATATTTAATTTTATGAAAATATTAAATTATATTTTAGAAACAAAAGAAGAAATGAAACATGTTAGCTGGCCGACCAAAAATCAGACCATTATGTTTACTATTTTTATTATTTTAATTTCAATATTAATTGCTATATATTTGGGATTTTTTGATTATTTATTTTCATTAGGTCTTAAAAATATAATTTAGAATAGAGTATTATTCTAAATTATATTTTTCGTAGACTTATGCGAATTTAACCTCAGTAACACAGCAAAACTGGTTACGAGGCACAGCAAAGATTAACGTAGAAAAATTTAATACAAAAGTTAAAATATAAAAACAAAAAACTAAAACTTTACTTTTACTTTTTTAATTTCAAAATAAAACATGACAAAACAAACATTACAAGAAGGGAGACATTGGTATGCTATACATACATATGCAGGTTATGAAAATGCAGTTGTAAGAAATCTTAAACAAAGGATAGATTCTTTAAATATGAATGATGTGATTTTTGATGTGCTGGTTCCCGTAGAAAAAAAAATTAAAATAAAAAATAATAAAAGAATTGAGGAAGAAGAAAAAATATATCCGGGTTATATTTTAGTGGATATGAT
The DNA here is from genome assembly GCA_043818495.1 of bacterium. Classification (GTDB taxonomy): domain Bacteria; phylum Patescibacteriota; class Minisyncoccia; order Phycocordibacterales; family GWA1-40-21; genus Bog-1340. The sequence continues at coordinate 2,233 of JBDRFT010000068.1, read as the reverse complement.
AGTTACAGATGAATCTTGGTTTGTAGTTAGAAATACTCCTCGTGTTACAGGATTTATAGGAACCGGAGTTTATCCAGTTCCACTTTCAGAAAAAGAAGTTGGTTTCTTTTTGAAAAATATGGATTTGAATAAAATTGCATATGCAATAGATTTTGTAATAGGAGATAATGTTAAAATAATAGATGGTCCATTTAAAGATCTTGAAGGAAAAATAAATGAAATAGATAGTGAAAAAGGGAAAGCACATATTATGATACTTATGTTTGGAAGAGAAACATCAGTGGAATTAGATTTATTACAAATAAAAAAGATTTAAATTTGATTTAAAAATTAAATACTAAAATAAAAATTAAAAAATGAAAGGGTTTTCGGCTTCGCCGAAAACCCTTTCATTTTTTAATTTTTTTATTTTAATGTTTTAATGTTTTAATGATTTCTATCAAATATCAAATATTTCTTCTGTTTTTTATTTTTTTCATAATTCATAATTTATAATTTTTTTCAATTCCTCTTTGGTCTATATTGCAAAGCTTCAAGTATATGTGATGATTTTATTGTAAAACTTCCATCTAAATCCGCAATTGTTCTACCAAGTTTTATTATTCTATGATACGCTCGGGCTGATAAATTTAATTTTTTTGCCGAATTATTTAATATTTCTTTTGCAGACTTTTCTAAATTAGTAATTTTGTCAATATCTTTTCCTGTCATTTCACTATTCATTTTGATTTTTCTATTTGCTTTAACAAATCTTTCTTTTTGTATTTCTCTTGCTTTTATTACCCTTTCTTTTATTTTATTAGTTTCTTTTTTATCTATATTTATTTCAGATAATTTTTCATAATTAATTTGCGAAACTTCTATCCACATGTCTATTCTGTCTATTATTGGACCTGAAATTTTTCTTTGATATCTTAAAAGATCTTGCGGTTTGCAAATACATTCTTTTGTTTTTGAACCAAAATTTCCACAAGGACATGGGTTCATTGCTGCAATTAAAATAAAATTAGCAGGAAAAGTAACTGTTCCTCTTGATCTAGAAATACTTATTTCATTTTCTTCAAGTGGTTCGCGAAGCGTATCTATAACTCTTCTTTCAAATTCTGGAAACTCATCAAGAAAAAGTACTCCTCTATGTGCCAAAGTTATTTCTCCGGGTTTTGGAAATGCACCTCCACCAACGATTGAAACATATGAGGCCGTATGATGTGGAGCTCTCACAGGAGATTTTGTAATAATATCTTTTTTCAAAACTCCCGCCACAGAATGAATAGAAGTAATTTCTAAAATTTCATCAAAAGAAAGTGTTGGTAAAATATGAGCGAAAGCTTTTGCTAACATTGTTTTTCCTGTTCCCGGTGGTCCATACATCGCAATATTATGTCCGCCAGCTGCAGCAATTTCCAAACCTCTTTTTGCGGTTTCTTGTCCTTTGATTTCACTAAAATCAATAAGTAATTCATCGTCCTCCATAATTATTTCTGTTTGTTTTTGTTGTTCAATTTTTTTAGAAATATTTTTTTCTCCAAGTATTTTTTTAAAATCTCGTTTTGAATTTTTTATTTTAATATCTAAATGATTTATAATTTCTTTGAGATTATTTGCGCCGTATATTTTTATATCAGAAATAAGTGCTGCTTCCTTCGCATTATCTTTTGGTAAAAAAATTTCTAAAAAACCGCGGGCTTTTGCTTCAGCAATAATTGGCAAAACACCATTAATTTTTCTTAAATTTCCATCAAGAGAAAGTTCGCCAAGAAAAAGTTTATTTTTTGAATCAAATTTTATTTCTTCGCTTGCGAGTAAATATGCGAGAGATATTGCGACATCAAAAACTGGGCCTTCTTTTTTAATATTTGCGGGAGCAAGTGAAACAACAATTTTTTGATTTAAACTTTTTGGAGAAATAAAGCCACTATTTTTGATGGAAGCCGAAACTCTATCACGAGATTCTTCAACACCTTTATCAGGCAATCCAACAATGGTAAAAGTATGAAGACCATTAGAAAGATCAATTTCAACATCAATTATTTTTGCTCCAAGACCTATTATTTGTGCGCTAAAAGTTTTTGCAAAAGACATAATGATAAAGATTTATGATTTAAGAAATAAAAAAAATAAAAATTAAATTTAACTAATTAATTATACACTATTTAAAATTTATTTAAAATTTTAATAAATATTTTAATAAATATTTATTAAATCACTTTTGAAATTTAAAATTATTAGTATG
>JBDRFT010000067.1:0-4744 GCA_043818495.1 bacterium | reverse complement strand
TATTTTCATAAATTAAGATTATTTATTTATTATATCAAAAAAAATTTTTATTAAAAGTTAAAAATTAGAAAAATAAAAAAATAAAAGCAAAAATAAAAAGGCTTTTCGGCGAAGCCGAAAACTCTTTTTACTTTTATTTTTGCTTTTATTATCTATTTATTTTTCTTGTAAAAAGTGAGAGTTTTTTGAAAATTTTCCTAACAAAAATTAAAAAAGATTTTCGCTCAAATATCTTTCTCCTCTATCTGGTAAAACCGTAATTACATTTTTAAATCCATATTTCTGTTTTATTTTTTTTGCTGCTAAAATATTGGCACCTGAACTTATTCCCACTAAAATTCCATAATTTTTTGCTATTTGACGTGCGCTATTCATTGCTTCTTTACTTCCGATTGTAATAATTTCATCAATAATATTTATATTATCTTTTACTAATTTTGGAATAAAACCTTCACCGATTCCTTGTATTTGATGAGTCCCCGCTTTTTTATTAGACAAAACCGCCGACTCTTTTGGTTCTACGGCAATAATTTTTATTTTAGGATTTCTTTTTTTTAATGCTTGGGCTACGCCTATTAAAGTTCCACCTGTTCCGACACCTGCCACAAATGCATCAATTTTTCCTTTAGTTTGTTTTATAATTTCTTTTCCTAATCCTTCTCTATGCGCCTTAATATTATCTGGATTTTCAAATTGTTTTGGCAAATAAGCATCTGGGTTTTTACTAATTATTTCTTCATATTTTTTAATTGCTCCAAGTACATCATCTTTTGCAGGAGTTAATATTATTTCTGCGCCAAACGCTTTCATCATGGCTACTCTTTCTTTACTCATTGATTCTGGCATTATTGCTGTAAATTTATATTTTTCTATAGCAGAAATCATAGCAAAAGATATTCCAGTATTGCCACTAGTTACTTCAATAATTTTATTCCCCATTTTTAATTCTCCTTTTTCTTTCGCTTTTTTTATTATATACCAAGCCATTCTATCTTTAATGCTACCTGTAGGATTAAATGTTTCTAATTTAGCAAAAATTTCCCCCACTTTAATTAAAGGAGTATTTCCGACAAAATCTAATATTGAGAATATATTATTTTGTTTTTTAAAATTTTTACTCATTGATTATAAAGATAAATTCTATAATAACATTATTAATTTTTTTTAGATATTGATTTGAAATTTTTGATTTGAAATTTTTTTTTACTTTCTACTTTATAACTTTTTTGCTATTATAAACAAATGCAAGATAAATTTTTAAAACCATATAATTCGCAAGAAACTGAATCAAAAATATATAAACTTTGGGAAAATTCAGGTTTTTTTAATCCAGACAATCTTCCAGAAAGACATAAAGAAAAATTTTGTATAATGATGCCACCACCAAATGCAACAGGTGTACTTCATATGGGGCAGGCTCTTACTTTGACTATTGAAGATATTATGATTCGTTATCAAAGAATGATTGGAAAAAAAACACTTTGGCTTCCGGGGACAGATCATGCTGGCATCGCCACACAATCAAAAGTTGAAAAAATAATTAAAAAAGAAGAAAATAAATCTAGATATGATATTGGCCGAGAAGAATTATTAAAAAGAATTGATAATTTTGTTCAAGAAAATCGCAAAATAATAAATTTGCAAACAAAAATACTTGGCGCTTCTTGTGATTGGTCTCGTGAAGCATTTACATTAGATGAAAAAAGAAATCTTGCTGTTAAAACAATTTTTAAAAAAATGTATGACGATTGTCTTATTTATAGAGGTTTAAGAGTAATAAATTGGGATATAAAAGGACAGACAACAATTTCAGATGATGAAATTGTTTATGAAGAAAGACTGGCAAAACTTTGGACTTTTAAATATTCAAAGGACTTCCCTATTTCAATATCTACAACAAGACCTGAAACAAAAGTCGGAGATACTGCCGTTGCTGTTCATCCTGATGATATTCGTTATCAAAAATATATTGGAAAAGAGTATGATGAAATTTTTTGTGGAGTTCCAATTCATATAAAAATAATTGCTGACAAAAGTGTAGAAAAAGATTTTGGAACAGGAGCTCTTGGAGTAACACCCGCTCATTCAATGATTGATTGGGAAATGGGACAAAAAAATAATTTGCCTGTAATTCAAGTTATAGATGAAAAAGCTAGAATGATGATTGGTGATGAAAAAATTTTTGGTAAAAAAACTACTGAGGCAAGAGAAGAAATTGTTGCTTGGTTGAAATCAGAAAATCTTTTAGAAAAAGAAGAGGAAATAAAACAAAATATTTCAACCGCAGAAAGAACTGGTGGAATAATTGAACCCCTTCCCAAAACTTGTTGGTTTATCGCTGTAAATAAAATTTTTAAAATTAAACACTCAGAAATTAATGGTATTGAAAACGGACAAGAAACAACTCTTAAAGAAATAATGAAAAATGTTGTTGAAAAAAAACAAATAAATATTATTCCAAATTATTTTAACAAAACTTATTTTCACTGGATAGATAATTTAAATGATTGGTGTATTTCAAGGCAGATTTGGTATGGGCATCGTGTGCCTGTGTGGTACAGGCACCGCAGACTTAACGCAGACTTAACGCAGACTGACGCAGACAAAATACAAATACAAAATGAAAAAGATACTGAAATTTATTGTGGAATAAATGCTCCCGATGGTGAAGGTTGGGTTCAAGATGAAGATACGCTAGATACATGGTTTTCTTCCGCATTATGGACTTTTTCAACTCTTGGCTGGCCAGAAAAAACTAAAGATTTAGAATTTTATCATCCTACAGATGTTTTGGAAACTATGTATGATATATTATTTTTTTGGGTTGCCAGAATGATACTTATGACTGGCTATGCTTTAGGGGATATTCCATTCAAAAATGTATATCTTCACGGAATGGTTCGTGACGCAAAAGGACAAAAAATATCTAAATCTTTGGGAAATAATATAAATCCAGTAGATATAATTAATAAATTTGGCGCTGATGCGACAAGAATGGCGCTTATAATAGGAAATACTCCGGGAACAGATAGTAAAATATCTGAAGATAAAATAAAAGGATATAAAAATTTTGCAAATAAAATTTGGAATATCACAAGATTTATTTTGGAATCAACTCAAAATGCAGATGAATGCGGATTAAATACACGGATGAACGCGGATAATAAAAATACAAAATATAATTCCAATTTTGATAATTTTTCCGAAATAGATAAAAAACTTATAAAAGAAAGAAATATTTTTATTAATGATATTACAAATGATATGGAAGAATACAGATTTTATATGGCTGGGGAAAAAATTTATCATTATGTTTGGCATACATTCGCTGATTTTATTCTTGAAGATAGCAAAAAAATTTTAAATGAAGAAAATGAGGAAAATAAAAATTCAAGAAAACAATTTTTGCTTGAAACATTAAAAATAATTTTAATAATACTTCATCCTTTTATGCCTTTCATAACAGAAGAAATTTGGCAATCATTACAAAAAGACGCGGATATTAAAAAGAGTATTTTAATGATAGAAAAATGGCCGAATGAAACATTAGAACAAAACCGAATTTAAATTTTTTTATGGGATAAATTTTAAATCTTAAATTTTGATTTTATATTTTACACTTCAAATTTTTAATTTTAACAATAATGAATCTTGACTCACATTTTTTAACAACAATATTTTTTGCATCCATAAGTGGCATCATTCCAATTTTAATTTGGATATTTTTTTGGACGAGAGAAGATAAAAAAAATCCTGAGCCAAAAAAAATGCTCGCTCTTGCTTTTATCGGTGGTGCGCTTGCAGTATTTATTTCTTTATTTTTAGAAAAATATTTTTATGGATTAAATTTTGAAAATTTATTTGCAATAAATATTTTTGGCGATATATTATCTTATTTTGAAACAATAGCAAAACAAATAAATATCACATTGGATAGAGTTTTGCTTATAATTATTTTCGCGCCAATTATAGAAGAAATTTCTAAATTTTTAATGGCATATGTATTTGTTTTAAGGTCAAAAGTCAATAATGAACCTTTAGACCCAATGATTTATATGATAATGACAGCTTTGGGATTTTCTGCTGTAGAAAATATATTTTTTTTAATCAATCCTTTTAATATTTATGATTATACAACAATTATTTTTACTGGAAATATGAGATTTGTGGGTGCGACTTTATTACATACAATTTCATCAGCAATTATAGCGATGTTTATAAGTTTTCATTTTTTTGATAGTAAAATAAAAAAAATATTTTTTGTTATTTTAGGTATAATTTGTTCTATTATTATTCATAGTATTTTTAATTTTTTAATAATTGTAGATCAAAAAGCTTCTTTTTTGGCTTTAATACTTATTTGGATTATTACTATAATAATATTATTGGCTTTTGAAAAAATAAAAAAAATTAGAAATAATTGTAAAGATTTTTAATTTTTTTTATTTTTGTTTTTAAAATGAAGATAAAAAATGAATTTAAATTAAGAATTAATGAATTATAGAAAATTAGTTGAAAATTTTGAAACTGAATTTTTAATCCCATCTTTCACCAAAAAACTCACAAAAACCTTTATAAAATAACAAAATTAAGTTAAAACAGTTGCGGATTGTGCACAACAAGAATAATTTATATAAAATAATGAAAAAATTTCTTTTTGAATATCATTTAATTTAGTAATTTTAGCAAAATTAAAATTGCCTATTTTAAAATAACTTTTTTGAATACATTTTAATTCTGTGAG
>JBDRFT010000066.1:0-7945 GCA_043818495.1 bacterium | reverse complement strand
ATTATGACCTTCATTGCGAAGGGCTTCTATTCTATCCCGCTTTTGTTGATTGAGGTGCGAGAAATTTCCTCTTTTCTTTTTTTGTTTTTCCATACAATTTATATTGTAATAAATTGCATTTCAAAAAGGAATTTTCCAATTCTGTCCGCACCCCTCAAGCCGAGTGTTCGATTTGAGGGTGTTCTGTGTTGAGAGAGTCTGTAGATTGCAGAGGAGAGAGTAAGGAGATTCTTTGACAATTTAATAAATAATCCATCCTTCTTTTTTAAGACTGGGTGGTTAAAATAGATTGAAACTGAAAAATCAAAACTGCTTTTTTTGGAAGTGGTTCAGTTGAGATAAAACCCATAAGTCCTGAACTTGAAAAAGCAGGTTGGGTTAGGAGGAAAAAAATGGAAAAAGTAAATTTTTGGGGAGCGGTTGACTATATTATTGCCAGCACGGACTATGATGATGAGGAGAATGTGCAGGCCTTTTTGTCGTTTTACGCCGTTACTGAGTTAGGCGTAGAGGATATCGCAGAGAGGTTGAACGAAAATCTTTTTGTGATAAACAAGACATTGGTGGAAAAATTTCAGCAGCAATTGCGACTTGCCATCAATAATCGGGATCCAAGAGTCATTGGGATATGAAAAAGCTTCTTTTGTGGTAGTTCTTGGAGAATTTCAAGGTAAGGTTACCACTACTGTGGCGACCAACACCAAAACTAATTTAGTTGAGGTGTTTAACCTTGGAAGTGGATCTCCTTTCCGGATTAGTCTGGAAGGAGACCATGTTGAGAGGGTTGTTAATACTCTCAACGCTCTTCAAGGATAGGGCGACTCCGAGTTATAATCAGGAGTCGAGGAAAATAGGAGATTGATAAGGCGTTAACTAATGATTAAATAGTTGACGCCTTTTTATTATGAGCAAAAAATAATTTGAACAAAATTTCAGCTAATATTAAGAATATTTGATGTTTTTGTCTCGCTTCCTTAGTGTTTTAAAAATAAAAAGAGACAAAAATATGGGTTGAGAGAATTTTTTATTCTTTCATAATATTTATAATGAAAAATTCTTGAACCAAATATTCTTTGTTAGGCGATGTATTTTAAAAACAATTCCAAAAATTTTTTTATAATTCGTATTCAATATCTCGTATTTTAATATAGATCAATTATGACACAGAATCGGTTAACTATGACATTTTAACTTTGCTCACCATATGACATTATTAGATGGGTGGGACAATTATTTTACAGCACATATATGGCACATAATGAGATTGTTTTTTGTATATTCATATGCTATTATTACCAAAATTGATTCATTGCGCAATAGTGCAGTGGGTCTAATGTAAATTAGTCTCTCTCAATTAAGACTTACCACTGATTAAGCGTAAGAATTTGTCGCAAAATCTGTGCGATATTTTTACATTTAAAATTAATAATATGCGTAAAATAATAAGAAAAGTCGCGCCTTTTGCTCGATTTGATAATAAAAAATCTAAAAAATTTGTAAAATCAAGAAGCGATAGAAGTAATAATAAAATAAAAATAAAAACTTATCCTAATTTGTTTACAATACCTGCTCATACAGGTAATAAAGCGGAAACAAAAATTCGCGCTGATTTTAATAATGCAATTTCTATAACAAAAAATATTCTTTCAAAAAAACCATTATTTAATAATAGAAGTAAAATTAATAATAATGACGAAAGACCAACTTTTAGTGGAAATAGAATAAGAAATAGTTTTTCTAATTCACGAAGAAGAGGAAAAACAAATTTATCTATTCACTTTTCAAAATTTATAAACAAAGCGGTAATTACAGAAGTTATAGAAAAATTTATTCCTAAACATCTTTTTAAAGATTTTAATATTGATGATAGAATAAAAGTAAATATTTTTGCAAAAAAATATATTGAACCAACACCTATTCAAGATAAAATTATTCCTCATATTTTACATGGGGAAGATGTTGTTGGTATAGCAAATACGGGAACTGGTAAAACGGCCGCATTTGTTATTCCTCTTATACAAAAAGTTCTTTTGAATCCTAAAGAAGAAATTCTTATAGTTGTTCCAACAAGAGAACTCGCTCAACAAATAGAGGAAGAACTTAAAAGTTTTACTAAAAATATGAAAATATTTTCTGTATGTTGTGTAGGAGGTGCTTCAATTGGAAGACAAATTTCTATGCTTAAATATTGGAATAATTTTATTATAGGAACACCGGGAAGATTAAAAGATTTAATAAATAGAAAAGTGTTAAATTTAAAACCTTTTTCTACAATAGTGCTTGATGAAGCTGATAGAATGCTTGATATGGGATTTATTGCCGATATGAAATTGATAATGTCCCAAATGTCTGCAAAAAGACAGACATTATTTTTTTCAGCCACTGTGTCTTATGAAGTTGAAAAATTAATTAAAGAATTTTTAAAAAATCCAGTTATTATATCTGTAAAAACTAGAGATACTTGTAAAAGTGTTGAACAAGATATTATTAGAATATGTGGAAAAGAAAAAATTAATGTTTTACATGAACTTTTAAATAATCCTGAATTAAACAAAGTGCTTATTTTTGGAAGAACAAAACATGGCGTGGAAAAATTATCTAAAACTTTAGAGGATAGAGGGTTTAAAGTAGATTCTATTCATGGTGATAAAAATCAATTTGCAAGACAAAAGGCTTTAAGTAAATTTAAAGATAATTATATAAAAATTCTTGTGGCAACAGATGTGGCTGCTAGAGGACTTGATATTCCTGATATTACTCATGTTATAAATTATGATATTCCTGCTACTTATGATGATTATGTGCACAGAATAGGAAGAACAGGAAGAGCGAATAAAAAAGGAAAAGCGCTAACTTTTATAAATTAAATTGTAAAAAACTTTGCTTACGAAATACTTAATTTATTTTTTTGGGCTACAAATTTTTTATTTTTAAATAAAAATGAAAAATTTGTAGCCCAAAAAAATAATAAATTTCTAACTTTTTAGGAAGAACAAATAGTTAATATAAACACTTTTATTTTAAATTTCTTTGTTTTTTTAACTTTTTATAAAAATATCAAGGTCACCATTTAAAACTTTTTCAATATTGCTTGTTTCAATATTTGTGCGATGGTCTTTAATCATTTTATAAGGATGAAAAACATATGAGCGAATCTGATTCCCCCATTCTATTGATGTAGATTTGCTTATAAACAAACCTTCTTCTTTTACTTTTTTTTCATTTTCATAATAAGTATAAAGTTTGCCTTTTAAAATTTGTAATGCTTTTTCTTTATTTTGAATTTGAGACCTTTCACTTATTACACGAGCAGATATTCCCGTAGGAATATGAATTACTTTAACAGCCGTTTCTCTTTTATTTACATTTTGTCCTCCGGGACCACCAGCTTTTGACATTTCAAATTTTAAATCATTTTCTTTAAGTTCAAAATTAAAATCTTTTTCTAATTTAGGAGAAACTTCTACCAAAGAAAAAGAAGTTTGTCTTAAATTTTTAGCATTAAATGGCGAAAGTCTTACCAAACGATGAACACCTGCTTCATTTTTTAAATCGCCATATGCATTTTGACCAGAAATTTCTAAAGTAATATTTCTATAACCACCATTATCATTTTCGTTTTCGTCTAATATTTTATAATTCCAATTTTTTTTTATAAAAAATTTAGAATACATTTCAAACAAAATTCTAGAAAAATCTTCCGCATCATCTCCCCCGGCACCAGAATATATTGTAATAATCGCATCTCCTTTATTATATTTATCTTTTCCAAGAAGTTCATTTTTTAAATCTGCAATTTGTTTTAAAATAGATTGGGCATTATTTTTATCATTCCAAAAATCTGAAGACATTTTTTCTTTTTCTAATTCTTGTAATTTTTGTTCTATTTGATTTTTTTTTGTATTTTCCATATAAATAACGTTAAATAACGATACGTTCTGATATTATTAATTTGTAATTTTTCTTTTAAATATTGTTCGGGTGTTTTATAATTTAATGATTTTAATCTTTTTTCAGTTTATATTTATTGATAAATTTAATTGTTAAATCTTTCATTTCAAAAATAGTCTGGAATCTATATTTTTTAAAAATTTTGTCTCTTATTCTTCTGTTAAAATTTTTAACCATTCTATTTGTCCAAGGATGTTTGAATTTAATTGTCCTGTGTTCAATTTTATTCTCAAGACAGATTTTGTCAATGGATAAATTTTTTATAAAGGTGAATTTGAAATGCAACACTGGTTGTTGTCCAAGGTCTGTTGTCCAAGGCAGGACCTTGGCAAATTCATTAAAGAGAGTAATCAAATAGAAAAAATAAATTCTAGGAGAATTTACCAAGGCCGGGCCTTGGTAAAGAGACCCTGGTAAATAGACCTTGGTAAATACTACCCAAAAGGTTTTGACTTTACTACTATTAGTCAAAGAAAATTAAACAAAGTGATGGAAAATGAATCACACTGAGAAAATCTCTCCTGACAAACGCCCTGTGAGGTTTATGAAAGGTATTGCAATTCAAGTTAGAATTTTAGTAATTCCTAAAAAATTAAAATTGTATATCATCACTAGGAGCGAATAAATCTGTTTTTGAACTATCCATATAAATAGATTTTATTCCAATAAGCTCTCCTGAAAGATTTAAAAGCAATCCTCCTGTAATAAAATTAGAAGATATTGATGTTTCAATAGAAGATATTTTCATTATCACGGGAGTAGAAGTAGAATTATTATTTGATTTAATTTCTTTCACAGATAAACTAGAAATTATTCCTGTGGATACCGTATTTTTTATTTCGCCACCTATATAAATTATTGTTTGTCCTAATTTTAAATCATTTTTTGCAATAGAAATTTTAGAAAAAGTTATAGGAGTTTTTTTATCATTCTCAATTTTTAATAAAGCAATTTGTTCACCTTCTATAGTTCTACTAATTGAAAGGTTAAGTAATTTATCATTTTCAATTGTAGTAAAATATTTACCTCCATCTGCAATGAGACTATTATCCGTAGCAATAATTCCATCATCAGTTATAATTGCTCCCAAACCAACAAAAACCATAGAATTTAATCCAGACTTCGGATCTATATTTGTTCTATAAATCCTTATTACACTTTTAGAACTTTTTTCCACAGCATTTATTATTTGTTCATCTAAATTTACTAAAACTTTTTTTTCAACTATTATTTGAGTTTCTTTTGCAGGAGATATAATTGTTTCAATTGTTTTTTCCACTACTTTATTTACTGTTTGAATAACTCCTATCGGTGATTGATTCATTAAAGAAACGGTAACAATACCAGTCGCTATAGATGTGACAAAACTTACTAAAAGTGTAAGTAAAATAATTTGTTGCTTTGTAAGATTTTCCATTTTATTAAATTAATTTTTGTTTATGAAAATTTGATTATTCATCTGTTTATGGGAGCAAAAAATAAATTTACGAAGTAAATTTATTTTTTGCTCCCATAAACAGCGAGTAAAATTTGAACTTTATTTATCAAAAAAATTATTTTAAAATTTCATAAACTTTTTTAAATAATTCATAATAATCTATTTTAATTTTCTCATACAATTCATCTGAAAAATCTTTATCATAAGTATGGATAATTTTATTCCTATCATCTGTCATTTTTAATAATAATTCAGTTTGTTCATCAGAAATTAATTTATTTTTTCTTAATTCTCTAAAACATTCCTTTGATGAGAAAACATCTGTGCCAAATTTTTCATTTAAAAAAATTTTGATAGTTTTCCAACAAATTTCAAAAGTGTATTCAAATCTTTTAATTACAGAATCTCTTATTAATTCACTTTTCTTTTCATTTAAAGCTTCTTCTAAAGTTGTTAATGTTCTTTGAAATTCTTTTAATTTTAATTTTAATGTATTATCCATAGTATTTTATTTTTATTATTAAAAATATTATTTTTAAATTCATCAGATACTTTATTAAAATTTATAATATCTACAAAATAAGGAAAGGTGGAGTTTACAAATCCCTCTTTTAAACTGCTTAAATCCCTATCCCTAATATCACCCATCACCCCTAAATCAATATCACCAAAATGTTCTTTAATTAAACTAGAACCAAAAACAAAAAATTTAATATCATTGTCTTTATTAAATTTATTAACCTTACTTTTTATTATTTGTAAATATTTATCTTTAATCATATTATCAATACTATCATTATTTATTTAAATAAAAAATATATATAATCTCGCTACCAGTCTTTTGATAAATCTTTTGATAAATTCTTGAAATAATTTTTTTTGATTTGTTTTTAATTTTTTTCTTTTAATCTATTATGCTTAGCAAAAACACCATAATAGATTTATTTAAAATAAAAAAAATATTTTTAAAGAAAATTAAAAATTTTTAACTTTTCTTCTACAACTTTTTCTACCGCAGAAATTGTTTCCTCCATATATTTGTATGGGGCAATATCATTTGGTTTTTCAAACATTTCTTTTTCTAAAGCTTTTCTAAAAGCAACTCTAATTTCTGTATTCACATGAACTATTGACATACCATTTTTTATTACACTTTGTATATCTTCTGCCGAATTTCCAGAAGCTCCATGAAGCACCATTGGAATTTTTATTACTTCTTGTATTTCTTTCACTCTTTTAATATTTAAAGCTGGATCAATTCCGCCTTTTAACATTCCATGAATATTTCCAATCGCTGGAGCTATCATATCTATTCCAGTTTCTTCAATAATTTTTTTTGCATCTTCTGGTTTTGTTAAAAATTCTTCAGTTATTTTTACTCCTTCTGGAAGTTTATCCAAAACTTTTGAAGAAGTTCCAATAAAACCTAATTCCGCCTCTACAATAATTTCTGGATTTATACTTTTTGCATAATCAACACATTGCTTTGTAATTTTTACATTTTCTTCATATGATAAATTTGTGCCATCAAAAATAACTGCATCATATCCAGCATCAATGCACTCCTTCACTCCTTCAAAAGAATAAGTATGGTCAGCATTAAGAAAAATTGGATAATTATATTCATCTCTAAAACTTTTTACTAAAGCCACGGCTTGTTTTGTTCCAATATATTTTCTTTCTCCATCAGCTGTTCCAATAATTACGGGAACATTAAGTTTTTTTGCTGTATTAAAAATTCCTCTCAAAGTTTCTAAATTTGAAATATTAAAATGACCGATAGCGATTTTTTTTTCTCCCGCTTCTTTTATATATTGTCTAAGTGTTTTCATAATTATATTATAGCATAAAAAAATTTAAAATTTGTAAAGTAGAAATGTAAAGTAGGAAGTTATAAAATTCATAAACCCCACACCAATTATTTTTTTTAAATAAAAAAATAATTGGTGTGGGGGTAAAATAAAAAATCTATAAAGTTTAAGATTTAGTTTCAATTTAAAAAATTTAAAAATAAAATTCTAGATAAAAATTTTTAAAAATTAATTATCCACAATAAATTATATTGCCAACTATTCGAGGATTATTTCGCGTGGCGCGAGTTTTTCCAAAAAATTGGCTCTAACCCAACTCTCAAAGACAAAACGCTTTCATGTCATTGGGGGAAACTTTGGGATTTCACGGCTTCCGCCTTTGGCGGAAGCGACATTGATAATGCGATTTTAGCTTCCACAAAATCGCTCCACTTTCTTAATTCCGACAATGTTTCCTGTTTGGACCCGACAGGACTCTCCACCTACCGTGGCGGGTATTTTTCCATTTCGCTTTGCTCAATAGGGAAAAATCTTTCTCGTCCGACAGGACTCTCCCTCGACTAAAACTTTTTCGTCAAAAAGTTTTGTCTGGGCACCAGCTCACCTATTTTTTCTGCTGAAAAAATATGGTTCCGCTGTTCGAGTCCTGACGTAAGCAAAGCAGTTTGCTTACTTCGGGTCCACAAAAAAATTTAAAAAAATGCTCGCACTTTTAGCGCGGGCAATTTTTTAAATTTTTTTGTGG
>JBDRFT010000065.1:0-18515 GCA_043818495.1 bacterium | reverse complement strand
ATTATGACCTTCATTGCGAAGGGCTTCTATTCTATCCCGCTTTTGTTGATTGAGGTGCGAGAAATTTCCTCTTTTCTTTTTTTGTTTTTCCATACAATTTATATTGTAATAAATTGCATTTCAAAAAGGAATTTTCCAATTTGGTTATCAAAAATCTTTCTTTAAAAAAGAAAGAAAGAAAATAAAAGGAGGCGTTTTGAAATGAAAAGGAAAATCATAAGTTTAATGGTAATTGTAGGAATGGTAATAGTAGTGATATTATCACCACTATTACTTTTTGCAAAGTTAGTTTCAGTACAAATAATTTTTATTGTGTTTGGGACGGGATATTTATTAATATTGACAGGGATTGTTTTTGGAAGAAAAATAAAGACAGAGGATATACAAAGGAAAAGAGGGTTAACTTTTATACTTGTCGGGACAACATTGATAGTATCATCGTTTGTTCTATCAAGTATAGAAATTGGGTTTCTATGGTTTTTATTTTTATTTATTTTAGGATATGTTATAACAACATATGGGATGTTCAAATACACTTATCTTCCTAAAATAATTTAAGACACAAAAATGTAACGGATAAGCTTAGTCATGACTAAGCTTTACCGTTACATTTTTTTATTTTTAAAACAAAATCAAATTTGCGTATTAAATGCCGAAAGTAAATTGGAAGAGTTTTATCAAATTCTGACCTTGGTGAATAGATAAATGTAAAGTTCACCATGGTGAACTTTACATTTATAAAATATTTACTTTTTATTTTAATTTTTTTAATTTTAAATTTTTTTAAAATGTCTACTGGGACGAACATATGTTCGCTTCAGTAGACAAGTTTAAAAACAAAAAAATAAGAAAAATAAGTAATTTTTGTTTTTTTATTTTTTGATTTCATAACATTACTTTTCGCCTAAACGGATAATTATAGATTAATAGAAAAACTCATTTCATTATTCAAGATAATAATTATTATAGCAGTTTTTTTATTTTTTCCAAATTTATTAAGTTAAAAGTTTATAAACCCCTACAATAATTATTTTTTATTTAAAAAAAAATAATTATTGTAGGTAAAGTTAAAAGGTTTTAAAAAAGTTTATAGTATCTCCAAATTATTTTTTTAGATAATAATAAAACAGAAAGAGGTTTGAGATATATGATGATTAAAAGAAAAATATTATATGGCTCTAAAACCAAAAAGGTATCAGAGACAACTTCAATTCTGGCCTCAGTTTTGCTTTTTTAAAATGGACAAACCGATAATTTCTTCC
Organism: bacterium; assembly: GCA_043818495.1. Taxonomy (GTDB): domain Bacteria; phylum Patescibacteriota; class Minisyncoccia; order Phycocordibacterales; family GWA1-40-21; genus Bog-1340. The sequence goes on along the minus strand of JBDRFT010000065.1, from coordinate 17,253 downwards.
AAAAGTATTTTTCTTTAACAGTTATGTATCAAATTTATTTTTTAACAAAACTTGTTTAATAAATAATTAAATTTTATTTTTTTTATTTTATAAATGGTGAAAAAAAATAATAATGTTAAAATAAAAATTAGTTAATAAAAAAAACAAAATGTCTTCAATTAAAAAAAATACAGATAAAGTTTTTCTTGGAACTGTAATTGCTCTTTTAATTATTGGTTTTATTATTTTTATTTCTGCGTCTATGGAAATATTAGCAAAAGATAGTATGCAATTTGCTTCTATTGTTTCTAAACAAATATTTTTTGGGATTGTTTTTGGTTTAATCGCATGTTTTATTTTTTCAAAAATAGATTATAAAATTTTTAAAAAATATTCGCTATATATTTTTATTGGCTCAATTATTTTAACAGCACTTGTTTTTGTACCGGGTTTAGGAACAAATTTAAATACTTTTGCTAGAAGATGGATTTCTATTTTTGGTTTTTCTTTTCAACCAGTTGCTGTATTAAATATTGGTTTTATTATTTCTTGGTCGGCATATTTATCTTTTATAAAAGAAAAAGTTTCTACTTTTAAATTTGGTTTTATTCCTCTTTTAATAATCATTGCTATTACAGGAGGACTTCTTTTAAATCAACCTGACACAGATTCTTTTTTAATTCTTTGTTTAACATTTATTTTTATGTTTATAATTGCTGGTGGTAGAAAAAGATATGCAGTTATATTATTTATTTTAGGAATTATTTGTTTAACTATTTTAGCTTTTTCAAGGCCTTATATAATGTCTAGGATAGAAACTTATATACATCCTTCTGTAAATTCTCAAACTTCGGGTTATCAAATACAACAATCTTTAATTGCTGTTGGTTCAGGAAAATTTTTTGGCAAAGGACTTGGACAAAGTATACAAAAATATAAATTTTTACCCGAATCTATAAGCGATACTATTTTTGCAGTTCTTGCAGAAGAAGCTGGTTTTATTGGTTGTGTTTTTGTTGTCTTACTTTTTTTATTTTTTGTTTTTAGAGGTTTAAAAATAGCAATAAAATCACCTGATCTTTTTGGTGGACTTTTAGTAGCGGGAATTGTTATACTTATAATACTGCAATCTTTTATAAATATTGCTTCAGTTTTAGGAATTATACCATTTTCTGGCACACCTTTGGCTTTTTTTAGTCAAGGTGGAACAGCAATGTTAATGATTTTAATTCAAGTGGGAATAATTTTAAATGTAGCGAGAACAAGAATTAAGATTTAGGATTTAAGAAAACAAAAAAAATGTAAAAATTAAAAGGGTTTTCGGCGAAGCCGAAAACCTTTTTAATTTTTATATCTGATGGATATTTTGCTAATTATGTTTATTCTATTTTAGTATATGTTTTGAGATAAAAGTTTTTTAGTTTTCGTATTTATTACTTTTTGTTTTAAACATATTTAAAAAAATTGCCCTAATTTATTTTAAATGTTTATTTGTTATGTGAAAAAAAACATGAAAAATGTATTTTGTAATTTATAGTAACATTTTTAAAATATTTATTTATTTTGGTCACTCTCAAATGAGAGTGACCAAACTTTTTTTCTAAATCTTTTTTTTATGTATTTCTGATATATGATTTTCAATATTTTTTTTAATCAGTCACTCTCATTTGAGAGTGACCAAGCTTTTTACTAAATTTTTTATTTCACTATTATTTTTTTTAATTAGTCACTCCCCTAAGGAAAGCAACTAAAAAAAATTTGTTTTTTTATTTGTTTGCTCTCCCCTAGGGAGAGCAATGAAATTTTTAATTTTTTTAAAGTTTACCAACTGAACTTTGGAATAAATAATTTTTTTATTTGTTTATTTGTTATTTGCTATTTGTTTGATATCTGTTTGATATCTTTATAAAATAGTTATAAAATAGTTATATATAAAAAACTTTTGACATTTGACATTTAACAAATACAAAAAAATAAAAAAATATTTGATTTTATAATTTTATTCTTTATAACTTTTAACTTTACAACTTTATGAACTTTATAACTTTCAACTTTATAACTAATAAGCCAAAAAGTTACCTGTCTGCGCCGAAGCTTCGGCAGGCAGGCAAGCTAATAAGCTAATTATTAATATGAAAATACTTTTAACAGGGGGCGGAACAGGGGGGCATTTTTATCCTCTTATAGCCGTCGCAGAATCAATAAATAAAATTGTAAAGGAAGAAAAACTTCTTCAGGCACAACTTTATTATGCATCAGACTCTCCGCAAGATAATAGTTTATTAAAAGAAAATAATATTGAGTATATAAAAATTTCAGCAGGAAAAATTAGAAAATATTTTTCTATATTAAATTTTTTTGATATTTTTAAAACATTTTTCGGGATAATAAATGCTTTAATAAAAATTTTTAATATTTATCCAGATATTATTTTTAGTAAAGGCGCGTATTCAAGTTTTCCTGTTTTGTTTGCAGCGAAATTATTTAGAATCCCTGTAATTATTCATGAATCTGATAGCGTGCCGGGAAGAACAAATCTTTGGGCTGGCAAATTTGCAAAAAGAATAGCAGTGTCTTATCCCGAAGCAATAAAATATTTTGATTCAAATAAAGTTGCGGTAACAGGAAATCCTATAAGAAAAAATATACAAATGTTGCCATCAAAAGAAAATTCTAGACAATTTTTAAATTTAACAGAAGATATTCCAGTTCTACTTATTTTGGGAGGTTCGCTTGGAGCAAAAATTATAAATGAGCAAATATTAAGTATATTGTCAAAACTTGTAGAAAAATATTATATTATACATCAGGCAGGCAAAAATAATATTAAAGAAGTTATGGGTATAGCAGACATTGTTTTAGTTGATAGTGAATTTAAAAATAGATATAAAGTTTTTGATTATTTAGATAATCTTAATATAAATATGTCAGCAGGGGCGTCTGATTTAATTATTTCTCGTGCAGGTTCAACTATTTTTGAAATAGCAATTTGGGGAATACCAAGTATTATTATTCCTATTACAAATTCAAATGGAAATCATCAAAGAGAAAATGCTTATAATTATGCGCGGTCGGGTGGAGCAGTGGTGATAGAAGAATCTAATTTATCTTCCAATATTTTATTTTTAGAAATAAATAGAATTTTAGAAGATAAAAATTTAATTAAAAAAATGAGTGATGGTGCAAAAAGTTTTATAAAAGCAGACGCTTCGGATTTGATTGCGAGGGAGATAATTAAGATTGCTTTACAACACGAAAAATAGTTGAAAGTTTATAAAGTTATAAAGTCCAAAGCTATTCAAAGTTATTAAATCAGTCTACTTGAATATTTATTTGTTAATTATTTGGATATTATTTAGATAGCAGATACCCAAGTAAATATTTAAGTAAATTTATTTTGTAATTCAAGTTAATAAAAAGTAAAAAATAAAAATAAAAGAAGGTTTTCGGCTCCGCCGAAAACCTTCTTTTATTTTTTTTAAACAAATTTAAAAATTTATTCTAAAATTCCATCTAGATTTACATCGTAAAGTATTGATTCTTGTATTTGTTTATAATTAACAATATCTTCATTTTTAAACCATAATGTTATTTCATTATTTGCTTCTTCTACAGAACCAGAGGCATGAATTATATTTCTAATAGATCTTTCGTCTAAATCTGACATTTGATAAGAATCTAAAACAAAATCACCTCGAATTGTTCCAACATCAGAAGTGAGAGGTTCTGTGCCACCGACAAGTTTTCGTACTACACCTACAGAATGAGCTCCTTGCCAAACCATTGCGATTACAGGTCCACTTGACATATATTTTTCTAAATTAGCTAAAACTTTTAGCGCTACTTTACTAGGGTCGTTTATCGGTGGCGTAATTTCTTTTTTTATATAATTTGCAATTGCTTTTTCACCAGTTTTTCTAAGCCATTCTGGGTCAAGAAGATAATGATTTCTAATAATTTCTTTTGTTGGTAAAATCATTTTCATCGCAATAAGTTTAAGACCGATTCTTTCAAATCTGCTAATAATTTCTCCTATTAAAGACCTTTGAATTCCATCAGGTTTTATGATTACAAATGTTTTTTCTGTTTTCATTTTATTTTTTAATTATTAGACCTATTGCTTAATAATTTTTTGCTCTAATTTTTAATTTTTGGCTACGACTTGTTAAAAATTATTCAAAATACTACCAGTATTCTTCATAATTTTTAACTTCGTCTCGCTCAAAAATTAAAAATTTCGCTACAAAAATTATTAAACAACAAGTCTATTTAATAAAAATAATAAAGTTTATAAAAATAATTTTTTAAATTCAAATAATATTTAATTTAAAAAGTATAACAAAAAAAGATTAAAAGTCTAGTTTTTTTATTTTTTTTATGTTATAAATAAATGGGAAATAAACTTTTTTAATAAAAAAGGAGGAGAAAAATGATAATATTTTTATCAGAAGAGTGTGAAAAAAATCAACACAAGGAATGTGTTGGTCATTATCAATCATTAAAAAATAAATTGATTGGCTGGACATGTTCTTGTCCCTGCCATTACGAAAAAAAAACCGTAGACTTTTATCTTTCTAAAAAGGAGTCAAAATTTTTAGAAATAAAAACCCAGTTAATTGATAACTGGGTTTTATAATTCTAAAATAAATTTTTCTAAAGAAATATGAAAATTTTCATTGCCTCTATGCGCTTCATGATACATATGTACAAGTTTTGAAGAAAAATTTTCTAATTCATTTTCTTTATAATTTTTAGAATATTCACAAGCTTTTTGAAATGGATATGCTTTCATATTTGCTTCTTCGGCAGTTTTACATTTTCTCGCAAGCAATATATTTTTTATTTGCCAAAAAAATATTCCGTGAACTTCTTCTGCGGGAACTTGTTCTGCTAATGCATCTTGATATAAAATCCATAATTTTTTTTTATCTCTTTTGCCAAATGCATCAGCAAATTCAAAAAAATCTATTTTCTCGCCTTTCAAAGTCAGAGCCTCTTTTTTATTTAAAAGTTTTTCCGCTTTTATAAATTTTTGGATTTTTTCGGCATTTTTTTCTATTTTTGTAAGACTAATTTTATCTATTTTTCCTTCTGCAAAAATAAAAATATTATTTGAATCAGCAAATTCTTTTATATTTTTTAAAATTAATTCTTTATTTTCTTTATTATCAAAAGTTTTATATAAAAATACAATGTATTTATTAGAAAAAAGTGTTTGCCCACCTACTAATTCTATTATTTTATTTTGTGATAAGATTTCATCTCTTATTTCGATAAGAGTTACATTGGGTTTTTTTGAAAACAAAAAATCAATAGTCATTTTGACTTTTTTTCTTGCAGTTTCTATATCTGTTCCATAATAAAAATAAATCATGTTTAAAAAATTTATAATTAAACTAAAATTTATTTATCATTATATAGTGAAAATTAAATTATTATTATAAGTAGCAAAAAAGATTTATAAAAATCTTTTTTGCTTTGAGAGAAAATTTTTTAACTTTTTTTATTTTACTTCCAATAATTCTATTTCAAAAGTCAAAGTAGAATTTCCTGGAATTGGACCATAATCTTTTTCTCCATATCCAAGTTGTGGAGGAATAATTAAAATTCTTTTACCTCCAACTTTCATTCCTTCAACTCCAATATCCCAACCTTTTATAACCATATTTGCTCCTAATGTAAATGTAAAAGGGGCTCTTCCTATTGAACTATCAAATACTTTACCATCAGAAAAAGTTCCTGTGTAATTAACTGTGATTTCTTTTCCAGTTGTAGCAAGAGCTCCTGTGCCTTCCACAATATCTTTTGATTGAAGTTGTGATTCTCCTTGTTGCGATATTATATTTTGTGATTCTTGCTCTTGATTTATTGTATCTTCTTTTTGCATTGTTTCTTGTGTTTTATTATTATTATTATTATTAAATAAATTACCCAATAAACTATTTCCAAGTAATACAAAAACTAAAACAATTACTATAATAACAACTAACATTATTTTTTTATCCATTTTATTTTATTTATTATTAAATTAAAAATTATTAATCTTAATATAATTATAACAATAATAAAAAATAAAACAAACAAAAAAACAAACACATTTGACAGAAAATAAAAAAAACAAAAAGGTTTTCGGTGAAGCCGAAAACCTTTTCCTGTTTTTTTTATTTTAACCTTTATTCAATATTCCACATTCTATATTCTATTTTATTGTTTATTGTTTATTTTATTTAAAAACTGCTATAATATATTTATGTTATTTAATTTTAAAAAAAAGCAAAATAAAAAAAGTGAATCAATTATGGAAGATGGGCAGTTCAAGCATATTTTAATTTTAGCTTTAATTCATAATCTCTCCACTCCTTTGACTGGTGCAAGATGGGCATTAGATTCTATTATGGGTTCTCAAAATAAAAATAAAAATCCAGAAATATTAAATGAAGGTTATAATAAAATTTTATCTGCTATAAATATAGTAGAAGAAATTTTTAAAGTTGAAGAAATAAATTCTACAGAAGGACATTTAAATTTAAAAAAAGAAAAAATTGATTTATCTATGTTTATAGATAATATAATTAAAAATTATAGTTTTTTGATAAAGAAAAAAGAAATTATTTTAGAATTTAATAAAAAAGACGAACCCATAATTTTTTATGGAGATAAAAAAATTTTAAGTTTAATTTTTACAAATCTTTTTGATAATACTTTTAGATATTCTCAAAAAGGAAAAGTAATTATTGATATGAATAAGGAAAAAAATATGGTAAAATTTACTATAAAAGATAGTGGTATTGGTATAGATAAAGAAGATTTAAAACATATATTTGAAAAATTTTATAGAGGTAAAAATGCAGAATTATTAGACCCAGATAGAAGTGGCATCGGATTATTTATTGTGAAGAAAATTATAGAAAAATACCAAGGAAGTATTTCAATAAATTCAGAAATAAATAGTGGAACAATAATAGAAGTAAAATTGCCAATATTAAATTTATGAAATAAGCTTTAAAAGCATATAGACTAAAAAATTATAAATGATATTATTGATTAAACTAAAGGTTTTGTAGTTTGCTAAAAAATTTATTGTTAATATAATTAACTTATAGATAATAAAAAATATAAAAAGTCGATTTATATGTTAAGCAAAAAAAAATAAAAATAAATAAATAAATTAAAATGATAAATTTTCAAGGGAAAAAAATTTTATTAGTAGAAGACGATGATTTTTTAAGTGAATTATTATCTAAAAAGCTTATTGAAAGTCAAGCTGATATTATTCGCGTCGCAGATGGAGAGGAGGCAATAAATGTATTAAAATCTAATCCAAAATTTGATTTGATTTTACTTGATATTATGTTGCCTAAGGTAGGAGGTTTTGAAGTAATGGAAACTATAAATGTGGATGAAAAAATAAAAGGAACACCTATAATAATTCTTTCAAATCTTGGACAAAAAAATGATGTGGAAAAAGGTATTTCTCTTGGCGCAAAAAAATTTTTAGTAAAGGCAATATTATCTCTTGATGAAATCGTGAGTTCTGCATATGAAGTTATAAATAGTTAAATAAAACAAAATTAAAACGGAAGCAGAAAATAATTTTTAAAAAAAATTATTTTTTGCTTCCGTTTTAATTTTTTTAAAAATCACAAAAAAAGCAAACAAAAACAAAAAATATGCTAAAATTATAAAATGATTAAATTAATTTTTAATAAAACTCGTTCAAATATTAAGATTATTTTTTTTATTTGTTTTTTTATTTTTTTAAATTGTTCTTTTGTATATTCTGCGACTGAAGAGGAATTAAAAGAGCAAATACAAAAAATTACAGAAACAAAAAATCAATTAGAACAGGAAATAATAGTGTATGAAAAACAAATAAAAGATATAGGGGAACAAACCATATCTCTTAAAAATACAATAAAATCTTTAGACGCAACTATAAATAAAAATCTTCTTGATATTAAACTTACGCAAAATAATATAAATTCAAAACAGCTTGAAATTGAAAAATTATCTACTAATATAGGTGAAAATATAATTACAATAAAACAAAACACAAAGGCCACGGCTTTATTATTAAATGAAATAAATAAAAACGACAATTCGTCTTTTATAGAAAATTTTTTAGCATATAAAAATCTTTCTGAATTTTGGAATGAAGAACAAAGTCTTTACAATATACAAAATGAAATACAAAAAAAAATATTTGAAACAAAAAATACAAAAACTATTTTAGAAAATAATAAAGTATCCACAGAAAAAAAGAAAAAAGATTTATTAAATTTTAAATCAAATTTAATAGATAAGAAAAAACTTTTAGATATTACAAAAAAAGAAAAAAAAAAATTATTAGTTGATACAAAAAATTCTGAAATTAATTTTAAAAAAATACTTGCTGATAAAAAAGTTTTGGCGGAGGCTTTTGAAAAAGAACTTCTTGATTTTGAGTCTGAACTTGATTTTACTATAGATAAAAATAAAATTCCAATTGCTAAAAATGGTATTTTATCTTGGCCTCTTGATATTATAAAAATTACTCAAAATTTTGGTATAACAGTTGATTCTAAACAACTTTATAAATCTGGAAGTCATAATGGGGTAGATTTCAGAGCATCAATAGGAACAAAAGTAAAAGCTGTTTCAAGTGGAATTGTAAAAGGAAATGGAAATACGGATACATTATGCAAGGGAGCTTCTTTTGGACAATGGGTTTTAATTGAACATAATAATGGACTATCTTCAGTATACGGACATCTTTCTATGATAAAAGTATCAACAGGACAAATAGTAAATACTGGAGATATTATAGGATATTCTGGAAATACGGGATATTCTACTGGGCCACATTTACATCTTGGTGTTTATTCTACACAAGGAGTTCAAATAATGAGTAGAAAAAGTGCTGTATGTAAAGGCACATATATAATGCCGATTGCAGATTTAAAAGCTTATTTGAATCCTTTAGATTATCTTCCTGTTTTGTAAATTCGCGGAAAAAAACAAATTTTCTTATCTATTGAAATCTTACAAACAAATGTCTCTTTGATGAGTGTAGTAAAAACATTGTCACATCTACAATGACAATCCCATTTTTTTTCTATCTTTAAAAGATAAGTTATTTATTATTTTTTATTTATTAAAATTTTAAATAGTGTATTATTAATTTTAGTAAGTTAGAAAATTTAATTTTTATTTTTTAAATCTTGTTTATAAATTTTAAATTATAAATCTTGAATTTTAAATATTTTTTATGAATTTAACAAAAAATCAAAAAATAGAAATATTACAAAAAGAAAATCCTATTTTAAGAAAAATGTCTTTTGCTATACCAATTAATAAAATTAAAACTTTAAATATAAAAAAAAATATTTTATTACTTAAAACTATTATTAATAATCAATATGATGCGGCGGCCATTTCTGCTGTTCAAATAAATAAACCAATAAGACTTTTTCTTATATCAAAAAAAGTCTTTAGTTGCGAGCGTAGCGAAGCAATTCAAAAAAAAATAAAAATTAAAAATGATTTAATTTTTATAAATCCAAAAATTATTAAAATTTCAAAAAATAAACAATTACTTGAAGAAGGTTGTCTTTCGGTAAAATATGTTTATGGAAAAGTTCTTCGTCCAGAAAAAGTTAGCATAGAAGCATATGATGAAACAGGTAAAAAATTTTCTAGAGGTTTTTCTGGTCTCTTGGCACAAATAGTTCAACATGAGATCGACCATTTAAACGGAATTTTATTTATAGATAAAGCTATAGATATTCAAAAAATTAGTCCAGAAGAATATGAGAAAATGTTTAAAAACTAATTAAAATTATGTTTGATAAAAATATAAAAATAGCTTTTTTTGGAAATTCGGAATTTTCTTTAATTGTTTTACAAGAACTCAAAAAAAATGGGATTATTCCTGATTTAATTATTACGACTCCAGATAAACCGCAGGGAAGAAAAATGATTTTTATTCCTACGCCGACAAAAACTTGGGCAGAAGAAAATAGTATTGAATATATAGAGCCCGATAAACTCAAAGACGAAAAATTTTTAGAAAAAATTAAAAATTATAATTTATTTATTGTTGCGTCATATGGAAAAATAATTCCTAAAATAATTATTGATATTCCCAAGTATCAAGTTTTAAATATTCATCCTTCACTTTTGCCAAAATATCGCGGGCCCTCTCCTTTACAAGAGCAAATTTTAAATAATGAGAAAAAAATTGGAGTTTCTATAATACTTATTGATGAACAAATAGACCATGGAGCTATTATTGCTCAAAAAAGAGTTGAAATTAAAAATTGGCCTGTCGGTTTTTTTTCACTTCAAGAAATTTTAGCCAAAGAGGGTTCAAAATTATTAGTAGAAATATTGTCTGATTGGATTAAAGAAAAATTAAAAATTCAAATTCAAAATGATAATGAAGCCACTTTTACAAAAAAAATTGAAAAAGAAGATGGATTAATTGTTTTTAATAATAAAAAACCGCAGAACAAAGCAGACTTAATTTCAGTAGCACAACAAAGCTGGTTAAGGGGCACGGCACAGACTAATGTAGAAAAAGAAATTGAATATAAAAATTATTTAAAAATTTTAGCATTTGAAGAATGGCCAAAAACTTATTTTGAAAGACAAAAAAAGGATAGCAAAAATAATAATATTGGAATTCAAAAAAAAATAAGAGTGATTATTAAAAAAGCCATTTGGAAAAATAATATGCTTGAAATACAGAGAGTAATTCCCGAAGGTAAAAAAGAAATGGATTACTCTTCATTTTTATTGGGATACTGATTAAGTTAAAAGTTAAAAGCGCAAAATTAAAAGTCAAAATTAAAAATTAAAAGTTTAAAAATTATATGTCGTTTTTTTTGGTATTTTTTTTGTGTCTGTCAAACTCAAACCAAATGTTTTCTTTATTTTTTATGATATAATTTTATTATTATTAGTTAAACTAACATTTAAAAAAAATGTTAATAAAAATTATGGCAAAAGGAAAAAATTTTCAAAAGAAAGAATTTAAGAAAAAAAAGAAAATTGTTAAAAAATAATTTTCTTTGTTTGAAGGGCAAAACCTCTCAATTTAAGGTTTTTCAAACAAAAAAAATTAGAAGGGTTTTCGGCGAAGCCGAAAACCCTTTTAATTTTTCTGGTTTTTTTTGTGATTTTTTTTATTTGACATTATAATTTTTTTGACTATTATTAAGTAAGAGAATTATTGTGGCTACCAACCATTTTAAAAAATAATTTTTTTCAAAAAAGAAATTTGTCCTAATTATTGGATAAGTGAAAAGTTGGGTGGAACCGCGATTAGACTCGCCCCGACGAAAAACGACTTGTCGTTTTTCGTCGGGGCGATTTTAATTTAATTAAATATAATTTTCCGCGCGTCGTTTTTGCTTCGTTTTTGCGAACAAAAACAAATAAATAACTAATAATTAAAAAGTTTTTGAAGAATATGAAAGATTATCATTTAATTTATTAAGATAAAATTTTAATTAAAAAATATGGAAAAAAATGAAAAAATAATAAGAATAAGACATTCGCTCGCTCATTTACTTGGTGGAGCTATAAAAGAATTATATCCTGATGTAAAAATTGCAATGGGACCAGCAATTGATAATAGATTTTATTATGATTTTGATTTTTCTGTGCCAATTACAGATAAAGATTTTAAAAAAATTGAGCAAAAAATGCGAGAATTAACAAAAAAAATAAAATCTTTTGATAAAGCAGAAATATCTTATGAAGATGCAAAAAAACTTTTTATAAACAATCCTTATAAACTTGAATTAATAGAAGAATATATAAAAGAAGGAAAAATTCTTACGATTTATACTTCAGGAGATTTTATAGATCTCTGTGCTGGACCTCATATTGAAAGTATGGAAGAAATAAAAAATGTGGCATTTAAATTAGAAAGAATTGCTGGTGCATATTGGAAAGGAGACGAAAATAATAAAATGCTTACAAGAATTTATGGTCTGGCATTTGAAACAAAAGAAGAATTGAATGCATATGAATTACAACAAGAAGAAGCTAAAAAAAGAGACCATAGAAAACTTGGAAAAGAATTAGATTTATTTCATATAGATGAAAAAGTTGGACTTGGGCTTCCTTTATGGCATCCAAAAGGAGCTATATTATGGAGAATTATTGAAGATTTTTGGTATCAAGAGCATCTTAAAAATGATTATGATTTAGTCCGAAGTCCGCATATAGGAAAAAAGGAATTATGGGAAACATCGGGTCATTGGGGTTTTTATAATTCAAGTATGTATCCACCGCTTGAAGCTGGGCAAACATTAAAAGAAAAACAAGAAGGTAAAAAAATTGAGCACTCCGAAGAATATTTACTCAAACCAATGAATTGTCCTTTTCATATTCAGATATATAAAAATAGTCCAAAATCTTACAGAGAATTTCCATTTAGATGGGCTGAATGTGGAATGGTTTACAGATTTGAAAAAAAAGGAGAACTTTCTGGACTAACAAGAGTTAGAGGTATCACACAAGATGATGCTCATATATTTTGCAGAAAAGATCAAATTGAAGACGAATTAAAAAAAGTTATTGACTTTATATTATTTATTTATAAATCTTTTGGTTTTGGTTTAAATTCAATAAAAGTTTTTCTTTCTTTAAGAGATGATAATGATAAAAGCAAATATGCTGGCGATGATGATGGTTGGAATTTTACGGAAAATATATTAAGAAAAGTCGCTATAGAAAAAAAACTTGATTTTACAGAAGAAAAAGGCGAGGCCGCATTTTACGGACCAAAACTTGATTTTAAAATTAAAGATGTTTTAGGAAGATTATGGCAATGTTCAACATTGCAATTTGATTTCAATTTACCTGAAAAATTTAATTTGACTTTTATAAATACTAAAGGTCAACAAGAAAAACCTTATCTGCTTCATAGAGCATTATTTGGAAGTTTTGAAAGGTTTATTGGATTACTTATTGAACATTATGAAGGTAATTTTCCTTTTTGGCTTGCTCCTATTCAAATAAAAATTATCCCTGTGAGAGAAAATCACAACGAAACTGCGGAAAAAATATCAAAAGAATTAAAAAATTTGGGTTTTAGAATTGATTGTGATACAAAAAAAGAAAATATGGGAGGAAAAGTTAGAGATGCAAAAAATAATAAAATTCCTTATACAATTATTATTGGAGATAAAGATATTGAAACAAATAAAATTTCTGTTGAAAGTAGAGATAGGGGACAACTTGGGCAAATGAATTTAGAAGAATTTATTAAAAAAATAAAATTTGAAAACGAAAATAAAATTAAAAAAAGGTGAAAAAAAATAGGGGCGGGTTTTTTGGCAAAGCCAAAAAACCCGCCTTTATTTTTTTTAAAATTTTTTTAACTTGAAATTATTTTAATTTAAAGTATTCTTAAAGTAGTTAAAAAGTTAGAAAGTAAAAAATTTATCAAGTTAACCCTGTTAAATAATTTCTGTTTACAAAATTTAATAGAGTTAGTTTTGTTAAATAATTTATGTTTTTTTACTAAAATTATTATTCACAAAATTTAACAGGGTAAAAAGTGTAAAGTTTAAAATGTAAAGTTAAAGTTAAAGTTAAAAATTAAAAGTTAAAAAACAAAAAAATAATTGATAATAACTTTATAACTATAAAACTAGTTTTTTTTTTGGGGGATCGTCTAATGGTAGGACGCATGCCTTTGGCGCATAAAATCGGGGTTCGAGTCCCTGTCCCCCAGCAAAAAAGAGCGTAGCGAGTTTTTACTGGGGGAAGCAAGCAAACTTCTTTGCTTGCGTCAGGGACTCGAAAGGCTTTTCCATATGAATTTTTATGACTTAATAAAAATTCATGGAAAAGCACCTGACTATGTAATAGTCGAGTCCCTGTCCCCCAGCAAAAATTGAATGTAGTGAAATTGTTGCTGGGGGAAGCGAGTAAAATATTCCGTATATTTGGATATTGTATATCCGCTAGAAAATCCGCTAGAAAACGATGCTAGAAAATGATGCTAGAAAATGATTGTAAAAAAATAATTTTTATATTATAATAATAATTAGAAATTTATTTTTTTAGAAAATTTTTGTCTGTTTTTTATCATTAGTTTTTTAAAAATTAAAAAAATGCTTAAAATAAGGAGGAAAAAATAAATGAAAAAAAAAGGGAAAGGGAAAGGAAAATACCGTAGTAGTGATATAAAAAAACAGAAAATAAGGATGGGTAATAAAATGCAAGAAAAAGAAATTAGCAGACTTTGTAAAAGTTTGTCAAAATGTAGAGTTGACGATCTAAAAGACAAAATGATAAATTTTCATTATGTCTAAGATTATAATAAGTAAATATCTGGGGATTCTTCTATTAAATTTTGAAGCATCCCCTTTTGTATTATAAAAAATAAATGTATTTGGGTCGTGTACTTGGGTCGTGTATCTAAGTTAGTAGATATTAAGACCAAAAAGAAATGTTACACTTTTCTGTAGATATTTTGTTTTAAAAAAATTAAAAATAAAATTATTTCATTACTCTCATTAATTTAAATTTCTTTTTACAAAAAGTCTTACTATTCTTAATTCTTCATATGTATAAGCAAGTCCCAATTTATTTTTTACAGGAGCCAATAAAAAATCACGATTTTCTCCATAAAGTTCGCGAAAAACCATATATATATTTTTATATTTTCCTGCGGGCACTTCTTTTTTTAAATGATTTATATTAAACATCGCATCTTCAGCAATAATTTTTTCTATATGGTCTAAAAGTGTTCCTGTTTTTATACCTTTTATTTTTAAAATTTCTCTCAAACCCATTTCTCGCTCCAACATATTTTTTGTTTCCTGTATCGGAGAAATTTTATTTTTTTTATTTTTATTTTTATTTTTATTTATTTTTGTTTCTTCTGATGGGGCAATTTTTTTCAAAAATTCTTCTTGTTTATTTTTTATTTCTGCATTATTTAATGAATAAAACCATTTTTTATTATCATCAGACATTATTTTTAAATTTTCATCAAAAGTCATTATATCCTCTCTTACTTCAAGTGCATTTTTATTTATTCCCAAAAGTTTAAGTCCATCAAGAGAGCGAACACGAGAAAGCGCCACATAACCCATTCCTTTTTCAAAAGATTTTGAAAGGTCCACTTCTATTGCGTCCAAACTCATACCTTGACTTTTATGTACTGTAATGGCCCAAGCTAAACGAAGTGGGTATTGAATAATTTTAGCTTTTATTTTTCCGTCTTCTTCTATTGTCCAAGAAACTTTTTCTGGAATAATTATTTTTTTTGAATGATTAGACATTCCTGAATTAAGCAAAATTTTTGGACCGTAATTTGAACATTCAATTACTTTTCCCAAAGTTCCATTTACATAACCTTCGTCAAAATTATTTTTTACAAACATTACTCTTGCGCCAACTTTCAAACGTAAAATTTCTGGAGCGAGACAACTTTTTTTTAAAGAATCTATAAGCGATTTTCTGCCTTTTTCTTCCATTTGAAATGTAAAAATTTGTTCGGAAAGTTTATTAAGTTCGTTGTCATTTATAATATCCACATTTATATTATGAGTATGGAGTTTTGTTGGTTCAATTTTTTCTTTTAAACAAAAATTATTTTTTGAATTTAAATAAAATAAAGATTCCTCGCTTAAATTATTTCCACGAATTTCATTTAAAATTTTTATAATTTTATCGTCTTTATACCTAAATTGTTCTTCTAAATAACAAATTTTTAAACACAATTTTTTCCAAGTTTCTGATTTATATGAAAAATGAGATTTTTCTTCGCCAATTCTTGATACGGGTGGAAGTTGAAAAAAATCTCCACAAAGAATAATTTGCATTCCGCCAAATGGTGATTGATTTTTTTTTAAATGTCTTGCAATTTTTTCTATTAAATCAAGACGGAAATGATGAAGCATAGAAATTTCATCTATTATTAAAACATCGGTATTTTTAAATCTATTATTTAAATATTTTTTATTTTCCAAATCTTCAAGGTCAAATTCTGTAAGTTTATCGCGAATACCAAGACCGCTCCATGAATGAATAGTTATTCCGCCCATATGAGTTGCCGCAATACCAGTACTTGCTGTAATACCAATTTCAACTCCCTTATTTTTAAGAAATTTAATATATTCATTTAAAAGATGGGTTTTTCCAGAACCTGCTGCCCCAGTGATATAACAATTATATCCCATTTTCAATATATCCAATGCGTCTTTTTGAGTCATGGAAGTATTTTAGCATAAAAATAAAAATTAGCTTATAGCTTTTTAGTTTGCCTAGTCTGCCGAAGCTTTGACGCAGGCAAATAGCTTGTAGTTAATATCTTTGCGAGCGAAACGAAGCAAGAGAAATTATAAATTATTAAAGAAGTAATAAGTAACGTAATAAGTAATAGGTAAAAGGAAAAAAATAAAAAGCAAAAATATTTTGTAAATGTAAAGTTCACCATGGTGAACTTTACATTTACAAAATATTTTTGCTTTTGATAAAATTTTATAGTCGCAGAAATTTTTAATAGTTGTTAAAAATTTTGTTTCTGTGTGTTTTCTGCTTGCAATTTTATTTTTTTTTTGATATATTTATTTTATGTTAATAATTAGATTACAAAGAGTAGGAAGAGTTCATGAGCCGTCTTTTCGTATTGTGCTTATAGATTCAAAATTTGGACCAAAAAGTGGTAAGGCTGTAGAAATTTTAGGTTCATATGATGCAAGAAAAGGAAAAGGCAATAATCATGTAAATGGTGAAAAAGTAAAATATTGGATTTTAAAAGGAGCACAAGTTTCAAATACAGTTCATAATTTTCTTATAGATCAAGGTGTACTTAATGAAAAGAAAATAAATGTGCTTCCAAAAAATAAAATAATAAATGCAAAAAAAATAAAAGAAGCCGAAGCAATTGCAAAAGCTTCTAAAATAAATCTAGTACTTGAAAAAGTTTAAAAAATAAAATCAAAAAATAAAAAGCAAAAAAGTTTTCCCTACGGGAAAACTTTTTTGCTTTTTATTTTAAATGTTAAACTCAAATGTTGTTGCCAGATGTTTTTTTTGCTTTTTTTATTATTAAAATTATTATTAAAAAAATTATTAAAAAAACTTGACAAAAAGAAAGAAGGGTGCTAAACTGATAGTAGAAAATCTGGGGAAAATTCATAGGTGAAATGCAATTTTTTCTGATAATGTTTCCGACCAAATATTCAATTTGAATTCTGGTATCTTTTGTATGATACCACGTTCCAAAGCAACTTCATACGCATTTTTGTATCCTAGTGACTTTCT
>JBDRFT010000064.1:0-3400 GCA_043818495.1 bacterium | reverse complement strand
CTCTTTAAATTCAGGTTCTATTTTTTTAAATTGCTCCTTCAGACTCTTTGCTTTATTTATAGTTGCTTCATCATGACCAGCTCTACTTATTTTATTCTGCTCTGCTTTTAAATTCTCCAAATTAGTCATTAATTCTCTTTTCTTTTTATCTAACTTTAAAATCTCATCTACATCAACTTTAACCTGCTTATTCTCACAGGCCTCTTTTACTTTTTTTGAATTTTCTCTAATAAAATTTGTATCTAACATATTATTGTTTAGGTTTCATTAATGGGAATATTTGGCAATCACGACTAGGTTTGTCCATTAAAAACGAAAATAATCTTTCAGAAGTTCCAAAACCACAGGTTGGTGGCATTCCGTGTTCTAATGCTTCAATAAAATCTTTATCATATCTCTGTGCTTCTTGGTCGCCTGCATCTCTTAATTTTTGCTGTTCTCTAAATCGTTCAGCCTGATCAATCGGGTCATTTAATTCTGAATATCCTTTGCCATTTTCAGAACCAGCTAAAATCACTTGGAATCTTTGGACTAATTTGGGATTTTTCTCCATTCTTTTTGCCAAGGGTTCCATAATAATTGGCACATTAATTAAAAATCCTGGACCGGAAATATTTTTTCTACAATATTTCCAAAGATTATCAATGGCTCTTGTAATATTCCAGCCTGCGGTTGGTCCGCCTTGAGCGGAAAATCCCTCGGCTGTTATATTTAACTTTGTTATAGCTTTTTCTATCTCTGGTAAATTTGCTTCACTAATATTTACCCCCGTATATTTTGCAATTGTTGAGACATAGTCATATTTTTCCCACTTTTTACCTAAATCAACATCGAATCCGCGAATTTTAAATTTTAACTTGCCAAAAGTTTTTTTAGCAATATATTTATACATTTCTTCAACTAATTTCATTCCCTGTTCGTAATCAGCATAAGCCCAATACAACTCCATTTGAGTATAATCCTGCAAATGTTCTGAATCCATTCCTTCATTTCTAAACTGCCTCCCAATTTCAAATGTTTTTTCAAAACCAGCCACCATTAATCTTTTTTGCCACAATTCTCCCATTGAAATTCTTAAATATACATCTATATCTAAAGCATTATGATGTGTTGCAAATGGACGCGCATCTGCCCCGCCAGTAATTGTTTCTAAAACAGGAGTTTCTACTTCTAAAAAATTTTTACTAATCAAAAAAGTGCGAACCGAATGCCAAAATTTCGCTTTTTTTTCTATCATCTCTTTTACTTCTGGATTAAATAAAATATCCAAATATCTTTTTCGTAATTTTTCTTCTTCATCTTGTAAGCCATGCCACTTTTCAGGCAAAGGTCTCAAACTTTTTGTTAAAATTTTCCAATTTATTATTTGAAGAGTTTTTTCGCCTCTTTTTGTTATAAAAAGTTTTCCATTTATTTCTACAAAATCTCCAACATCAATGGTATTTTGAAAAAGCTCAAAACTTTTTTCATCCATACTTTTTTCATCCATTTCGTCTTTTTTTAATAAACCTTGAAAATTTCCAGTTCCATCATTTATATTTAAAAAAATTAAACCTCCTTGACTTCTTATTGACATTATTCTACCAACGAGAGATAAAGATTCTTTTTTTGATATTTCTTCAAAATTATTGATTACTTCAAATAAAGAATAATCTCTTTTTGAAATTGCTGGATAGGGATTAACACCCGCTTTTTTAAGTAGTTTTAATTTTTCTATTCTTATGTTTTTTAATTCTTCAAGAGAGGACATAATTTTTAGCTTATTATAAAGTTTATAAAGTTAAAAAAAGTTATAAAGTTTTTATTAAATATTTCTTTGTTTTTATACTTAAGTTTATACATAAGTTAATATTTTTTATTTCTAATTCATAATTCAGTTTTATAATTCTTTTTTCTATTTTACTTTATCCACATTTTTTACAATTTTTTCTTGGTTATTTTTGAATTTGCTATACTTTACTTAATACACCACGAAAGGAACCCTTATGGAGTTTTGTCTCCACCGGGGGTTTTTTCTTTTTATTCAACAAATACTTTACATAATACATAAGTTAATACTTTTTATTTCATAAACCATAAATCTTATTCAGAATTTTTTATTTCTACTTTATAAACTTTCTATTTTATTTCTATCACCTTATATTCCATTTTTCCTAACGGACTATTAAAAGAAAAATGATCACCTTTCTTTTTTCCCAAAACAGCAGAACCTATTGGAGATCTATTTGAAATTTTTCCAGAAGCAATATCTGATTCTGCTGACCCAATAATCATAAGAGTCATTTTTTTAGAACCATTTATTTTTTCTATAATAACTGTACTTCCCATTACAACATAATCACCATGTTTACTTTCAATCACTATGGCATTTTTTAATATATTTTCTATATTAGCAATATTTTCTTCAAGTTCAGCTTGTTTAGTTCTTACTTCATGATAATCAGCGTTTTCTGATAAATCTCCTAAACCTTTAGCATAATCTAAAGCTTCAGCGATTTTTTTTCTTTCAACAGTTTTTAAATTTTTAAGCTTTGCGACTAATTCTTCATACTTTTGTTTTGTAAGATATTCTTTTTTTTCTTCAGCCATTTTATTTTTTCCCAATAAATTTTAAACTTAAAAATTTATTCGGACAAATTAAAAATTAATAAATTTATTTTTATATTCTACCAAAGATAAACTTAATAATCAATTAAAAAAATTAAAAGGAGGCGAGTTTAAACTCTATCCTCCTTTTTTTTCTATTTTTAAATGATTATATATAGAATTTTTTATTTTTAATTTATTACATAATAAATATAATAAAGACTCAAAATTAGCAAAAAATTATAAAAGAACAAATACATAAAATAAAAAATAATTACTCATCTTCATATTTTATGCTCCATTTAGCAAAAATCGCTACAGCTCCGATTTTTGCTAAAAAATTTTAAAAATTCATCTCTTTTTAACTTTATTTCACCTCCCTTGCTGTAGTTTTTTCTTAATTAATTATTATTAATTATTCTAAATTTTCATTATTAAATAATTAATTTTAGGACAACAATTTTCCTCTTGATAAAAATCAGAAAATTTTGGTTCTTTACTTCTTCGATCCAAATGTTTTGGAAAATTCTCTTCCAAAATTTTTTTTCGCTCTTCCCCTTCTTTTTTCTTCTTTTCAGTCATCTCTTTTTTCACCCCCCCTTTTTATAATTTTAAAAGAAAAAGTCTTTGCTTTTTCTTTCTTTTTTCCCTACCAAAAAAAACTTTTTTCCTCCGGAAAATTCCTTTTTGAAATGCAATTTATTACAATATAAATTGTATGGAAAAACAAAAAAAGAAAAGAGGAAATTTCTCGCACCTCAATCAACAAAAGCGGGATAGAATAGAAGCCCTTCGCAATGAAGGTCATAATCAA
>JBDRFT010000063.1:0-7976 GCA_043818495.1 bacterium | reverse complement strand
AATTCATAATTTATAATTTAGTTTTTTACTTTCATTTTTATTTCATTTAATTTTTAATAAAATATTTTTTTAAAAAAATTTGTCACTCTCATGGATGAGAGTGACAGAAATATAATAATTAATTTTATTTTTTTCTATTTTATATTTTTATTTTGTCTACGGAAGCAAACATATATTCGCTTCCGTAGACATTTTTAAAAAGATAAAAAAAATAGAAAAAAATGAATTTATTATTTAAATGTTCAACATATGTCGGATACCATTACCAATGTCCGGCCTTGGCAAGGTGAACGGAAGCAGGTGAGCAAAAATTCCTTCCCCCCAACCCCCTTCCTTTTTGCCCACTGATTGCCTGCCCGCCTCTGGAGGGGGCTTCGCCCCCAAAACTTTTCGGCGAGACAGCGGGACTATGATGTTTTGTTGTTTGAATTTATAAAATTCGTAATTCTTTGCCCGCCCTCGTTTTCCTGATCAGCTTTAAAATAAATTTCTATAAATATGATTTTTGTTCAACTGGAATATAGGCATAAATAACACGAATACCGCTTTTTGCTCCGCGTCCTTTCAAACTTTTGCATTGAAATTTTTTAACTTTAAAAAATTTCAGCTCAGCCGTATTGCCAATACCTTGAATTTCAAAAATACTTCCACTGTCTATTTCTTTATAATGAAAAAGTTCAATTCTATATTGTTTATTCACTTCCAAATCTTCCGCTAACGATGGGAATTTCTTTAGCAGTTTTTTAAAATCACGCTTGAATTCTTCAGTTTTATCATAGTTCATCATCATATTGCCTTACGGAAAATTCATCAGTGCGAGAAAAAACCGCTTCATAATTAATCGGCTGTAAGTCATCGGTGCCAATCCATGGGACATCTTTGTGAGAATAATCCCGCATTTTAGTGGCATTAAAATCTTTAAATCGTTCAATTTCCCAATCAATCAACTCTTTTTCTTGAGCTGAAAAAATTGAAAGGTCGGCAGATCTTCGTGGTAGATATTTTTTTTGATCGTGCTGAAAGTATTTTTTGATAACGCGCGTCAAATCACCGTCTTTTTCCATTTGAGCAACAATTTCAGAGAAAGCGACAGGAGTCGGTCCAAAGTGATTTTTTATATATTTTGCGCCAATTAACTGCTCTTCAAATTTCTCATAAAAATCAAAATCTATAAAATACATCAGTTTACACACCACCGCTTCACCAATATTCGGCCGTGCACCGATTCTTTCTAGAATATACAAAAGCACTTCTTTAAATTTTTCTACTTTTTCTTGTGGCACAGAAACACGCGTTTCTTGTTTTTGTTGTTCTTTCTTTTTTGACTTTTCTAATTTTACTTTTAATATTGGAGTATTTTTACCCGAAAGAAAATCTTCCAAAGACAACCCAAAAAACTGTGCTAATTTTTGTGCTTCTTCTACAAGCATTTTTCGTGCGCCACTCTCAATCTGCGCATAAGTCGGACGAGAAACACCGATTTTTTTAGCCAAAAACTCTTGACTAATATTTTGCTCTTGGCGAAGTTTTTTTAAAAATGTAGTCATAAAATATATAATACTTATTTATAGTTCCAGTTTATCAAATGTAAATTATTAGTCTGTCAAGTACTGTACTGTACTGTACTGTAATATGTTAACAAAATTAGGGAGTTGCTAAAAAACTTGTAAGAATCAAGGAAAAGATGTATGCTAATAATATGATTACAATAGATTCGCATAATACTATTGTATCATAGTAGTATTATAATACAAGTATGGCGCAAGAGAATAAAATCGGCAAGAATATAAAAAAACTAAGGCAAGCCAAAGGCTTGTCGCAAGATCGCCTTTCAAAAGCGGCGGATGTTTCTTATAATTCAATCATCAAACTTGAAACTGGCGGAATAACAAACCCGACCATTGAAACTTTGCAGAAAATTGCGAAAGTGCTGGAAGTACAGGTTGATGATTTGCTAAAATAAATAAACTTATGAAATTTAAAGGACAACTACAACCAACACCAGAAGACAAGATTGGGCAAACTCCCAAACAAGAAGACACGGAAGTTAAGAAACCTCTTTCTGCTGGAGAAATAAAGGTTAATGAGTATGTTAGCTGTATTCAAGGTGGCGAATCTAAAGACTCAATTTTTCAAGGATTGCCAGAATCTTTTAGAACTAGAATCGAGGACAAATTAGTACAGTCAACCGAAGAAGATGAAAAAGGTATTCCCCCGCAATACCGGGGTTTAAATTCTAAAATACTGGATGAGATTTGGACGATTCCCGAATATGTTGATCGCGACAAAACAAAGGAACTTAAAGACAAGAAAGCGAAAGCGGTTGCTGTGCTTAGAGAAAGGGAATTATTAGAAACGGCAAAAAGAGAAAGACAAATGACCGATGAGCAAAAAATTGCGGAATTGAGACAACAATTAGGAATCGAAAAGTCGTCCGAAAGCTCGGCTGCTGCAGTTAAAACAGAGACTTCTCCCAGTGTTGAGGCCAGTTCATTAAGTATTGAAGAAGAGAAAAAATTAAGCGGGTGGAGTGCGGGCTATGAATTGGCTAAAGTAGCGAAACAACAAGGCCTTGACCTTGCAACTCTTTCCAGAGAAGAGTATGTTGATTACGCAATTCAAAATTTTTTGGCGATTGACGATAGTCAATTAAGAATGCCTCCTTGGCAGCGTATGTGTGAATCTGCTCAAGAAATTGTCGCTACGAATAAAGAAAAGAGGGCGTTAATTGATGAAGAGACAGATAAAGCATTTAGTAAATTTTGTTTTGAAACTCAAAAGAAAGCTGGCGAAGATGATCGTTCTATCCAAGATAGGATTAGAATTAGACAAGGGACAAAAGATTCTGATTCTTGGTTATTTTTCAAAGTCAACAATGGCACTGCCGAAGGAAGTAAGGAGACATTTAAGTCATATGTTTCAGTTAAAGATTTGAATAAATTAACACCGGAAAGATTTACTTCACTTATGGCGACGCTTAGAGATGCTGGATACAACGGCGACATTAAAATTTTTCAGGACTTGGCGATGCAAGGAGTTAATCTTAATGATCAAATTGTAATGCACGGTGCATCAGAAAACGACGCTAGACTTGCACTTAATGTCGCAGAAAAATTTTTCGGTGATGACTTAGATCAAAAAAGTGTCGGAAAGGATGAGGTTGTGGACGGGAAAAATCACAGCTATAGCGAAATTTTGGCGAAAAAAATTAAAGACGCTATCAATCCACCAAAAAAGCCTTAACAAAAAAATGATCCTGCGGCGCGCCAGTTTTCAGCTGGCACAAAATTCGGCGGCGACGGAAAGCGAGGACGGGCAAAAATTCCTTCCCCCCAACCCCCTTTTTTTTGCCTGCTCAAGTGTTCAGTTTCGGTTCTGTTGTGCTTCGCATAGCAATCAGTCGGGATTTTGTTCAAAATGAGTTTTGATTTTTTCCAACAAACTCCGCTCACTTTTCCATTTTTCTCTTTTTAAAAAAAAGAAAAAAGAAAATTGGCGGAGGGTAAGAGATTTGAACTCTTGGTGGATTGCTCCACACACGCTTTCCAAGCGTGCGCACTAGACCACTATGCGAACCCTCCATAAAACTAATTTAAATTCTAAAAATTTTTTTAATAATTTTATTATAATTGAAAAGAATTATTTTGATTTTATAGTTTATTTGTTTATAAAATAAATTTTTCTGCATTTTTCTGTGTTGTTATCTGCGTTCTTCCTCGAAATATAATAAATTTAGACAAACCTAAAGTGTCTACGCAAAAACTTTATATTTCGTAATATAGTAAATCAATAATAACCCATTAAAATAAAATTTCAAGAAAAGTAGTTAAGTATAAAAAAATACTTCTATTTGCTGGGTTTTTGGCGAAGCCAAAAACCCAGCAGAAGACTTTTAACAAAAGATTTTTAAAAAATTTGACAAAATATTAAATACTGATAATATTAAAGTTAGGGTTCGCGTCAGCGAGCTCATTTTTTTAAAATAAATAATACAAAAGTTTTAGAGTTTCATAAACTGTTTTTTAATAAAAAAACCTAAAACTTAATCAATCATAATGGACTTAAAAATAATAAATTCTGTTATAGAACAGATGGAACAAGAAAGAGGAATTCCAAAAGCAAAAATGCTTGAGGCTATTGAAATGGCTTTAGCTACTGCTTATAAAAAAGAGTATGGAAAAAGAGGGCAAATTATAAAAGCAAAAGTTGATTTAACTTCTGGAAAAATGGAATTTGTTCAAGTAAAAACCGTTGTAGATAAAAACAATGTTCTTCTTCATGAAGAAAAAGATAAAATTGAAGAGGATGAAAAATTTAAAAAAAGTAAAAAAATAGAAGAAGAAAAAATTGAAATAGATGAAAATGGCGAAAAAATAATTTATTATAATCCAGAACATCATATTTTTATTGAAGATGCAAAAAAAATAAAAAAAGATACAAAAGTTGGAGATGAACTTATTTTTCCTCTTGAAGAAAAAAATGATTATGGAAGAATTGCGGCTCAAACAGCTAAACAAGTAATAATTCAAAAAATTAGAGAATTTGAAAAAATTTCTGTCTTTAATGAATATGGAGAAAAAGTAGGGACAATAGTTACGGGAATAGCACAAAGATTTGAAAGGGGAAATCTTTTTATAGATATGGGAAGGGCCACCGCTGTTTTGCCTTTTGAGGAACAAATTCCGGGAGAAAAATATAAACCGGGGGAAAGAATTAGAGGGTATCTTTATAAAGTAGAAGAAACTGCAAAGGGTATTTTTTTAAGACTTTCAAGAACTCATCCAAAATTTTTAGAAGAATTATTTAGAATGGAATCTCCAGAATTAGGAACAGGAGTAATTGAAATAAAATCAATTTCAAGAGAGGCTGGTTCAAGATCAAAAATTGCGGTTGTTTCAAAAGATGAACATATTGATCCAGTAGGTTCACTTGTTGGGCAAAGAGGCGTTCGAGTTTCTACTGTAATGTCCGAACTTGGAGGAGAAAAAATAGATATTATAGAATGGTCTGCAGACCCTAAAAAATTTATTGAAGAAGCACTTTCTCCTGCAAGAATTCTTTCTGTAATAATTAATGAAAATCAAAAAATGGCTCAAGTGGAAGTAGCGATAGACCAACAATCTCTCGCAATTGGAAAAGGTGGTCAAAATGTAAGACTCGCTGCCAAACTCACAGGATGGAAAATAGATATTATTTCTGTAGAAGGAGAATATGTGGAGATTGAAGAATAAATTAATTTACAAAAAATAAAAATGGGTTTCGCAAAGCGAAACCCATTTTTATTTTTTGAGAATTAATTTTTTGTAAAAAATATTTAAAACAGAGTTAAGAAAATTTATTTTTCATTTTAGAAAAAAATTTTTAACTTTTATATTTTTTAATTTGTTTTGCTTATGGAGTTATATCATAACATAAGTCAGTTGTTTCTCCGGTTGAACTACAGTTACTCGTTGCACCATTAAAAGATATACTAGGAACACTTACATCTTTATCACTTTTTAGAACTTTATTTTTATCATCTGAAAGAATTGTATATAAAACATATGAATAACAACCCCCTGACGAACATACAGTATTATTTGCGGTTAAGCCTTGATATTTTATTTTTGAATCTATTGAAGCAATATATTTTATTGGGCCATTTACAAGAGAGGACAAGTCTGTACCACTCGGATATGTCCCAGCTCCGCCATTAGCATCAGTGAAATAAATATTCAAAGCTTTATTTATTTCTGCGAGGGCTTTTATTTTTCCGGCATCAGAACCTTTTTGTTTTGCAGTTTGTAAAGATATAATTGTTACTGTGGTAAGGAAACCTATTATTGCAATAACAACTATTAATTCTATTAATGTAAAACCTTTTTTTGTTTTTATTTTCATAATTTTATTTTATTATAAAATACACTGATAAAGCAAAACATAATATACTAATAATTATCATAATATTTTTTGCACTATTTTCATCTTTTACTATGCCCTTTTTTATCATAAAAGTCATAATACTTGAAGAAGGCTTTTTAACAGATTTATTATATATATTATTAAATTTTGTTTCTTCATTAAATTCTATTGACATTTTTTTTTAATAATCAAAATATTTTTTCTTTGATTATTTATTTATTTAATATATTTTATCACACTACTTATTATTATACCACATTTTATTATACCACATTTTTATATAGAGCAAGTATTTTTTCTAACATATTTTTTTGTGTAAAATTTTTTGATATTTTTTCTTTTAAAGAATCTCCTAAAACTTTTGCCTTTTCAGGATTTTTTATTAAATATTCAAGAGAATTTTTTATTTCTTCTGAATTTCTTATATGAGTAAGTATCCCCATTTTTTTATTTTCAATAATTTCAGGAATACCTCCAATATTGCTTGCAATTACTGGTAATTTTGCATAACCAGCTTCTAACAAAACATATGGCAAAGCCTCTGTAATAGATGTTAAAGTAAAAATATCAAAAGCCTTTAAATATGTTTCGGCCGAATCAATTTGTCCAATTAAAAAAACTTTATTAGATATTCCGAGTTTTACCGCAAGCTCTTCTAATTCTTTTCTTTTTTCTCCTTCACCAATAATTACAAAAATAATATTATTATTTTTAATTTTGGAAATTGCCTCTATCGCAAAAGTAAGACCTTTATTTGTGTGAAGCTCTGAAATGGTTCCAATCCAAACAGGATTTTTTGAAAGAATTAAATCAGCTTTAGAATTTTTTTCTCTGATTTTTAAAGAAAGGTTTTCTCTTGCAAAGCTTTTATCTTTTAATTCTATTTCTCCCAATCCATTTTTTATTACAACTATTTTTTTACTAAAAATTTTACCAATTTGTTTTTTTGTCTCTTCTGAAACAGCGATAGTTTTATTACATAAAAGAATTGTAAGGATATGAAGTATTTTTAAAAAAAGTTTTGAAAAAAAATTTCTATTTTCATTAAATGCCCAGCCATGAGCAGTAAAAATAATAACAGGCTTGTAGCTTACCTGCCTACCGAAGTTTCGGCAAGTAGGTAGCTTGTAAAAAATGCAAATAATCCGAATGGCAAGAGCTCCAATAAATCCCATTTTTGAACTATTTAAATGAACTATGTCTGGTTTTTCTTTTTTAAATAATTCTATGAGTTCAAATAATAAAATAATTTCTTTTTTTATATCAATGTTTCTTTGAGAATTTTTTAATAAAATATTTCGGACGCCCGCATCATCAAGTTTTTTTTTAAGAATACCAATTCCTCCTAAAAGAACATTGATATCAAAATAATCTTTAGGAATATTGATAGCAATATCAAAAACATATTTTTGAGCACCACCCCAAGGTTCTGATTTAGTAATACAAATAAAAAGTTTTTTCTTTTTTGCAAATGACATTATGAGTATAATAACATGTTCCTAATTTTAAAAAAAATCAAAAGAAAAAACATCAAAAGAAAAAACTAAAAAAAGTTTTCGGCGAAGCCGAAAACCCTTTGATTTTTTTTACTTTTTAACTTTTTACTGTGAAAAATAAATGATAATGCCCTACTATGAAGTCTATTTTGGATAATAAATATTGTTTGATAAAATCAATATTAACCAAATCTAAATTATTTTGTTTTGCGCGCAAATACTCTGCTACGCAATGCAAATAACTTTTGATAGTCTTGCGACTATAATTTCGCAACCTTAGTTCATCTTCTAATTTTTTTAAATTGACATCTAAGTATATTATAAGGTATATAATAAAAATACAATTTAAGTTCTACACGATATTCGTTTAATATACAAAATTATGTGTATTATACGAAAACATTTCGTATAAAAATTTGCATAAGTTTTTTTACTGAAATTATACTTTTTTTTAATTTTAATCTATAGACATTTTTTTTACAGGGTTTCTTTTTTTTAATGTCTTTTTTTAATAGACAAGTTTAAAATATAAAAGTAAAACTCCCCCAGCTACTGGGGGAGTTTTACTTTTATATTTGT
>JBDRFT010000062.1:0-3306 GCA_043818495.1 bacterium | reverse complement strand
AGTTTTTATAATTTATATTTAATCTATTAATTAATAAATTAACATTTTATTTAAAATTTTTCCATCCACGAAGTAGGTGAGAAAAATTTGACAAATTTAATTATTCTGGTATCCTAAAAATTAGGAGGTAATAAAAAATGAACACAGGAGTAATAATTAAAAATCTTTACAAAATCTTTTCTATTATTAAAGAATTAAGGAAAAAAAGATTGAATAAAGATATTAAAGAATGGTGTTCAAAAATTGAAAATATTCTAATTTTAATATTAGAAAATTTAGAAAAAAAAGATTTTTTAACATCAAACGAAACACAAAAGATAATAGAAAAAATAATAGAAATTCAAAAAATAGGAAAGGAGATGCCTCATTTAAAAAGAAGAGTTTTTCTAGAAAAAGAAAAAATTGATAACTTATTTTTGAAACTACAAGAAAAACTTTTCTTTTATTAAATAGTGGATAATTTTTAAAAACAGCGGATCAGTCCGCTGTTTATTTTTTAAAATTTAAAATCATAATTTAAAAATTTTTAAAAAACCTAAAAAAAATAATTTTAACTTTTCAAATATTCTGGAGTATTTATTTTCATCCAATCAAAAACTTGTCTCATAATATAAACGCCTCCTGTGCTATTGGAACTTGGTCCTTTTTCCATTATTACAACAAAAGCATATTTTGGATTATCATATGGAAAAAATCCTACAACCCAAGAATTAACAAATTGATTTTTAGATCCAAGTTGCGCCGTTCCTGTTTTTGCACCTAAATTTAAATATTCAACATTTAATCCTATCGCCGTTCCTTCTTCTACACAAAGATTCATTCCTTCTTTAACAATTTTAAAATAATCTGGATTTAAATTTAAAGCAATAAATTTTTCTGGATTTCCACCAAATAATATTGAAGGCTCTAATAATTTTCCCTTATTAACTATACTCGCCATAGCTCTAATTATTTGTATAAGACTTACTTGAAAACCATATTGACCTATTGAAGTATGATATGTATTTCCAAGATTCCATTTTTCTCCATTAAAATTTTTAGCTTTCCATTCTGGGTTTGGAATAATTCCAGCTTTTCCGCTAAAAAAACCTTCTGGCAAATCTTGTCCGAAACCAAACATATTCATATATTTATCTATTAAATTTATTCCTAAACCTTTTTGATCTTTATAACCTCCACCAATTTCATAAAAATAAACATCAGAAGAAACAGATAAAGCCTGTCTCATATCAACCCAGCCATGAATTTTCCAATCTTTAAAAATTGATGGATGCGAAGGGTCGTAAATATTTGGTATTGAAATTGAACCCGCACTCAATATTTTTTTATTAGGGTCAATAATATTTTCTGATAAAGCGGCGATGGATATAAAAGGTTTGATTATAGAACCCGGAGTATAAAGACCATCTATCGCTCTAAACAAAAATGGATTATTTTTATTTTTTAAAAAATTATTGATAGCAATCGCATCATTACCATCAGTTAAAATTTGAGAATTATATTCAGGATAATTAGTTATTGTCAAAATTTCTCCTGTATTAACGTCCATTATTATTCCAGCACCTCCAGCAAAACCAACTTCTTTTGATAACTTTGCAATAGTATTATACATATAATTTTGTAAATCAGAATCAATAGATAATTTTAAATTTTTTCCATCTTCCGTGGGGCGAATTACACTTTCAGATTGCACTTTTTCATTAGCATCAACTTCAATAATTCTTGAACCATTTTTACCAGATAAAATATCATTGTAATATTTTTCTACTCCATCATTACCTATATAATTTTCATTATAATAAAAACCAAAATTATCTTTGGCTGGATATTTTATATATCCTAAAATATGAGATAAACCAGAAAGACTAGAATATTCTCTTAAAGAAAATTCGGGTTTACTACTACTTGCCGTATTCCATACTAAGTTATTATTTTTTCTATCATTAATAATTCCTCTATTAGAAAAAATTAAAGTATTTTTAAATCTATTATTTTCACTTTTTTCCAAATAAACTTTTCCATTAATTACTTGAAGATTAAATGCTCTCAAAAAAAATCCTCCAAAAATAAAAAAACAAATGATACTAAATAAAATAAAAGTGCTAAAAGAAATAGGTTTTTCAAGCCGTCCTTCAAATTGGTCTATATTAAATTTCGGCAAATTTTCTGAATCTAAAAAAATTTCATCTGGGTCTATATCTTTCGCCCTTTTTTCATATTTTTTTTTTATTTTTGTTTTATTAAACATAGTTTTAAATATGATTTAAGATTTATGAATAAATTTTATTTTTTTCTTTTTAATAATTACAAGATTTGACATTTTGTAATAATTTATTCT
This sequence comes from bacterium, assembly GCA_043818495.1. Classification (GTDB taxonomy): domain Bacteria; phylum Patescibacteriota; class Minisyncoccia; order Phycocordibacterales; family GWA1-40-21; genus Bog-1340. The sequence continues at coordinate 968 of JBDRFT010000062.1, read as the reverse complement.
TTATTTTTTTAAAAGACAAACTTGATTATACCAATTTTTTATTTTTTTTCTATAAATTAACTTTGCTTATGAAATGGTTTTTTTTTCTTCTTTTTTAATATTTATTTATTTCAGGTCGAATATAGCTTGTGATATAATTTAGTAAATTTTAATATTTAACCTATACAACTACGAAATCACTAGAAGACATGAAGTCAGTATTTGATCAGCAAAAACACCCTGAATTGTTAGAGGGTGAAATGTGGTTTACAAACTCATGGCCAAACAAGGATGGAGAAATTAGATATAATAGCAAAAGAGTTGGTAAAAAAGCATACGATAAGTTTGGGAAAGAAGCTCAAGACCTTGTTCCCGTTTTCATCTCAAAGGAAGAATATGAGCAAGCCAAAGAAGTCAGTAAATAAATTGCCAAAAAATAGATTGAGGAAAAGAAATTTCTGTCTACATCACATAACAACGTGTATCTGGCTACGGAAAATTGACATTAATTAAATCCTTAAGGAGTGCCAATTTTTCTTTACCCAAATCCCGCATTAATTTTTGTGAGATTTAGATGGAGAATATGTAATAAATAAATTATTTTAGTTTTACGGAAATCAAACCTTGGTAACTAATAAAGAGAATTAAACAAAGTGGCGGAAAATGAATCACACCGAGAAAATCTCTTGCCTGGCAAACACCCTGTGAGGTTTATGAAGGGTGTTGCAATTCAAGTTAGAATTTTGGCAACAAAAAAAACAACTATGAATTATGAAAACAAAAAGTAATAAGTAATCCGTAGTAGGTAATAAGCAAAAGAAAAAAAATAAACAAGAAAAGTAAAAATGTTTTCGCGAAGCGAAAACCTTTTTGCTTTTATTGTTTTTGTATTTTTTATTTTTATTATAATTCATAATTTATAATTTAGTTTTTTACTTTCATTTTTATTTCATTTAATTTTTAATAAAATATTTTTTTAAAAAAATTTG
>JBDRFT010000061.1:0-6364 GCA_043818495.1 bacterium | reverse complement strand
TATAGAAAGTCACTAGGATACAAAAATGCGTATGAAGTTGCTTTGGAACGTGGTATCATACAAAAGATACCAGAATTCAAATTGAATATTTGGTCGGAAACATTATCAGAAAAAATTGCATTTCACCTATGAATTTTCCTTGTCTGGCCTGATGGAGTAGCCGTTGATTCATCCGACAATGTCTATGTGGCTGATAATGGCAACAACCGCATCCAGAAGTTTAGCCCTAGATGAACATAAAGGCTTGCCATAAGTTGGTAAGCCTTTTTTTTATTAAAAATTGTTATAAAAATATAAAAATTATGGTAATATTATAAAAATAAATTGATGGTTTTTATTTTAGATTTTGGAATTTAAAAATTAATAAAAAATAAAACAAAGCAAATTTATTTTATTTAATATATGAAAATTAATACAGACCCAAAAAAAATAGAAGAATTTTTAACACGAGGAGTTGAAAATATTTACCCAAATAAAGAATTTGTCCAAAAGCAACTTTTAAGTGGAAAAAAATTAAAAATGTATTTAGGTATAGACCCAACAGGACCAACTTTACATTTAGGTCATGCTGTTCCTTTAAAAAAATTAAAAGAATTTCAAGATTTGGGTCATGAAGTTATTTTGCTTATAGGAGATTTTACAGCAATGATAGGAGACCCTACAGACAAATCTTCTGCGAGGAAACAACTTACGAGAGAACAGGTTTTGAATAATTGTGAATTATATAAAAAACAAGCATCAGCTTTTTTGAAATTTGGTATTGGTGGAGCGAAGTTAAAATATAATTCTAAATGGCTTGCCAAACTTTCATTTGTGGATTTAATTGAGCTCGCTTCACATATTACATATGCTCAAACTATTAAACGTTCAATGTTTCAAGAACGTTTAAAAAATAATCAAGATATTTATTTGAATGAATTTTTATATCCTCTTATGCAAGGATATGACAGTGTTGCTCTTGATATTGATGGTGAAATTGGCGGAAATGATCAATTATTTAATATGTTGGTCGGTCGTGATCTTTTGAAAAAATTAAAAAATAAAGATAAGTTTGTAATTACAACAAAAATTTTAGAAGATAATTCTGGAAAGAAGATGGGAAAAACTGAAAATAATATGGTTTGTTTGCTTGATAATGAATTTGAAATGTTTGGAAAAATAATGAGTTGGACTGATGGAATGATTTTGCCTGCATTTGAAATTTGCACGAATTTATCAATGGAAAAAATAGAAAAACATAAAAAAGATTTGGAAAGCGGAGTTAATCCCCGTGATATAAAAATTATTTTAGCAAAAGAAATTGTAAAAATTTATTATAATCAAGAAAAAGCTGATAAAGCAGAGAAAAATTTTAATAAAACTTTTCAAAAAAAAGGCTTGCCAGAAAATTTAGAAGAAATAAAAACAGAAAATGGTAAATCTCTCGCAGAACTTTTAGTAGAAAATAAAATTGTTTCTTCAAAAAATAATTTTAGAAGACTTGTGGCAGAAAATGCTATAAGCGATGCAGTTTCCAGAGAAAAAATTACAGATGTAAATTATAAAATAAATAGTGAAATTGTTTTGAAGGTGGGGAAAAAAAGATTTGTTAAAATTGTTGTTGGGAGTTTTTAAAAAACCAGAATAAAAAGGGTTTTCGGCTCCGCCGAAAACCCTTTTTATTTTGGTTTTTATAAATATTTTATTTTTTTCATAATAAAAAAAACTAATAATAAAAGGGGATTTAAACAAAATTAAATTCCCCTTTTTATTTATCATTTTCTTCCTCCCATATAGAACGCCAGTCTTTCTTGTATTCTTTATTAAAAATTTTAATAGGCATAGTGATAATGGGAGCATTGTGTTTTGGACTTTTTTGACAAAACAACAAAACAAAATACTCCTCCATTGTTCCAGACTCATATTCAAAAATTGAATCAGTCATGGAACAAGCCCTTTTAAAAATTTCTCCTCCCCCTTCTATTTCGCCTCCCTCTTCCTCTACAATTTTTTTAACCCGCGAAACAGCTTGTGTTGTAATTAGATCCATTTTTTACCTCCCTTAAAAATAAATTTCAAATTAAATTTTAACGAGCATTCTATATAAAAGTATAGCATATTTAAAAAATATTGTCAAATTAAATCGTAACTTAAATGTGGATTTCGTTGAAAAAATGTGAGGAGACTTGCACTGAATATCCATCATTCCTCGTTATTTTAATGATTGATTATAATTTAAAATAATAAATAAATAATTTATGTTATAATAAAAGTATGAAAATTTTTAAAAATAGTGGAAAAATTTTTATAATATTACTGATTTTTTTGTCAGTATTTTTATTTTGTAATATTGCTAAAGCGAATAATTTTACTGATAATTTTCAAAATACATTTAATATTATAAAAAATATTACAGAGCCAATAAAAAATAATATTTCAAGTGTATTTAATTTTATAAATAATAATATTATAGGACAAATAAAAAAAGAATTTTGTCATAATTATTTTTTAGCTATTTCAAAAGATGAATGGAAAAAAGGGGAGTTTAGGACAAATTTGGGAAAGAAAAATTGTGTCTCTTCTGATATTTCTAAAACGACTACCGCAGATACAGATAAAATTATTCAAACAATTTTAAAAACAAATAAAAATCTTATTGTTCAAATTAAAAAAACTTTTACTAATCCTTCTGTAAATAATCCTATACCAACTGTTTATATTCCGAATGCGATTATTTCTGGCACAGATTTGAATATCAATCAAATAATTTTTTTTACAAATGAAGAAAGAAAAAATAATAATACAAATCTTAGTAATTTAAAAGAAAATAATATTTTGAAAAAAATTGCTATTATTAGAGTTCAAGATATGTTTGTTAAACAATATTTTGAACATAATTCTCCAACAGGAGATAATGTGTCAAAAGAAGCTGTAAAAAATAATTATGAATATATAACAATTGGAGAAAACATTGCGCTTGGTAATTTTGATGGGGACAAAAAACTCGTACAGGCTTGGATGGATAGTCCTGGACATAGAGCAAATATTTTAAATAAAAATTATACAGAACTTGGAGTATATGCTGAGCAAGGTTTATATAAAGGTCAAAAAATATGGATAGCCGCACAAATTTTTAGTAGGCCAGTTTCGGATTGTCCTGAACCAGAAAAAGTTTTGAAAGATAAAATCGCTCAATATAGAGTTGAAGCAGATAATATGTTAATAAATATTAAAAAAATAGATGAAGAATTAAAAATAGCGAATACAGCAGATATACAAAATTATAATTTAAAAATTACAGAAAGAAATACTTTAGCAGAAGTTTATAATAATTTAGTTTTAAAAATTAAAAATTTAATTATAGAGTATAATAGGGGAGTTGAGAGTTTTAATTCGTGTATTGAAAAAAAGTTATAAATTCATAATTTATAAATATTTAATGTGCTAAGGAAAAACCTATCACTTTTTTTGCTCCGACTTTTTGTAAAGTTTTAACGGCTTCTTTCATTGTGGTTCCCGTAGTAATTACATCATCTATTAAAATAATATTTCTATTTTTTATTTTTTTTATATCTGCGTAAAAACAATTTTTTAAATTTTCTAATCTTTTAGTTTTATTTTTTAATTCAGATTGATGCGGTGTTTCTTTTGTTTTTAATAAAGAATTTAAAGATATTTCAAAATTTTTGTTTTTATCTATTTCAAAAATTTCTTGAACAATGAGTTCGCTTTGATTATATCCTCGCTTTTTTAAATTATTTTTATGCATCGGTATAGGTATCAATAATGGATTTTTAAATCTTGAAAAAAGCATTTCATCAGAAATATTTTCTAAAATAAATTCATATAATAGACCAGAAAATTTTTTATTAAGTTTTTGATTTTTTTTGTATTTAATATTCCAAATAACTTTTCTTACGATTTTATTTTTATAACAAAATAAAGCTTTATATTTATTATTTATATCATTTGCTTGTGGTAAATTATTTAATATATCTATATCTGACATATTTTCTATTTCAGTTATTCCAGCATCTTTTGGTAAAATTAAATTTAATATTAAATCAATAAATATTTTTACTTTTTTCATTTTTGATATTTTATGCCAAAGTGTTGCGTTAGATTCTGGAATGAAACTTATATTTAAATTTTATTTTTATTTTATTTTATTCCTGAATCATGAATCTTAAATCTTGAATTTATTCCAACACTGCTTTTATTCTTCTAATTCCCGCGCTTACAGCTTCTTCTTTTATAATTTTAAAATGTCCGAGTTCGGATGTATTTTTTATATGAGGTCCTCCACAAAATTCTATACTAAAATCACCGATTTTATAAACTTTTACAATATCCCCATATTTAGATAAATCAAAAGAAAGAATTGTGACAATTTTTTTCGCTTCATTTTTTGATAATTCCAACATTTCAACTGGAATTTTTTCAGTAATTTTTTGATTAACTAAATTTTCAATTTTTTTTAGCTGTTCTGTTGAAACTTTTTCTGACCAATTAAAATCAAAACGGATTCGCTCGGATGTAATATTACTTCCTTTTTGAATAATTTCATTTCCAAGAATTTTTCTAAGCCCGGCTAATAATAAATGTGTAGCAGTATGATATTTAATTTCTTTTTCTCCCGTTCCTGCAAGCCCTCCTTTAAATTTTTGTTCTGAACCAACTTTTGAAATTTCTTGATGTTTTTTCATTTCTTCTTCAAAACTTTTTATATCAACTTTCAAATTTTTTTCTTTTGCCATTTCAATAGTTATTTCAATAGGAAATCCATATGTAGAAAATAAAATAAAAGCATCATTGCCTGAAATATTAAATATTTTTTGTTTATCAATTTTTAAAATTATTTTTTCAAATTCCTTTAAACCTTTTTCAAGAGTTTGACTAAATTTTTTTATTTCTTTTTCTATTTCATTTTTTATTAAATTTTTATTTATCTGAATATTTTTATAAATATCACCATATTGTTTTTCTATAATATCAACTAATTCTAAATAATTTTCATTTTTTAAACCAAGAATTTTTCCAAAACGAATAGCTCGTCTTAAAATTCTTCTTAAAACATATCCCGCTTCAGTATTTGAAGGAACAATACCATCAGAAATAATAAACACGGCGGAACGAATATGGTCAGCGATTATTCTCTCTACTTTTATTTCTTTTTTTTCTTCTTTTTCTTTCGCATCAATTATTTTTGTTTTTTGTTTTTTAATTTTTGATATTAATGAAGTAAAAATATCTGTTTCATATACATTTTTTTTTCCTTGCATAATAACAGCTGTTCTTTCAAGACCCATTCCCGTGTCAATATTTGGTTTTAAAAGTTTTTCATATTTATTATCAGCGATTTTATTAAATTCCATAAAAACATTATTCCAAATCTCAATAATTCTGCCAGACTTTACAAGTTCTTGAAAATTACCTTCTAATTTTTCACCTTTTTCTTCACCAATAATATCATAAAAAAATTCCGCACATCCTCCGCAAGGACCAATATTTCCCGCAATCCAAAAATTATCTTTTTCTCCGAGAGGAATAATTTTTATATCATTTTTTATAATTTCATTTTCTTTTGCGACTTTTGCTATTATATTATGTTTAATAAAATTTTCTTTCAAATATTTTATAGCGTCTTTGTCTTGCGGAATATTATCAAGCCCTTTAAAAATTGTGATATAAAGTCTTTTTGGATCTAAACCCAAACCCTCTTCTTTATTTGTAAGAAATTCTAAACTCCATTCTATCGCTTCTTTTTTAAAATAATCTCCCAAAGACCAATTTCCAAGCATTTCAAAAAAAGTAAGATGACGATTGTCTCCGACTTCTTCAATATCTCCTGTGCGAATACATTTTTGAATGCCAACAAGTTTTGTCCCCGATGGATGTTTTATTCCTAATAAATAAGGAACAAGGGGTTGCATTCCCGCCATTATAAAAAGAGAAGAAGAATCATTTTCAGGCAAAAGTGAAACTGAAGGAATTATTTTATGTCCTCTTTTTTCAAAAAATTCTAAATATCTTTTTTTTATTTCACTCGCTTCCATTTTTTTATAGTTAAAATGATAGCATAGAAAATAGTAAAAAACATTTGACATTTGATAAAAATTATTAAAACATTAAATTATTAAAACATTAAAACAAAAATAAAAGGGTTTTCGGCGGAGCCGAAAACCCTTTTGTTGTTTTGTTTTTTATTTTTTTCATAATAAACTATAATTTTTATTTTTAAAAAATTCGTCACTCTCATATGAGAGTGACGAAAATATAGTAATTAATTTTATTTTTTTCTATTTTACATTTTTATTTTGTCTACAGAAGCGAACGTGTTTGCTTCCGTAGACATTTTTGTTTTAGAGAAAAATTAAAAAAATTA
>JBDRFT010000060.1:0-17966 GCA_043818495.1 bacterium | reverse complement strand
CAATTTTTTTTCGAATTTCTATATCTACTGGTGATATTTTAATATTTTTTAAATTCATAATAACAATTTAACATAAAAAAAAAATTTTGCAATAAAAAAATTAAAAGGGGGTTTTCGGCTCCGCCGAAAACCTTTTTATTTTTTTTTTGTTTTAATGTTTTAATGTTTTAATGAGTTTTTGTTAAAAAGTTAAGAAGCTAAAAAACTACAAGTTAATTTTAGGCTAATTTGTAGAACTTGATTTAATTTTTTAAAAAGTTATAACTAAATATAGAAAGTTTTGTTTTTTGAAATAAAAAAATTTTGATTTAAAGGAGGTAAAAAAGGTGAAAATTAAATTGATTATAGAGAATTTAAATCATCAAGCAGGATTTATAAATGTTATTTTTGAAGAAAAAATAATAGGAAAAATAGGGTTTTGTCTACAACCTCTTGATGCAGGCTCCCACAAAGGTGAAAAAATAAATAAAATTATTACAGAATATTTATTAGATTCACTAATTGTGAGTGAGGAAAATAATGAGGTTAGGGAATCATTGAGTGAACTAACGGAAAAATTAAAAGAAGAGCTAGCAAAAATTTTTTTTGAGGAAAACCCTCAATTAAATCTTTTCCCTATTCAAGATTTAAATTGTTTTTCTTATGTTTATGTAAAAAGAACTACTCGTGAATTAAAATTTAAATCGGGAGTATGTTTTGCAAAAACGATGAAAATTTTTCTTTTATCGTCTTCCCCTTTTTTAAATTATTTTCTCTTATTGGAGGAAATGACAGAAAAAGAAAGACTAAAGAAAAAAATTGAAAGACTAGTTGAGATTTTAGTGACACTACTTAGTCCAACAGAAAAAATAAAAATTAAAGAAAGGGGACTTGAAAATACGATTGAAATTTGTTTAGGACTTGCAAAAAAATACAAAACAAGTTCTTTTTTGCAAGAAGTATTAGGAAGAGTAGGAGAAAAAATAGAAATTTCGAAAAAAGGCAGAAGGGCTTTTTTTCTCTCCCTTTTATTAGAATTACAAAATAGAAAATTTTGTAAAGAGGATTTGAATTTAATTGATTTTTTAGACCCTTCTCCAAGTTTTAATTTTCTTAATTCTCCTGAAATTAAAACAAAAAAAATAAAAAAGGAGAAAGAGGGGGTTGAAATTTTCGTCTTAAAGTTTATTTGTTGAATGAGGATGTCTTATAAACATCCTCATTTTTTTATTTATTTTTACCAATTATTTTTTTATTTTTTTACTTTTTATTTTTTACCTTTTGTCAAATGTTAAAATCAAATATTTTTTAAATAATCCTCTATTATTCTAATCACTTCTTCTGAATTATTTGTTTTCATTAATTTATTTCTTAATTCTTTTACTCCTTCAAAATTATTTAAATATGATTTAAAATGTTTTTTCATATTTGCAAAATTTCTATAATTTAAAAGTTTTTCATAAAGTTTTGTATGTTCAATGAGAACTTTTAATTTTTCTTTGATAGAAATATTTTCAGATTTTATTTCAGAATTAAAAAACCAAGGATTGCCAAAAATTGCCCTTCCTATCATTATTCCATCAAATCTCGCATCTTTTGCAAGTTTTTTTCCTTGCTCTAAACTTTTTATATCTCCATTTATTATAATAAAAACTTTTTTGTCATATTTTCTAATAACTTTTACTATATCTTTTATAAGTTCAAAATGCGCTGGGACATTAGACATTTCTTTTTTTGTACGAAGATGAATTGTAAGTGCTGAAATATTTTCTTTTAAAATTTTAGGAAGCCAAGTTTTATATTCTATATGATTATAACCGATACGAGTTTTTACAGAAATTGGAAGTCTAGGAGCGCCAATTTTTGCAGAACGAATTATTTCTTGAGCGAGTTTTGGATTTTTTATAAGAGCAGAGCCAGCTCCTTGCTTCACCACAGATTTATCAGGACATCCCATATTAATATCTATTCCATCAAAATTAAGTTTAGAAATTATTTCACAAGCCGTTTTAATATTTTCTGGTTTGGCTCCAAAAATTTGTGCAATTATAGGTTTTTCTTTTTTTGAAAATTTTAAAATAGGTAAAAGTTTTTTTCGGCCATCTTTTGAAGCCAAACCGTCAGCTGAAACAAATTCAGTCCAAAAAATATCTGGGCCATTTTTATTTGTGTTTAATGTTTTATATTTATTATCACAAACTTTTTTATGTTTGCTATATTTTGCGATTATTTGTCTAAAAGCAATATCTGTAATATCCGACATTGGCGCAAGACAAAAGAAAACTTTTTTTCTAGAAACTTTTTGCCAAATATTTTTCATTATTTGATGATAGCATAAAAATAAAGATTTAAGATTTAAGATTTAAGAATTATGAAAAAAATAAAAATAATAAGTAATTTGTAATAAGTAATGGTAATAAGTAATTGGTAAAAACAAAAAATCTTCAAAATTTTTGTCACCCTCATATGAGAGTGACAAAAATTTTGAAGATTTTTTAACTTTTATTATTTTGCAGTTTTGCTTTTAATTTGTCTAAATATTTGATATAATTAATTTTTAACAAAAAAGTGAAAATGAGAGTTTTTGTTTCAAACTGTTTATTTTATTAGAGAAAAAAATTAGAAAAAAATATGCCAAAAAATTTTGATAGTGATTATTTCATTAATAAAGAAATAAAAGAGAAAAGTGAAGAAGAAAAAATTAAAAAATTAGAAGGTATAATTGAAAAAAATTTTCTTCAATTAAAAGAAAAAATTCCAATAAACAAAGAGCTTCGACTTGATATGATGAGTTTTTCTGAGATTTATTCTGAAAAAGAAATATTAAAAGATTTAGAAAACGCAAAAAAAATTCAAAATAAAAATTGTTTTCCAGAAGAAGAAAGATTAAAAAGAACAGGAGAACAATTAGAAATATTAAAAACTATTATTTTTTAATAAATTTTTACCAGAAAAATTTATAACGGTAAGAGCTTCTCTTTATGATGATATAAAAAATGGGGTGGATAATATTATTTTAGATAAAGAAACAGGAAAAATTTTTTGTGCCCTTGATGAGGTCGGAGAAATGTTTGGTGATAAATTTAAAGAAAAAAGAAATCGTGTTTTAAAAAAAGATGAATATGGTGGAGTAAAATTAAAATATGGATTGGAAGTTGATAAAAATAAAAAAATAATTTTAGTAATAGAAAAAGTTTCTCACATTCCAATTTTTTATCTTTCTCTTTCAAAAAAAATGATAGATGAAGGAATAGAAAATATAATTTCTTTTGAAGAAAAAACAAAAACTGAAGAAAACTTATATAAATATTTTATTACACTTATTAAACAACAATTAAAAGAAGGAGATTTTTCTTCTTTAAAAGAACAAATTGAAACTTTAGATAAATTTTTAGAAAAAGAAATTAATTCTTTTGAAAAAAAGTAAAAATAATATCAAAGAGGAACTTTTAAAAGAATAAATTAAAAAAAGAACTAAATTATGAATTATGGTTTTTAAAACACAAATTTGATTTTTAAACTATAAAACTTGACAAATTATTTTTAGTGTGTATTATAAAAAGAGTGCAAATTTTCTGATAAATTTTTTCAAATTTTAAAGAGGGTAAAATTTGAAAATCATAAAATCTTACTTCGTAAGTTATAGAACAACGAAGAAGAAAAAGAATAGGAGGAAGTTAAAATGAAAAAGTTAATAATTAGTTTTTTAACAATAATAATATTGGGAGGAACAAATAATATAGTTTCAGCAAATGAGTTAAAGAAATTTGTTCCTAGTGAAATAGAGGTCGGAGGCTATATTCAACAAGCCTCCTCACAAAATGAACAAGTTCCTGTTAAGTTTAGTGGAACTTGTTGGTATGGGAGCAATGGGTTTCAATTGGTCCATTATTCCCAGGAGAGTATTTACAAAAACCCTTATCAACAGGGAGAGAGTTCAAATTCTACTACTGAAGTAGAATTTAGATTTTTAAGACCGATAAACGATAATTTTTTTATTGGTATCGGGTTGATAAGTCAAAATATAAAGTCCGTTTATAAGGACCTTTATGTGGAGCAGAATTATTCTGCTAAAAGGAGTGGGGTTGAATATCTCGTAATAATAAGCACCCCATTGATGGAGAATGATATTCTGAGTTTTGTAACAGAACTCGGATATCGTTCGGTGTATGAAAAAAAAAGCCAAGGAATTTCTTTTAGCACCCCTGATAATGCAATTTTTTTGAAGGCAGGTCTATCGTTAAAGATAAAATAAGACTTGTTTTCATAAAAAAAAATATCTTGCACCCTCTGCAAGATATTAAAATAACTACTTGCACCAGTGGTTATTTTTTTTTATTAAATTGATAATAAAAACAAAAAACAAAAAGGGTTTTCGGCGGAGCCGAAAACCCTTTCCGTTTTTTGTTTTTTTTGTGTTTGTTAAATGTCAAACTCAAAGGTTAATTGTTTTTCTTGGTTTTTTGTCTCAAATTTGATATACTTAATTTATAAAATTTTTTAAAGATTTTTTTTATTTTAATAATTGGTGAAAAGATTACGCTTTAATGTTAGGTTTGTTTATTTTTTTTAAATTATTTTAATTTTTTATTTAATTTTTTAGCAAATTTTTTAATAAGTTTTTTTATATTTTATAAAAATAATAATGAATAAAGAAAAAGAAAAAGAAAAAAATGAAGAGCCCAGAGCTTTTTCAGATAGAAATATAGTAACAGAGATGAAAGAATCTTATTTGGATTATGCTATGTCTGTTATTACACAGAGGGCTCTTCCAGATGTTCGTGACGGATTAAAACCAGTTCATAGAAGAATACTTTTTGCTATGCATCAAATGGGAATTAATGCTGGAGCAAAAACGAGAAAGTCTGCGGCTGTTGTTGGAGAAGTGATGGGTAATTATCATCCACATGGAGACGCTTCTATTTATGAAGCAATGGTTAAACTCGCTCAAGATTTTGCTACTCGCTACCCTTTAATTATTGGTCAAGGAAATTTTGGAAATATAGATGGTGATTCTGCTGCAGCGATGAGATATACAGAAGCGAAAATGTCAAAAATTTCTGGAGAAATGCTTAAAGACCTTGATAAAGAAACTATTGAATGGAGACCAAATTATGATAATACAAAAAAAGAACCATCAGTTCTTCCTGCCGCTGTGCCAAATCTTCTTTTGAATGGAACACTTGGTATTGCTGTTGGTATGGCTACAAATATTCCGCCCCATAATTTAAATGAAGTTGTGGATGCCGTTTTATATTTAATAGATAATACGAATGCTACGATTGAAGATTTATTACAATTTATAAAAGGTCCAGATTTTCCAACTGGTGGAACAATTTATAATCAATCAGATATAAATCATGCATATGCAACAGGTAGAGGCGGGGTTTTAACTCGCGGTTATGCTGAAATTATTGAAGATAAAAAAAATACTTTTCAAATTATTATTACATCTATTCCTTATAGAGTAAATAAAGCGGAACTTATTATTTCTATTGCAAATCTTATTCGTGATAAAAAAATAGAAGGTATTAAAGGTTTGAGAGATGAATCAGCAAAAGATATTAGAATTGTTATTGATTTAAAAAGCGGAGCTCAACCTCAAAAAGTTTTAAATTATTTATATAAACATAGTCAACTTGAAGAAAAATTTCATTTCAATCTTGTCGCACTTGTAAATGGAGTTCCAAAAACTCTTTCATTAAAAACATTTTTAGATGAATTTATTGAACACAGAAAAATAGTTATTAAAAAAAGAACAGAATTTGATTTGAAAAAAGCCGAAGCTCGTGAACATATTTTACTTGGTTTAAAAAAAGCCCTTGAGCATATTGATGAAATTATTAAACTTATTAAAAAATCTAAAGATGTAGATGAAGCAAGGAACCAACTTATGAAAGTTTTTAAATTTTCTGAAATACAAGCAAATGCAATTCTTGAAATGAAACTTCAAAAACTTGCGGGGCTTGAGCGAAAAAAAATAGAAGATGAACTTAAAAATATTCAAGCTCTCATTCTTGATTTAAAAGATATTCTTTCTAAAATAAAAAGAATTTTAAAAATTGTTAAAGAAGAACTTATTGAAATTAAAAATAAATATGGCGATGAAAGAAAAACAAAAATAGTAAAAGGTGGTATAAAATCTTTTTCTGAGGAGGATTTAATTTCAGATGAATCAAATGTACTTGTTCTTACAGCAGGAGGTTATGTTAAAAGAACAAGTCCCGATGAATATAAAAAACAAAAAAGAGGAGGAATTGGCGTGATTGACCTTGATACAAAAGATGAAGATTTTATCACTCATTTTCTTACAGCCACAACACATAATGATATTTTATTTTTTACAAATAAAGGAAAAGCTTATCAAATAAAAATGTATGAATTACCTGAAGGTAAAAAAGCTACAAAAGGTAAAGCAATAATAAATTATCTTTCTATTTCAAGTGAAGAAAAAATTACTTCTGTTCTTGCTTTGCCAAAAGAATTAAAAAATCTTAAATTGTCACTTATTTTAATTACAAAAAATGGTATAGCAAAAAGAGTAGACGCTGATAATTTTAAAGATGTGAGAAGAAGCGGTTTGCTTGCTATTAAACTTGATTCTGGTGATGAACTTAGGTCAGCTTTATTTATGTCAAAAGGAGACCAAGTAATTCTTTCTACTTCAGAGGGGCAAGCTATTAGATTTAAAGATGAAAATGTTAGAGTTATGGGAAGAAATGCTTCTGGAGTTCGTGGAATGAAACTTGATAAAGAAGATTTTATTGTAGGCACTGATATAATAAAAAAAGAAATGAAAAATCCAGAATTTTTAGTTATTAGTGCTAATGGTTATGGAAAAAAAACTTCGCTTGATGAATATAAAACACAAGGAAGGGGAGGTTCTGGAATAATTACAATGAAAGTTACAGAAAAAACGGGCAGAATAATTGCTTCAAAAGTAATTACCGAAGAAGAAGATGAAATCGCAGCTATTTCAAAAAAAAGCCAAGTGATACGAGTAGAAATAAAAGAAATTCCAAATTTAGGACGACAAACACAAGGCGTGAGAATTATGAAATTAAGAGAAGGGGATTCAATCGCGTCTATTACTTGTATTTAATAAAAAAAGATTTAAGATTCATAATTCATGAATAAAACAAAAAATAATAAATGCTGTCTTTGCGAGTGTGTAGCAAAGTAAACCATATTTGTCTTTGCGAGCAAAGCGAAGCAATCTAGATGGAATTTTATTCACCTAGTTTGCTTCGCTTCGCTCGCAAAGACGGAACAATGACTAAATTAAAAACGAAGGAGTTGTCTTCGCAATAACTTGGATATCGCACCCAAATTAATTATTTACATATGCATATAAATTATAAAAAATTTAAACTTTTTTTAAATTTGCTAAAATTTTAAAAATTTGTTAAGTTTTAGAAAGAAGTTAAAAGTTTTAAAAATTTAAAAAAGGAGGAATAAAATGACAGAATTAAAATTAATGTTAAAAAATTTTAATTATTGCCTTTCCTGCGGAAAGGAGGTGTCGGTGGTAGACGACTACTGCAACAAGTGTCGAGGGTGTTTGTTGGATGGAATAATAGCGATAGAAAAAAAAGAAAAAGTTCGAGAAGATTATGGAAGAAAAGAAAGGCTTGGGTAAAAACAGAATATTTTTTTGTTAAATTTTTTTCCAAAAAGTCGTGGTGTTAATGTACTAGCATCACGATTTTCTTTTTGTTAAAATAATTTTTTTAAACTTTTTTTAAATTTGCTAAAATTTTAAAAATTTGTTAAGTCTTAAAAAGATAACTTAGATATACAGTATCCAAGTTATTTAAAAAAAATGTCTACGAAAGTGAACATATGTTTGTTTCAGTAGACAAGTTAAAAATCAAAAAACTAAAAAGGTTTTCGGCGAAGCCGAAAACCTTTTTATTTTTTATTTTAATTTTTTTTATAATTTATAATTTAGAATTTAGTTTTTTAATTTATTTTTAACTTTATAAACTTTCTACTTTATAAACTTTATAATTTTTTAACTTTTTTAATATGTTATAATTAAAATATGTTAAAAAATAAACATAAGAAAATTAAATTTTTAAAAAATCAAAATATTAAATTTGGACATAAAAAATTTTTTTTTATAATAGCAACTTTATTTTTTATTTTTTGTGGTTCTATTACTTTATGGATTTCTACTTTTCAAATACCAGATTTGAATTCTTTTGAAACAAGAAAAATTACACAATCTACAAAAATATATGACCGCACTGGGAAAATATTACTTTATGATATTCATCAAGATATAAAAAGAACAGTCGTTCCTTTTGAAAATATTTCAAAAAATATAAAAAATGCGACCGTCGCGATAGAAGATGCAAAATTTTATCAACATGGCGGTATTAAAATAACATCAATTATTCGTTCAATTTTTTCAAATATATTATCAAATAGTTTTAGTCAAGGGGGTTCAACTATTACGCAACAAGTAATTAAAAATTCTCTGCTCACAACAGAAAAAATAATTTCAAGAAAATTAAAAGAGTGGATTCTTTCTATTCAACTTGAAAAAGTAATGTCAAAAGACGAAATATTATCTATTTATTTGAATAGTGTTCCATATGGTGGAAATATTTATGGAATTGAAGAAGCAAGTGAAACTTTTTTTGGAAAAAATGCATCAGCCCTTACTTTAGCAGAAGCAAGTTATATTGCCGCAATTCCAAAAGCCCCAACTTTTTATTCGCCATATGGAAAAAATAAAGACAAACTTGATGAGAGACAAAAATTTATTCTTTTAAAAATGCTTGAAAATAATTTCATTAATCAAAAAGAATATGATAATGCTATGAAAGAAAAAGTCCTTTTTATTCCACAAGAAAAATATGGAATAAAGGCCCCTCATTTTGTGGAATTTATAAAACAATATTTAATAGATAAATATGGAGAAAAAATTTTAGAAGAAAAAGGATTGAAAGTTATTACCACTCTTGATTACAGTTTACAAATAAAAACGGAAGAAATAACAAAAAGAAAAGCTTTTGAAAATAAAATTAAATTTGATGCAGAAAATGCCTCGGTTATTATTATAGATCCAAAAACCGGACAAATATTAACGATGGTTGGTTCAAGAGATTATTTTGATAAAGAAATTGATGGAAATTTTAATGTTGCACTCGCTCATCGTCAGCCTGGTTCAACTTTTAAACCTTTCGTATACGCAACAGCTTTTAAAAAAGGATATACACCGGATACTGTTCTTTTTGATTTGCCAACAGAATTTCAAACTACTTGTACTCCATGGGGAACTCCTATAAATTCAAATGTAGAAATAACATCCGCCTCTGCTTGTTATATGCCTGAAAATTATGATAATAAATATTTAGGTCCTATATCTTTAAGAAATGCTTTGGCTCAATCTAGAAATATTCCTTCAATAAAAGTTTTATATCTTGCTGGAATAAAAAATTCTATAGAAACAGCAAAATCTATGGGAATAAAAAGTCTTTCAGACAACCCGAATCAATATGGACTTACTTTAGTTCTTGGAGGTGGGGAAGTTTCTTTGCTTGATATGACAAGTGCATATGGTGTTTTTGCAAATGATGGAGTTAGAAATTCTTATACAGGAATTCTTTCTGTTGAAGATTTGCAAGGCAAGGTACTTGAAAAATATACAAAAAATCCTCAAACAATTCTTGCTCCAAATATTGCAGAAACTATCTCAGATATTTTATCTGATAATATTGCAAAAATTCCAGCCTACGGAGCAAATTCTTTACTTTTTTTTCCCGGTAAAAATGTTGCTTCAAAAACAGGAACCACAAATAATTATAAAGACGCATGGTCTATCGGATACACACCAGAAATAGTTGTTGGCGCATGGGTTGGAAATAATAATAATAAACATATGATAAAAAAAGTTGCGGGATTGATTGTAGTTCCTCTTTGGCATGAAATAATGGAAATTGCTCTTGAAAATACCACAGGAGAAACTTTTATAAAACCTCCTCCGATTGATCAATCTATTAAACCGATATTAAGAGGATTTTGGCAAGGAAATGAAACTTATTTCATAGATAAAATTTCAGGAAAACTTGCTACAGATTTGACTCCCGAAGAAACAAAAAAAGAAATTGTTGCGCCAGCAGAAATTCATTCAATTCTTTATTCAATAGATAAAGATGACCCTCTTGGTTCAGTTCCGATAAATCCAAACAATGATTATCAATTTAGTCTTTGGGAATATTCTATACAAAATTGGCTTATCTCAAATCCACAATCTTTTTTAAATAAACCTATTGCATATGATAATATTCATATTGAGGCAAATAAACCAAAAATAAAAATACTTATGCCTGTGCAAAATATTGAGTATGGTGAAGACGAAAAAATAAATATAATGTTTAACGCATCAGGAAATTACCCTATCACCAAGGCCAATTTCTATTTAAACAATGAGCTTGTAGGCTCTTCTGAAAAATATCCCTTCAATTTAAGTTTTATTCCCTATTCAATAAATTCTTTTATTATAGGAGAAAATGAATTGAAAGTGGTGGTTTTTGATTCTGTTTATAATAAAGGGGAAAGTGTTGTTTCGGTTAATATTAAATAATTAGAAAAAAGAATTATAAATTGTGGAACTGAATTAAAAATAAAGATTTATAATTTATGAACAAAAATTATAAAAAAAACAAAAAACAAAAAGGTTTTTGGCTTCGCCGAAAACCTTTTTATTTTTTCTGTTTTTTTACTTTGTAATTTTTTTTTAAACTAATCTTTGTAGTTTTTTCCTAAAACAAAAATGTCTACGGAAGCGAACACGTTCGTTTCCGTAGACAAGTCTAAAAATATGTAAATTTTATAATTTTTAACTTTATAACTTTTTTTGTGCGCTTAGTTGGAATTGAACCAACGACCGTCTCCTTAAAAGGGAGCTGCTCTACCAACTGAGCTATAAGCGCAAAATATTTAATTTTCAAAAATTTATTATAAATAAATAAAACAAAAATCTTATTTTTATTTTTTTATTTAGATTTAGAAAATATAACAAAAAAATAATAAAAAGTCTAGGAAAAAACAGAAAAAAAACAAAAAAAATAAAAAACAAAAAAACAAAAATTCTGTGGATAATTTTTTCTTCCTTTTTTCCAAGGTCTGACCTTGATAAGAGACCTCTTATCAAGGTCAGACCTTGGTAAGATCTTGGTTTGTATATCCATATTGTATATTCAAATTTATTTCTGTCACTCTCATATGAGAGTGACGAAGTTTTTAACATAAACTTATTAAAAAAAGTTAAAAATAAAATTGGGAAACTTTTTCTCAATTTACATTTTTTTTTTAAAAATATTTTTTTATTTTAGTCACTCTCATATGAGAGTGACGATTTTTTTAAATAAAGTTTTTATGAAAATAAACTTACTTTTTCGTAGATATTTTATTTTAAGAAAATTAAAATAAAATTATTCTGTCACTCTCATATGAGAGTGACAAATTTTTAATGAAATTTTAAATTTTTGTTTTAATTTTTTTAATTTTTTTCTAAAACAAAAATGTCTACGGAAGCGAACATATGTTCGTTTCCATAGACATTTTTATTTTAAAAAAAAAACTTAATGAACAAAAAAAATAAAAAGCGGAAAGGGTTTTCGGCGGAGCCGAAAACCCTTTTAATTCTTGTTTTAATGTTTTCATGTTTTAATGATTTTTATCAAATATCAACTGTTTTTTTTCATTTGCTTGCTTTAATAAATAAATGTGATATTCTATAAATATGTTAACAAAGAATAAAAAATTAAAAATTATAAAAGAAGTGGCAATGCATAATACAGACACTGGTTCTCCAGAAGTTCAAATTGCCATACTTTCTAAAAAAATTGTGGAATTAACGAAACATTTGAAAAAAAATTCTAAAGATAATCATTCAAGAAGGGGTCTTTTAGGAATGGTCGCTGATAGAAGAAAACATTTAAAATATTTACAAAAAATATCTCCAAAAAGATATAACTCAATAATAAAAAAGGTAGAATTAAAATAAAAAACTGTCTTCTGATAGTTTTTTTAATTTTTTTATAAGTGGTTTTATTGAAACTCTTTGATTAAGTTTATTTAATGATATACTTAAATTATTAAAAAATAAAAAATATGGATGAGGGAGAAAAAAAAATAATTTCACTAGAGGAATCAGGAGGAGAAAAATCTCTTGAAAGTTTACTTTTGTTATTAGATGAAAAAGAAAAAGAACTTGATAAAAAATTTAAAAACAATGGCACATCAGAAGAGCTTGGCATTATAGAAACAGAACGAGATGAATTACGTCAAAAAATATCTGAAATTAAAGAAAAATTGTCAGAAACAGAAATAGAAACAGAAAAAAAGGGCGCCTCAAATCTTTTTTTAAATTTTGAAAATCTAAAGATTTTTAACAATATATCAGAAGAAGGCAAAGGAAATTTTAATCAACTTTATGAAGGTCTTTGTGAAATTCCTATAATAAAAAGAATAGTTGAAAAATTTAAAATTACTCATAATCAATTTTGGGCGGATAAAAATGAAGAAAAAACAATACATTTAAAAGAAGAAATAGATGTTTTAAATTTAGAAATAGAAACATTTGATAATACAAAAAAGGAAATAAAATCAATTATTGAAAGTTTAAAGCAACAAAATATTCCTGGTGCCGAGCATTTATTATTAGATATTAAAATTATAGAACAGAAAAAAATTCAAGCGATAAATAAAAAAAATAAAATTCAAAGTAAATTTGAAGAAAGAGAAAATAAAATAAAATTATATACAAATAAAAGAGATAGTATTGCTGATGATTTTATTAAACATTATAATGAAAAAATCCAGTTGATGGAAAAAGATTTAGGGGAATTACAGATAGAAAATGATAAATTAGATTTAAGAATTGCAATAACAGAAGTAAAACATGAAGAACAAATAGAAAAATTAAATGAAATAGAAAATAAAAAAAATGTTTTAGAAGAAACTTTAAGAAAAATAAAAACAGAAGAAGAAATTGAAAAAAATAAAACTATACAAGTGTTGGATAATATTTTATTTCAAGGTTATGAAAAAATAAAATTGGAACAAGAATATTTAGCAGAGGAAAAGATGAAAATAAATGAAAAAATTGCAATACTTGATGCAAAAGCTAATCCATATAAAGATAAAAAAGAGGAATATATTATGATAAAAGAAGGACGTCCAATAGAGATAGATATAGAAGAAAGACAAGAAAAAGAAGAGTTTGAAGAAAAAGAAAAAATAATTGTCCATGAAAGAAAATTTTCAGAACCTATTGATACGGGGGGATCAAGTTCAGAAGAAGAATTTATTGAAGGAAAGGAAGAAGAAAAAAAAGAAGAAAATAAAAAACAATTAGAAACCTTGTTTTATTTTTTAAATGAATGGAATAAATATATTCAAGAAAAATTTGGCAAAGATTTTAATAAAATGATAGATATAAATATTTTTTTCGGAAAGACAAGATTAAGGAAAGATTATAAATTAAAAGCAGAATCTTTTAAAAAGATTTTTATATCATATTGTGTAATTGGAAAGAAAAAATCAGAAAAAAATAAATTAAACAAAATTATCAATAATTTTTTTGAGGAAAAAATAAAAAATAAAAAATAATAAAATAAATTTTAATGTAAAATTATATGGAAATAGATCAAAATCAAATAAATAATCAAAATATTCAGAGCGTAAATACGCAGTTTAATAATTTATTAAATGATATTAAAAAAATCAATCAGAATATAGATGGAATTAATAAAGAAATTAAAAAAGATATTGATAAAGTTAATATAAGGATTAATAAATTGATAAAAAATACCGAACAAATTTGTTTTGATTTAGATCAAATAGAAAAAAATACAAATGATAAATTAGACAAACTTATACTATCTCAGATGAGTGATTTAACTAGCGAATAAACAAAAAGTTTTAAAATAAAAAATTAAACTATAAAGATGACTATGTTATTATTAAAAACAACCTAGTTTGATTATTAGTTTTAAATAAAAATAAAAATATGGGATTTTTAAAAAATTTTGTACTAAAACAAACAATTAAGTCTCAAATGAAAGGGGTTCCGCAAGCTCAACAGGATATGTTATTGTTAGCTATGGAAAAAAATCCGCAATTTTTTGAGGATATGGCAAAAGAAATTAAACAAAAAGTAAAAGAAGGAAAAAGTGAAACAGTTGCATCTATGGAAGTAATGAGAAAAAATCAAGATAAATTAAGAAAATTAATGATGGGATGAAAGAAGTTGAAAGTTTATAAAGTCATAATAAATTATGAATTATGAAACTGAATTATAAATAAATAATTTTTACTTTTGTTTTTTTCAATTAAATTTTGTTATTGAATTTTTAATTTTGTTTTTGTTTAATTTAAGGTTTAAAAATTAAGTCATTAAAAATTTATTTAGTTTCAAAATTTTTTAATCAAAAACTAATAAGCTACAAGTTAATAAATGTTGCCTGATTCTCAATATAAAAATACAAAAATATTTTCTTTTTTTTCCAATATTAAAATAGATTGGATTATATTTTTTTCTGTTATAACTATTTCTTTTTTAGGGCTTTTAACAATGTCTTCTTTTATTGGTGAAGATTTATTTTTTAAAAAACAAATTATTTGGTTGATAATTTCTATTATCATTTTTTTTATTTTGAGTTTTGTGGATTATAGGTTTTTAAATAAAACTAATATAGTTTTTTCTATTTTTTTTATTTCTTTAATTTTTTTATTTGCTTTATTTATTCTCGGGCACACTGTAAAAGGAGCAGAAAGTTGGTTTAAAATAGGCGGATTATCTTTTCAGCCATCAGAAATAATTAAATTAGTTTTGATTATTTTACTTGCCAAATATTTTTCTCGAAGGCATATTGAAATTGCAAATATTAGGCATATTTTAGTTTCTGGATTTTATGCTTTATTTATTTTTATTTTAGTTTTTTTTCAACCTGATTTTGGTTCAGCTTTAATAATATTTTTAATTTGGTTTGGAATGATTTTAGTTTCAGGTATTTCAAAAAAACATTTATTTACAGTTTTAATTTTTGGGGCTATAATTTTTTCTTTTTTATGGGTCTATGGATTAAAAGATTATCAAAAAAACAGAATAATTAATTTTTTACATCCTCTTTCTGATATTAGAGGCTCGGGATATAATGCGTATCAATCAATTATTACTGTTGGTTCAGGACAAATTTTAGGAAAGGGAATTGGTTATGGCACTCAATCAAAATTAAAATTTTTACCAGAATATAGAACAGATTTTATATTTTCTGCATATGCTGAAGAATGGGGTTTTATTGGTGTAGGAATATTATTTTTACTTTTTGGTATTTTAATTTGGAGAATTATTTTAAATGCTTATTATGGAGCCACGAATTTTGAAATATTATTTGGATTAGGTTTGGCAATATTATTTATGAGTCATTTTTTAATAAATATTGGAATGTCTTTGGGCTTAATGCCCGTAACAGGAATTACTTTTCCTTTTATGAGTTATGGTGGAACAAATTTATTATCTTCATTTGCTGGTCTAGGAATTCTTATGGGAATGAGAAAATATAAAAGATCCGCTCATAAAGATATTGTTAAAAATGAATTTCTTGGTTTATAAAATAAATGTTAAGTTTTAATTTTATTATTTTATTTTTATTTAACAAAATATTTTTTAAATATTTTTTAAAAAAAGCAAAAAATAAAAAAATGAAAAATATACTGAATTTAAAAATTTTTATTTTTTTTAGAATTTATTTTTATAGATTTTTATTAAAATAAAAATATCTACGGAAAACACTACCTAGTATTTTCCGTAGACATTTTTTAATTTAAAAAAAATTAAAATAAGTTTAAAATAAGAAAAAAATAATTTATAAATTGAAATCAAAAAAATTATTTTATGTATTTTTTTATGCTAAAATTTTTTTAGTTAAGTTTGTTAATTATAAAATTAATTTGTTTTTTTTGTTATAAATAAATAGCGGTTTTTTAAAAAATTTTTTGCTAAAAAATATAACCGCTATTCGACTTATACAAAGTAATCAATTATTTTACTCCCCTTCACAAATAAAAATCACCAATAATTTTTATTTGCTCCGGAGACAGGGAATCTTTCCTTACAGGAACTGTATACCTTTCGTATTTTTTCGGATGATTACATCCTCATAAATATACTCAAGGTTTTTCGATCCCTGTCGCGTGAGCAAAGCAGTTTGCTCACTTCTCGGAGCCGTAAAGTAAAATAACACATTTTAAATGTGTTATTTATACTAACGGCTCCGGAGACAGGGATCGAACCTGTGACCAATCGCTTAACAGGCGATTGCTCTACCGCTGAGCTACTCCGGAATAATTTTTATTTTATTTTAATTTAAAAAATAAAGGGTAAAATTAAAAATAAATAAAAAATTAAAAGGATTTTTGCTTCGCAAAAATCCTTTTAATTTTTTTGCTTTCGTTTTAACTTTTCTAGTTTGAAAATTCATTATGGTATTAGCAAAAATACCATAATAGATTTTAAAATTTTCAATTTTTATTATTTTTCTTAAATTAAAAAATGGGAAATATAATGCTCGATCTAGCATTATATTTCCCATTTTTTAATTTAAGAAAAAATTTAAAATTATAAAAACAACGGTCCCTAAATTTCTCTAGAGGTAGGATTTCAAAATATAAACAAAAATTTTTATAATAAAAAAAGGGCAAGGCGCGAACTTTGCGCCTTACCCCATCACACTCTCAAGAGAATTTTTTAAATCCTCTTTTGAAAAAATACCCTCTCTTCTTATTGAGGATCAGTCAGCAATTACACTTATGTAATTGACGATATCATCATCAGCACTGATGATGAGATCCTTTGTCCCGGAGCCAAATTTGGTTCCTGGGACACTAAGGACTGAGGATCCCATTGGAATTGGAAAAAATTCCATCGGGACACCTCTCTTTGAAGCAACCCAATTTCCTCCATTTACGCTGGTCCAAAGCGTAAATTGGGCTGTTTGGTTTTTAGTCGTAGAGAACGGTGTTTCGTTTCCGAAACCATCTTCTCCTTTAACTGTTATGGTACCCACAAAAGGGTACCCATTAGTTGCCTCAGTCGGTAGTCCGGTGATTGTCGCGGTGGCGAACTTCCCTGCGATAATTACTATCTCATTGCTTGTTATTGACCCAGTTGGGTAATAACAAATAAGAGTGTTTGTTGTCCCCGCCTTGATCAAAGTAATGGATCCACTCCACCTCCCATCAATAACAGTAATCGTCCCTGGGGTGGAAGTTCCCAGATTTGATGTAATCGTCGCTGGTCCAGAATAGTAGCCAAAAACTACTATCTGGGCAAAAAACCCTACTCCCGCTGTCCCCATTGCAGGAATAGAGAAACTAGAAGGCGGGGTAGTGACCGAAATTACAGCACAACCACTTATCGTGCCATAACTTGCGGTTAGACTGCCGATGCCTGCCTGCGTTCCAGCGTAAAATTCGACTTGCGTGCCTGTTCCCACACTTATCGAGCCAATGGTACAACTCCAACCAAACATCAACCCCGGGATAAAGTTACCGTGGGTATCGTAACCTTTAGCCGTGAAGGTTTTTGTCCCTTCAATGCCTATGGTTGCGGTTGCCGGAATAACCGCGATATAACTTAATGTGCCGGGAATAATGGTAACTGTCGCCGTGGCAGTTAAGTTATTAACCGTTGCGACCAGCAGAAAAGTTCCAGTTTTTGTCCCCGCGGTTAGTGTTGTATTTGTTCCGCGGGTAGGAGTAACTGTTCCTCCCCCGAAACTAAATGTCCCCATTTCATTCAACATTTGAGTTCCTGTTTGGTCAAAGACCAACAGGCTAAATGTTTTTGTTCCGCAAACTGTCATAGTTGCGGACACTGGAGAAAAAGAAACGGAAGTGGGCCTTGGAGTACTAACCACAAATGTTGTGGTTGCACTTTTCGTTATGGTTCCCACACTTACTTGTGTGGG
>JBDRFT010000059.1:0-15493 GCA_043818495.1 bacterium | reverse complement strand
ATAACTTTTTTGTTTTTATAATTCGTAGTTATTTCTAAATTGTATATTTTTTTATTTTATAAAATGTTTAAAAATATAAAAAAACAAAATAATAATTCCCTAGAAGCTACAAACTACAAAGCTAAAAAAGGTTATGCTCTTATTTATTTAATAATTATTGTTTTTCTTTGCTCTATGATGATATTTCCTATCACAAATTTATTATTTACTACAAATAAAGTGATTAAATCTACGGTGACAAAAGAACAAGCTTTGCAAATTGCTGAGGCAGGTATTAATTATTATCAATGGCATTTAGCTCATTTTCCAACTGATTATCAAGATGGGGCAAGTACTACTGGTCCATATATACATGATTACACTGATTTTGATAGTCAAAAAAATATTGGTCAATTTAGTTTAAATATAATTCCTCCACCTATTGGTTCAACTATTGTAACAATACAATCAACAGGTTGGACTAATGATAATCCAAATATCAAAAAAACTATTACAGTAAAATATGGAATCCCATCATTAACTAAATATTCAATAATAAATAATGGAGGAATTTGGATTTATTATTCCCCGTCAATATTCAGTGGACAAATTCAATCAAATAGTGGTATTCGTTTTGATGTCCTTGGTAATGCTCCTGTTCTTTCTGCAAAATCAACATATGATTGTCTATCTTGGCAAAATTGTCCACAAGGAATAATGCCCGGTGTTTGGGGTTCTGGAAATTCAAGTTTTTGGCAATATCCTGTGCCAATGATTGATTTTTCCGCCTTTACTTCTAATTTAGCTAATATAAAAAGTTTAGCGCAAAGTGGAGGAATTTATTTACCACCTTCAAATACTCAAGGTTATTCTTTTGTATTTATTGATGATGGAACTGTAAGTATTTATAAAGTTAATAGTCTACGTTCTCATCCAACAGGAGGAACATATAATGTAAATATGAATTGGGTCGCAAAAAATAAAATGACCGCTTATAATGAAAGAATTTTACAATATACAGTTCCAATTCCAACAAATGGTATTATTTATGTTGAAGATAATATTTGGGTTGAAGGCACGGTTAATGGAAGAGTTACTTTAGCTGCCGCAAAATTACCGTATAGTCCGGGAAATTCTCCAATAATATATATTCCAAATAATATTATTTATAAAGTAAAAGATGGTTCAAATGTTTTAGGTTTAATCGGTCAAGAAGATATTATTCCTACTTATTATGCTCCGGATGATTTAGAAATTGACGCTGCAGTAATTTCTCAAAATAGTAGTTTTCAATTTTATTATTATCCGGGTAACAAAAAAAATAATCTTAATATTTATGGTTCTATTATTGAATTTGGTTGGTGGTTTGATAATTTTGTTTGGACAAGTGGTATAAGTAATAATGTTTTAGCTGGTTATGCAAACTGTTCTTATAATTATGATAGCAATCTTTTATATGGTCCTCCTCCAAGTTTTCCTTTTTCTTCTTCTGGTTATCAGCAAATAACTTGGGTTAGTAATTAATTAAGATTTAGGATTTATGAACAAGATTTAGAATTAAATTTTAAATCAAAATTTGAAATTTAAAATACAAAAGCTAAAAAATTTAAATAGAAAATATTTTTATTTGTCTATATTTTATTTATCATTAATTTGACATCATTAAAATGCTTAAAATTTTTTTTACATTTATTATTTTAATTTATTTTTTTGGAATATTTAATATTCAAGCTGTTAAAAATGCTATTTTTCCAGAACCGCAATCTTTACAACCAGCTCCATCAGAAGTTAAAAATAAAATTCCTAGAAATATTAATTCGGAAAATTATTATAATAATCAAAATATTGAGAATCCACCCGAAGATGAAAATATTGAAAAAGAAATTCCTGATAATGAAAATAATCAGGAACAAAACGAAGAGACAATTCCAGACACAGAATCAACAAATCAAGATATTTATGATTTACCTATTCAATTATTTGATACCGCTTCGTCTACTGATTCATCTTATTTAGATATGGGTTCAAATGGATATATTATTATAAAAACAAAAAATCCTTTTTTTGAATCAAGTGATTGTGACATTATAAGTATGAATAATTTTTTTGGAATTTATTCTTCATTAAATAAAAATTTATTTACAATAATAAGTGTTGGAAATAAAGCAATAATAACAAAATTTGGTTTAAATTTTAATTTTGAAAATAATAATCAACAATATAATTATTTTATAGGGAATTTAGGAATTGACAACTCTCTTTATTTTAGCGATACAAATACAGATTTTCTTTCCGTTCAGGGTGCAATATTTGATATATTAACTGAAAATAAAATGGCATTAACTAATTTTTCTCCTATTTCTACTAGCACTTTTCCTATTAACAAAACATTTTTCTTTTCAAAAAATAATTTAAATATTTTATTTTGGATTTTAGGTTTTTTATTTATTTTTTTATTTTTTACTTTTTTTATTATCAAAATTATAAAAAATAAAAAAGATGAATAAAATTTTAAAATTTATTTTTATAATTATAATAGCGATATTTTTTTTAAATATTCAAAAAATTAATAATAGTGATATTATCAATGGTAATATTAAAGATAATATTTTTTTGATATCTCAAAAAGAAAATCCTGTTTTTAATTTTAATGATTTAAAATGGATTTCTTATTCTACAACTACAATGTGGGAAAAAAGAGATTCTCATTCCGCTTTTATTTTTCAAGATAAAATGTGGATTCTTGGTGGACTTGATGCAGATATGGCTATTGAAAATGGCGAATCAAATTATGAAAAAGCTAAATATTACAATGATATTTGGTGGACAGAAGATGGATTAAAATGGATTAGAGGTATAGAACATGCTAATTTTCCACCAATTCGTTCAGCTTCAGTTTTTGAAAAAAATGGAAAACTTTTTATGATAGGTGGTTATAGTCCAGACCCGAAAGTTCATTATAAAAATGGTTTATGGACATCGGATGACGGAATAAATTGGAAAAAAGAAAATATAATTTTGCCTTGGAAAGAAAGAGAAGGACAAAAAATAATAAAATTTAAAAATAATTATTTAATGATTGGTGGTGTAAATTATATTAACAAACAAAGATTTAATGATATTTGGACTTCTTCGGATGGATATAATTGGTCAATATTAGCGACTTCTACCGCTTGGGAACCTCGTTGGGATATGGAAATATCAGATTTTAATAGCAAACTTTGGCTCACTGGTGGAATGACATCAATAGTAAAAAATTTTGGTGATGAATGGGTTTCAGATGATGGAATAAATTGGACTTTAGTTTATCAAAATGCGCCTTTTGGAAAAAGACAAGGGAGTACCTCAATAGTATCTGATGGATATTTAATATTGATAGGTGGTATCAAACAGGATAATGATAGTATTGGCGAAGTTTGGATAACAAAAGATGGATTAAAATGGGAACAGCAAATTACTAATTGGACAGCTAGGGAAGATGCTAGTTCTTTATTATTTAAAAATAGAATATGGATTTTAGGTGGTATGAATTACAATCAAGTTTGGTCAAATGATATATTTTATTCCGATTATCAATATTTTAACGGGGAAACAATTAATTTAGAAACTTTTAAACAAAAGATATTTGAGGATTATATTTTATATAAAGGCAAATGTCCGCTATCAAATAGTGCTATTTCTTCAGAAGAATTATCAAAAACTTTTGTGAATAAAAAAAATCGTCTTCCTGAAAATTTTGTTCCTAGAGATTTAGTAGATTTAGATAAAATTATAAAAAATACTAAAGGTGATATTTGTTTAGACAGAATTGCTGGTGATAATTTAATAAAAATGTTTAAGCAAGCAGAAAGTGAAAATATTTTTCTCGGTGTTTCCTCAGGGTATCGTTCTCCGGAAAGACAACAAAAATTATTTGATTTTGAAGTTGAAAAAACAAATTTAGAAGAAGCAATTAAGGGTATTGCTGAACCATATCATTCAGAACATCAATTGGGTATTGCAGTAGATTTAACAGGCGAGAGTATTGATTATCTTGGAGTTAGTAAAAAATTTGCTAATAGTGATGAGGCAAATTGGCTTGAAAACAATGCTCATTTGTTTGGTTTTATTCTTTCTTATCCAGATAATAAAAGTGATATTACAGATTATATTTATGAACCATGGCATTATAGATATATTGGAAAAGAAGTGGCAAAATATTTATATGATAAAAAAATAACTTTTACTGAATATTGCAAATATAGTTTAAAATGTGTCTCCTTAATAAATTAGAAATTTGTGATAAAATATTTGTGAAAAAAAATAATTGAAATATTTTGTTTTGGATTTTAGGTTTTTTATTTATTTGATCAATTTATTTAATTTGTAAGTTTTGTAATAATATACTACAATTAAATAGGAGGTAAAAAAAATGGAAAAAATTGGTTGTATATGTTTGTCCTGTGGACAAATAATAGAGGTGGAGATAAAAGATGGACAAATAAAAAGATGTTATCATTATCCACCTTTACAATGGTTGAGTAATAAACTCTACTGTCCTGGCAGTGGAGAAGAAGTAAAAAAGGAGGTAAAAAAAGATGAAAAAAATTAAATGTTTGTATTGTAGAAAAAAAGTAGAAGTAGAGATGGTAAAAGGTAGGGAGTATTATTTAGAACATTTAAAAAATCGCCGTTTTTTGGCGCCGGCAATAATTCATCCTCGTCTTGGCCTATGCTGTGGTAGTGGGAGGAGGGTGGAACAAACGAGGGAATGAAACTTATCATTCCCTTTTTTTATTTTTAACAATAGTTTTTTAATTTTTTCTCTCAAAAATATTATTTTTAATTTATTAAAATAGTTCAAATAAATTATCAAGATTATAAAAAAATAAAAAAATCAATAAATGTTCTAACTTATATAAAAAAAATATTATGTTATTATTATTATATGAAAAAAATTAAAGTTGCGGTATTAAGAGGTGGGCCGGGAGTAGAAAATGAAATTTCTATGAAATCAGGAAAAAATATTTTAGAAAATCTTTCTGATAAATA
This sequence comes from bacterium, assembly GCA_043818495.1. Classification (GTDB taxonomy): domain Bacteria; phylum Patescibacteriota; class Minisyncoccia; order Phycocordibacterales; family GWA1-40-21; genus Bog-1340. Next base: position 10,483 of record JBDRFT010000059.1, on the reverse strand, counting down.
TATTCCTATGGATATTTTTATTTCTAAAGATAAAATTTGGTATCTTGATGGCGTAGCAATTTCTCCAGAAAAACTTTTTAAAAATATTGATATTGTTTTTAATGCTATGCATGGAGAATACGGAGAAGATGGAAAAATTCAACAAATTATGAATCACTTTGGAATTAAATATACTGGTTCAAAAATTTTAGCTTCAGCCATTAGTATGAATAAAGTTTTAACAAAAGATATTTTTATAAAAGCTGGTTTAAAAACTCCAATATATAAAATAATTAAAAAAGGAGATAATCTTGAAAATATAGACCAAATAATTTTTAAAACATTTTCGTTGCCAGCAATTATAAAACCCGGAAACAGTGGCTCTTCTCTGGGAATTTCGCTTGTTAAAATTTTTAAAGATATTTTACCAGCAATAAAAAATGCTTTAAAATATTCTGATATTATTATTATTGAAGAATTTATAAAAGGCAAAGAAGCTACTTGTGGAGTTATAGAAAATTTTAGAAAAGAATCTATTTATCCTCTTTTGCCTGTGGAAATAATTAAACCAAAAAATTTTGAGTTTTTTGATTATGATGCAAAATATTCTGGTATTTCTGACAAAGTATGCCCCGGTAATTTTTCTGATAAAGAAAAAATAATAATACAAAAAATGGCTGTAGAAGCTCATAAAGTTTTAGGTTTGAGACATTATTCAAGAGCTGATTTTATAGTAAATCCAAAAAGAGGAATTTATATTCTTGAAGTTAATAGTTTGCCAGGACTTACAAAAGAATCTTTATTTCCAAAATCTTTAGAAGCGGTAGGTTGTTCCATACCTCATTTTTTAGACCATATTATTACTTTAGCTTTGGAAGAATAGAAAAAACATTTAAGTTTAATATTTGCCATTTGACAAAAAAGAAAAATAAAAAAATTAAAAAATTAAATTCTCAATCATTCTCAAATTTTTAAGAATTTGAGAATGAATTTTATACAAAATATTTTATATAAAAAAATAGGGGGAAAAAGAAAAGCAAAAAGGTTTTCCCTACGGGAAAACCTTTTTGCTTTTATTATATAATTAAAGGTTAAAAGTTTAGATTTTAATTTAAAACAAATTTTATTTTAGTTTTTTCGTCAAAATAAAAATTATATTTTGTTATAAAAAATAAAATTGAAAAGGGTTTTCGGCAAAGCCGAAAACCCTTTTTTAATTTTTCCTTTTTACTGATTAGTTTTTGATTATAAAATTTTTTTATTTTATTAATTCTTAATTCTTAAATCGTTATTTCTAATTTATAATTCTTTTTCCCTCCCATAATCATCTTCCAGTCTTACTTCATCATTTTCATCAAATTCGCCGAAAGAAATTTCTAATATTTTTGCGATTTTATCTTTTGCAATAAGTCTATGTTTCATTTTGTTTTCAATATTATATTCATCACCATTTTTAGCTTCTATTTTTTCTCCATTTATTTCAAAAACAGCTTCACCTTCTATTACTTTCCAAAATTCTTTTCTGTGATTATGATATTGAAGACTAAGCCTTTGTCCGGGCTCCACAGTTAAAATTTTTATTGTTGTAAGTTCATTTAAAGTTAAAACTTCTTCTAAACCCCAAGGTCTTTTATCATAAAATATTTTCATTGTAGTTTTATTTTTTAATTAAACTTTTAATTAAACTTTTTTTCTTTTTTTTCTTTTTTTATTTTCCTCTTTTTTAATCAGTTGCTCTCCTTAGGGAAAGCAATTAAAAAACTTTTCCTCTTATTTTTTATTTGGTAAGTAAAAAAATTTTTTCTTTTTTACTTTAATTTTTAACTTTTATTTTTAAATTTTAAATCTTAAATTATTGCTTTATTCTTAAATCCTAAATCCTAAATCACTATTTTATTATATCTTTTATTATTTCCTTCGTCTCATTATAATCATTAACATCAATATTTTCAATAGCAGTTTTTATTACAGAATAATCATTTCCTCCTTCAAAAATCGCATCCCCGATAAATAATATTTCTTTTCCTTTAATATTCAAAATCTCGCATATTTTTTCTATCGCATATGCTTTATTTATTGATTTATGAGTTATATCTATGGATGTTGAGCCTCCTATTTCAACAGCAAATTCGGGCAAATATTTATCCAAATGTTTTTTTAGCTCTTTTCTTTTAGAAAAATCTTCATCCCAAACTTTTTTAAGTTTAAATGGTGCATCTTGGCCTAATGCTGAAAAAGTAAATTGAGAATTTCTATCTTCTAAAAAATCTCCGTAATGTTCTTTTGGTAAAAAATCAACTTCTTTATATACTTTATCAAATGTATTTATAATTTTTTCTTTTTCTTCTTTTGTAAGAAATTTTTCATATATTTTTTGCCAAGATTCGCCATTAAAATTATACATTACAGATCCTTTGGTAGGGAATAAATATAAATTTTTAAATCTATTTGCGTCAAAAGGAATTTTATCTATCACTTGTTTTTGTAATTGCAAAAAACCACCCCCTGTTATTATTGCTACTTTTTTAATTTGCAATAATTGACTTAAAAGGTCAGAAATTTCTTTGTCTAAATTTTGTTTGCTTTCAGTTAAAGTTCCGTCCAAATCAAAAACTATAATTTTTTTATTTTTAAAATTCATATTATTCATTTTATTCATTAGAAATATTTTACATAATTTTTTTAAAAAATACCAATTTTATTTTGAACTTTTAAAGTTATTTATTTTTTCCATCAAATTAAAAATGTCTACGGAAGCGAACATATATTCGCTTCCGTAGACATTTTAAAAAGATAAAAATAAATAAATGATTTTTAAACTTTAAAAACAAAACTTATAAAAATTACCACAAAAAAAAAATTGTGTTAAACAAAACAAGTAATTTATATGTAGAATAAAAAACAAAAAGGTTTTCGGCGGAGCCGAAAACCTTTTTGTTTTTTATTTTTTCCTCAAATGTCAATGCTCCCGCCAAAATCTTAGCGACGGAGGGTTAAATGTCAAATGCTTTTCACATTTCTTGACTTTCTTTTTTCTTTTTTTTCTGATATTATTTTAAATATAAAAATTGTAATTGTTATTATTAGTATTAATTTTGCTTTAAGCATTTAGATGTTTTGTTTATTTTAATTTTTCTAATTAACTACATTTAAAAAGCTATAAGCTAAGAAAAAAATGCCACAAATTAAACCAGAAATAGAAGCCTTTGCGAGAATAAAAATTTTAGGTATCGGAGGTTCAGGAAAAAATGCGATCAATCATATGATTAATTCTAAAGTTAAAGGAGTTGATTTTATTGCTATAAATACAGATGCTCAAGATTTGCATCAAGCTCTTACTCAAAAAAAAATTCATATTGGTAAAAATCTTACAAAAGGTTTGGGAACAGGAATGAATCCAGATCTTGGAAAAAAAGCTGCTGAAGAAACAAAAGAAGAAATTCAAGAAATGTTAAAAGGTGCTGATATGGTATTTATTGCTGGAGGAATGGGAGGAGGAACATGTAGTGGAGCAGCTCCAATAATAGCTAGAATAGCAAAAGAATTAGGAATTCTTACTATTGCTGTTGTCACAAGACCTTTTATGTTTGAAGGATTACAAAGAAGTAAAATTGCAGAATTAGCCATTGAAGAATTGAAAAAAAATGTTGATGCAATTATTGTTATTCCAAATGATAGACTTATGGCTCTGGTTAGTAAAGAAACAACAGTAAAATCAGCATTTGCTATTTGTGATGATATTTTAAAACAAGCTGTGGAAGGTATTTCAGATTTAATTACAACTCCCGGAATAATAAATATAGATTTTGCAGATATTAAAGCCGTTATTGAAAATGCAGGTTCTGCTCTTATGGGAATAGGAAAAGCTTCTGGAGAAAAAAGAGCTGAGGAAGCAGCAAAAATGGCTATCAATTCCCCACTTCTCGAAGTTTCTATTAATGGAGCAAAAGGTGTTCTCTTTTCTATTGCGGGTGGAGATGATATAACTCTCTTTGAAATACAAGAAGCTGCGAAAATTATTACAGAATCAATAGATCCAAGCGCAAAAGTTATTTTTGGAACCGTGTATACAGAAAAATTAAAGAAAAATGAAATACAAATTACAGTAATTGCTTCTGGTTTTTATAATACATCTTCTAATAAAAAAACTCTTTTTTCTTCTATAAATACTTCTAACTCTAATCAAAAAAATATAATGTTAGAAGAAGAAAAATCTACACAAGATAAAGAAAAAATTATACCAACTATTATAATAGACGAAGAAAGAAATGGACAAACAATTTCAGACGATGATTGGAATGTTGTTCCATCTTTTTTTAAAAAAAATAAGAAATAACAAAGACGCGGATGAACGCAGATTAAAAATACAGATAAACGCGGATAACACAAGGACACGGATGAACGCAGATTAAAAAATTCTTTGCAAGAAAAATTTAGTGAGTACGACCCAAATTTAGGAAAAAATTTCAGCGATTATATAGCAGAGTCTTGTCACGAAATTGATAAAAATTTTTGGGTTCCCGCTATTGCTAATGGGCAAATTGGTGAATTTGTTTTATTTTGTAGTAAAAATAATTTATGGGAAAGTTTTCAAAAAATTATTAAATTTAAAAATAATTAATTAATTTAAAAAAATATATGAAAATAGAAGAAAATGAACAAATAAACTTTTCTCCTAGTGGGGAAAAAAGTGAGGATGATTTTTTTAATGAAGTTGTAAAAATACCCGAAACAACATGGAAAAAGATTGCTGTTTCTGGTGTTTTACAATTTGATAAAGAAAGAGGGAAGCAAATTTTACAATCATTTACTGATTTAGATGGTAGATCTGCTCTTGGAATTTTAAAAATGGCTGGAATTGATACGAGTAATTTAATTTATGTTAGACCCGGAAAATACTTAGAAGGTGCCGTAAATTTGGATACAGGTGACAAATTTGGTGTAGTTTATGATGAAGAAACCCAAACTGCTTTTTTTGACCATCATGCTAAAGGAATAATAACTTCTACAACTAAAATAGTTTATAAAGCAATGATGAATTTACAACGTAGTAAAAAAACAGATCTTGCGATAGGTTTAAAGCCTATTGAAAAAACAGAAGCTATGGATAAACTTGTTGATTTTGTAACTAAAATTGATAATCGCCAATTTCCTCCTGAAGAATTTTTAAAAAGTGCTAAAACAATTTTGGGTTTATGTTTTCAGAAAGATTTAGATTTTAATAAACTTTTAGCATATTTTAAAGAACATGCAAGTCCGATGGAAGAACTAACAATTGAAGAATTAGAAAAATATGGGCTTAAAGATTCTGCTGAGAAACAACAAAAAATAATTGATGGGGCTATGGAAACTTTAGAAAGAATGGAAAAAGAAGGAAAAATTATTGATACGAAATATGGAAAAATTGTTATAAATAAAAACAATGAATTAAAAGTTGGGTCTTCAGCTGCTTATGTAAAATTTGACGGAATTATTAATATTACTCCTGAAAAAAGTTTTGCTGTAACCCTTAAAGAAGGAAAATTTGATGAAGAAGAATTAAAGAACAAATTAGGTGACAAATTTCAAGGAAAAATAATTCGTGGAAATATGTGGATATATAATGACAAAGAGCCATTAAATCTTTCAATGGAAGAGTTGATTAATTCTTTAAAGTAAAGAAAAATAATTTTGGGATTTTTATTTGAAATTAAGATATTTAAAACTTAATTTTTTAAAAACTTTGAATTTTTAAAAATAAAAAAAATAATTTTTTTATTTAAAATTGACTATGAATAATAAACTAATATTTGACTTATGTATAATAGGTGGTGGTCCTGCGGGAGTGGCTGCAGGAGTATATTCTGCTAGAAAAAAAATAAAGACTATTTTAATTACAGAAAATTTTCGCAATCAAAGTGCCGTTTCAAAAAATATAAAAAATTGGATAGGAACTATTTCTATAAGTGGAGAAAAATTAGCTTCAAATTTAGAAAAACATATTAAAAAATATTCAGATGATATAGAAATAAAAGAAAAAGAAATTGTTTTAGAATTAACTGACACTAAATCGCGCCCGCAGATTGACACGGATTTAATGCTGACTAATGCAGACAAATTTAATCCAAATACAAATAACTATGAATATTTTAAAATAAAAACTAATAAATCAGAATATTTATCAAAAACAATTCTTATTGCTTCGGGGCGTATAAAAAGAAAATTAGAAATAAAAGGCGCGAAAAAATTTGAACAAAAAGGAATTACTTATTGCACAACTTGCGATGGTCCGATGTTTGCTGATATGAATGTTGCTGTTATAGGTGGAGGCAATTCAGCATTTGAATCTGCCGTGCAACTTTCGGAATATGCAAAAAGTGTTACCATTGTTCAAAGAAGTGATTTTAGAGCCGACCCTATTATTATTAAAAAGGTTTTATCAAATCCAAAAATAAAAGCTGTCTCCAATGTAGATTTAATTGAAATTAAAGGAAATAAATTTGTTAAATCATTAATTTATAAAAATAAAAATACTGGGGAAAAAACCGAACTCTTAATTTCTGGAATTTTTGTAGAAATAGGGGCTGAACCTTCTATAAAATTTTTAAAAAATAATTTATTAAAATTAAATGAAAAACAAGAAATAATAGTGAACCATAAACATCAAACTACTTCAAAAAAAGGAATTTGGTCTGCTGGAGATTGCGCCGACGGACTTTATAAACAAAATAATATTGCAGTTGGAGACGCTATTAAAGCGCTTGAAGATATTTATAAATTTTTGAAAAAATAAAATAAAAAAATTATCATTAATTTTTTTATTTTTTGGTTTTTTTAATCATCATTTTTCTATATTCTTCTAAACTCATAACTTTTCTGATATCAGTAACTTTTTCTATAAAAGTAATACCGTCAAGATGGTCATATTCATGTTGAATAACACGACTGAGCATTTTATCCGCCTTGAGCTCAAATCTATTTCCCTTTTCATCAAGAGCTTCAATTATTATTTTTCTTGGTCTTCTTACTGGTCCAAAAATTTTAGAATATGCGACACTTCCACAACCCTCATAAATAATAACTTCACTTTTTGATGACCATATAATTTTAGGATTTATAAACACTCTGAGTTTATCGGCCACATTATTCCTATTTTTAGTTTTTCTTATTTCTGTGATAAAAATTCTTAAATTTTTACCAATTTGTGGAGCAGATATCCCTATCAAATTATTATCATAATGTAGTGAATCAATAAGATTTCTAATTGCCCCCTGCGTCTTCTTAAGTTTAATATTCAAAACAGACTTAAGCTTTCTGCTTAATATAGGATTACCAATTTGTATTATATTTTTAATAATCATAAAATTTTTTTGTGGATGGTACAGAATTCGAATCTGTGACCCTTTCTACATTAAAGAAATGCTTTGACCAGTTGAACCTAATCAACTAAAATATTTTAATTAATTTAAAACAAAATATTTGTAAATATTTAACTAAAAAAATTTAGTCATAAAAAAATACATAAAACAATTTTTGATTTTAATTTATAAATTATTTTTCTTATTTTTTAATCATCATTTTTTAAACTTATTTTAAATTTTTTTAAATTAAAAAAATCTATAGAAATAAATTCTAAAGAAAATAATTGGGTGGTTTGCAAAACAAACCATCCAATTATTTTTTCCAAAAAAATAAAAATTTTTTTAAATCTTGTCCTCAAATAAAATTTGAAATTTTTTATTTTTGTTTTTAAAACAAAATAAAAAAAATTAAAAAAAAATACTGGGAGCAAATTTATTTTTTTGAACTATTTCTTTTTTTCTAAACTACTCAGCTATAACTTCAGCTTTTTCTAAATCTTGTGTTTCAATTTCCACGACTGAAGCTTTACAAACTTTTGCATCTTGAGCAAATTGAGCCCAAATTGTTTTTCTAATTTGATTCCATTCAATTGTTGCAATTTTTACACTCTTTTTATTTTTATCCCATGCTGTTTTAACAGCAATATTTCTTGCATTGGAATCTTGAATAGACCAAGCAATCAAAAGGTCAGTTTTTCTTGTTTCGCGAGATGTTCTTAATTTACCGGCAAAAATATCATATGCCGATAAAAGTGCATTCTCTCTTTTTTCTATTGCTGTTTTCACACAAGCAATAGTAGTAGTACTATTATTTATAACAGCTCCACTCCCCCGAACATCTTTTTTCAAAGCAGCACGAGTTGCTGGTCCAAAAAATCCCGTAGCAGGAATACCATTAGCTTTTTGAAAATTTATTATTGCATCTCTGGTTTTTGGTCCAAAATTTTCAGTTGTTTCAAGATTTGATGGAAAATATCCTTTGGCTTTAAGAATTTCTTGCATTTTTCTTACATTAAGATTTTTCATTCCTAATTGAAGATTTGCATCAGCAATTGTTAATGCATCAATATCTGCAGAAGAAATTATAGAAGTAGCCGATGGAACTGAATTTATATTTTGTGCTGATGAAATTGAAATTCCACCAACTAATCCAAACACTAACAAAGAAATAATTAATAATTTTTTAATCATAATAATTTAATTTTTAATTTTTAAATAATTAAACTTCGACCTTTTATTATTTTATCAAAAAATATTTTTTTAAGCAATTGTAATGTAATGTTGGAATAGAATATAGAATGTAGAATATGGAAGGTAGAAAAAAAAGATGAATTATAAATTGCGCAACTGAATTGTAAAAAAATTGGTGTAAAGTTTATTAGTATTATTTGTACATTAGTAGATTATTTATTGTACAATCAATTATCTAACACAAAAATTATTTAATTGAATCTGTTAAAGAATAAATAGGTTTGATTATAGCGAGAGCAAAAAATGCTACAGCAAAACCTATAATTACCATAAGCACAGGTTCAATAAGTGTAGACATATTTTTTGTTTTTTGGTCCACAGATTCTTCATAAAAAAGAGCTACTTCCATAAGCATAGCAGGAAGTCTCCCCGTTTCTTCTCCAACCACGGTCATTTCAGCAACAAAGACAGGGCATAATTTTGTATTTTCCATAAAGACACTTGAAATAGTTCCGCCTTTTTCTACCACTTTTATAGCATTAGTTAAAATATTTTTAAAATATTCATTTTGCAAAACATCTCTTGTAATAGAAATAGCTTCAGTATAAGGAACCCCTGAGGATAAAAGAGACGATATTGTTCTCGTAATTCTGGCCGAATTTGTTTCTTTCACAAGTTCTCCAATAACAGGAAGTTTTAAAATTATAAAATCAAAAATTTTTTTTCCAATTTTTGAATGAAAAAATAAATAAAAAATAGTAGAAATTAATATAATTCCAAATAAAATCAATGTGGTATTATTTTTTAAAAAATCACTTGTATTAATTAAAATTCTCGTAAGTAAAGGCAGTTCTATTTTCAATTCTTTAAAAGTAGTAGTAATACTAGGAACAACAAAAATCATCATAAGTATTCCTATAATAATCATTAAACAAAGAATAATTCCGGGATATATCATCGCACCTTTTATTTTTTGTTTAAGTTTATAACTTCCATCTATTTGATTTGCGACAATTTGCAAAGACTCAGATAATTTTCCAGACTCTTCTCCCGCTTTCACCATAGACACAAATAATTTTGAAAACACATCAGGATATTCAGAACAAGCTTTGCTCAAAGATTCACCTTTTCTAATTTCTATTTCTAATGATTTAATAATTTTAAAAAATCTTTTATTAGTAATTTGTTTTTCTAAAATATTAAGTCCTTTAGCAAGAGGCAATCCCGCATTTATCATAGAGCCTAAATTTTTAGCAAAAATTATTTTTTGATGTTCTGGCACAGGACTTAAAAAAAGAATGAGGAATTCAAATTTTGATTTTTTTATTTCAAAAGCATATATAAGCGTATCCCCTTCTTTTTTAAGTTCTTCATACAGAGTAAATTTATTATTAGATTCTCTTACCCCTTCATATTTACCCCCATCTTTTTTTATTGCTTTAAATTTTAATTTCATTTTATTTATTTAAATATTATACTATAAAGTCGCATAAATTAAAAAGTTTATAAACCCCACACCAATTATTTTTTATTTAAAAAATAATTGGTGTGGGGAGTAAAGTTTGTAAAGTAAAAAAAGACTTAAGATTTAAGAAAACAAAAAATATTTAATATTTGATATTTGATAGAAATCATGAAAACATTAAAACATAAAATCATTAAAACATGAAAACATAAAAACAAAAAAAGAGAAACTAAAGGGGTTTTCGGCTTCGCCGAAAACCCTTTTAATTTTTGTCTTTGCTTTTATTAGTACCAAGGCTGTTTGCTCCAAGGCCCGGCCTTGGTAGTAAAATGTAAAAAAATAAAAAAAAATATTTTATATACATTTCAGACGATCGTCTGAAATGTATATATTTTTGTGTGCCGAGATTTATCAAAATATATCAAAATGAAATCTTAATATAAGGGCTATAATAGGTCTACATATGTCTGACCTTTGTAATTTGTAGTTTTGGTTTTTGGTTTTTGTG
>JBDRFT010000058.1:0-4507 GCA_043818495.1 bacterium | reverse complement strand
TTTTAAGAAAAATTTGGCGGGCGGGCGTTAAAAAATTGAAAGAAAATTGTTTTGCTTTGCTCGCCGAAGTTCGGCGGGCGGAAACGCGGAGCGGAGCTAATCGAGCATTTTCCGTTCAAAAAAGGTTCGAGCTTCGTTCAGTAATTGCGACAAAATGAAAAAATTAATATTAAAAATAATTTTTTCATTTTGTCGGAGTGCCGGGAATTTCGGTCGTTACACGACCAGTATCCCCATTAGATATTTTATTTCGTTGCACTCATAAAATATAACTAATGGGGCTTCGAATCCCGGACGCAAGCAAAGCAGTTTGCTTGCTCACTCCAACAAATGAATAAATTATTATTAAAAATAATTTTTTCATTTTGTCGGAGTGCCGGGATTCGAACCCGGATCGCATGCTCCCAAAGCACGAATGCTACCGTTACACTACACTCCGTTAATAAAAAAATAATAACATAAGAAATAATTTTTTGCGAAGTTCTGTAAATTTTTTGCAAAGCAAAAAATTTACAGAACTTCGCAAAAAATTATTTCTTTTTAGTTAGTTATTTTTTATTTTTTTACTTTTTAAAAAACCATCTTTTTTTCGGTTGAAAAATAATTTTTTCTTTTTTTGAGAAGCGACGCTTCTCAAAAAAAGAAAAAATTATTTTTTAACCGAAAAAAATTAATTTATAAGAATTTCATAAGCAAAAAATTTAATTCACTTTATAATTTTCTCTAATTTTTTTTAATTCTTCTTCATTTTCTTCTTCTTTTTTTTTCTTTCCTTCTTCGCCCATTTCACGCAACTTTTTTTCTGGAAGTTTTATCAGCTCAATCGCGCGTTTGTTTAAATATTCTTCAGTATTTAATTTTGGATTGTCAAGAATTTCTTCAAGTAATGCATTTAAAATAAAACCAATTTTTGGACCAGGAATTTCGCCTGTTATTTCCATAATTTTTTTACCATTAATTTTAAGCATTCCAACGGAGATAGGTGCACGAATTGCTTCGTCTATCATCGCATAATATTTTCTTAATCTATAAGGATTTTCTTTTGGTCTGCCCATTCCTATTCTATCGCAAATTCGTAAATTCATAAGGTCCCAAATATTTTCTTTTCCAACTTTCGCAACTATTCTTCTAACAGCAGATAAACTTATAAGTTCTGTATCAGAAAAAAACATATGATTTTTAACAAGTTTAATTATTTTTTCAATAATTTTTGAAGGGAATCGCAAATCTTGCAAAATTTTTTCTGTCATTCTCGCACCAATTATTTCATGTCCGTAAAAAGTCCATTTTTTGTCTCCACTTCTTCTTGATTTTGGTTTTCCAATATCATGCAAAAGCGAGGCAAGTCTAATTTCTAAAGAAAAATTTTTATCAGCCGCGTATTGCAAAGTTTTTAAAGAATGTTCCCAAATATCAAATTTATGTGCACCACCCTGGTCTATTCCGATAGTTTTTTCTAATTCTGGAATTATATATTTTAATAAATTAAATTTATAACAAAATTTTATTCCACGCATTGGTTCATCTGACATAATAATTTTTACAAATTCATCACGAATTCTTTCTTTTGCAATTTTTGAAAGCAAATAAGATTTTTCTATAAGAGCTTTTTCTGTATTTTTATCTATTTCAAAACCGGCATAATTTCCTATTCTCACGGCACGTAATATTCTAAGACCATCTTCTTGAAATCTTTCATTAGCATCTCCAACCGTTTTAAGTATTTTATTTTTTAAATCTTCTTGTCCATTAAAAAGATCTATGATATGTCCTTTATAAAAATGATCCTTTGTTTCTTTTTTTTCTTTTATTTCTTTTTCAATTTCTTCTTCAATTTTTTCTTCTATATTTAAAGCAATAGCATTTATAGTAAAATCTCTTCTTTTTAAATCATCTTCTAAATTATTACTAAAAATAATACTATCAGGCCTTCTATTATCAGAATATTCAGCTTCAAGTCTATAAGGAGTTATTTCAATAACTTTTAATGTTTCGTCTGAAAAATTTTCGTTTACAATACCAACAGTTCCATAAATATTTTCATAAAAACTATTTGGAAATATTTTTATAATATCTTCGGGTTTTGCATTTGTAGTAAAGTCCCAATCTTTTGGTTTTATATTTAATAAAATATCACGGACACAACCACCAATTAAATAAGCTGAAAAACCCGCTTCTTTAAGTTTTTGTGAAATATCAAAAATTTCTTTTGGTATTGGACCATATTTTTCCATATTTTTTTTCATTAGTAAATTATATTATTTTTTTTGATTTTTTGCTAATTTAAAGGTATTATCAATAATCAGTAATGCACTCGTGGTGAAATGGATATCACATCAGTCTTCGGAACTGTTGTTGTAGGTTCGATTCCTACCGAGTGCACCAGAAAGGAAAATTCACGAAAGGAAAATTTTTTGACTTTTCTTTTCTGGTGTAGTATTCTTGAATTAGTTTGAACGTATTTCGCCGCCTGCGGGGGCGAGGAAGTTCCTCCGCGAAAATCCGAAAAGGTGGCGGAGCCACACGAATCAAAACCGCAAAAGAATCCGTTAAAAATGGGGTCAGCCCCCATTTTCTTCAGACTCAAAGAAAAGCGGGTAGACCTAAAAAGAATGGGGGCTGACCCCATTTCCCCGCCATTTCCCCATTGTTTATAGCAATTTTTAAGTTATCGCACCGCTTTTGACGTCGCAAAAGCAAATGGTGTTATTAAAAATAATATTGAGTCCTAATTAAAGGATGAATTTAGGATTTAAATAAATATTAAAAATGGAAAAAAATTTAAATCAAATTAATGAATTAGAATTAAAAAAGAGGGAAATTAATAAAATTTATAAAGCAATTTGTTCTTTTATTGGAGATAGTAGTGAATATTGTGAATATAATGATGTACCAAAAACAAAAGAGGAGGTAAAGATAGAATATGAACAGATATTCAAAAAAAACTAATACTTTCTGAAGAAGAATGGGAAAAACTCCATTTTCTTTTTCAGAAAGATTTTAATAGAATGGGGTCCAAAGAAGACAGAATGATATATTCTAATTTTAAAGATTGGATGGAAGGTATTGGTCCTTCAATAAGACCATTTGAAGAAAAAGAGATAGAAAATTTAGTTAAATTTTATTTGAAAATAGCACTTAATGATCATAACGATGATATGCTCACTCTCGATGGTACTTATGAAAAGGTACTGTGGCATATAAACGATAATGAAAGGCCTCGCTATAATATCCCCTCTTCTGACATTATTTATAATGTTATGAAAAATTCATACGAAACAAGTAAAAAATTGTATCAGAAAAGATGGAACAACGCTATTAAAGAAGGGGGAGTTAAAGCTTTTCCTTCTGAAGAAATTTGGAAAGTTGGAGAAATCGAAGCCAAGAGAATTAAGAGAATATTAAAAACAAAAATGGAAGGATCGGTCACAGAGCAGATAGAGGTAGCTATTGAAAAACTTTACGAGTATAATGTGTTCGGTCCAAAGGAGATTGAAAAGACATTTGGTATACAAATGACAGAAGTTCCAAGAATTCCGTTTGCCATCGAAGAACTTGAACAGGCAAGAAAGCTCAATCAGATGCTTATATTGCGTGTGAGTGAAACAGCTGACGGAAAGCCACTGTCATTAAAAGCTATAAAAGTAATTATCGAAAAAAGATGGCAAGAAGCTAACAAAGGAAAATTACTTTTTTCAGATAAATGGGAAAATTTTATGGGGGAAAGTTACGAAAAAGATGCACCACGTTCTGGGTGGGCTTTAGTTTCTAAAAAAGTGATTCCAGAAAGTTTGAATAAAAATTATATTGAACAGACTGAAGTCATCATAGATAAATTAAAAGAAGAAGTCTTTAAGGGAATGAAATTGCCTAACGTGTATTCAGAAGCAATAGCTGAATTTGAATCTAAGAAGAACGAGCTGGTAAGACTTATGAGCGAAGATTGGCAAAAGATAGTAGAACCACTTTCCAAACTAAAAATTACTCAATTAACCCGTCAAACTATATCAGAGGTTATTTACGATTTTACTATGTATTCTGATTATGATCATTGGGGTTGTGGGCGCTTGCTTGAAGATACGTACACTTGGACTGCGTCTCAGAGCCCTAACGGTTATCTTGTGGCTCTCGGTTGTTCCAGCGTGGATGGTGTAAAAGAAGATGGTTGGGCCCTCCCGACCATCGTGACGGTGATCGTGGCGTTTGTTTTTCTCGCAGATCATAACTTTGATTTTTGTTTTTTAAATTCTTGATTTTTTCCGTGTGGGGGGAAATGTGGTCAGCCCCCATTGTCATGTCAAATCATTTATAATATCTGTGTCTATGGGATATCCCTTTACTTATCAGATATAATCGTATATAATCGTATATATAACAAATATATGAAAGAAAGATTCGAAAAAAGAATACTGCTTACCTCGGAGATTCTCTTAAAGGTAACTCAAATTGATGAAATCAAAGGTCTTTGGCGAGGAGGCTTATCAATCAATCCTCAAATTCTTAATAG
>JBDRFT010000057.1:0-5299 GCA_043818495.1 bacterium | reverse complement strand
TTGTTTAATCTGTGTAATTATAATTAAATTTGTTCTAATTTGGTGTGTGGGTGAATTTATTTTTTTTAATTCGGTTGCTCTCCCTAGGGAGAGCAACCATTTTTTTTCTTTTATTTTTTTATTGCTTTTCCTAGGGAGAGTGGTAAGGAATATTATTTTTTTATTTTGTTAATTATCAAACTCAAACCAAATATTTTTTTATTTGCAGTTTTTTTTTGGTTTTTAGTTTTTATTTTATTTTTTTTCTTAAATCTTAAATCTCAATTTCTCTTCATTCCCATAAGAGCTTCCACCCTTTCTTTTACTGGAGGATGCGTGCTAAAAAGTGACATTATTTTTTTAGTATTTCCAAATGGATTTGAAATATAAAGATGCGCCGTGGCAGTATTTGGATTTTTTATTGGAATATTCGCGCTTGATATTTTTTGCAAAGCAGAAGCAAGTCCATCAGGATATCTTGTAAGAAGCGCGCCAGAAGCATCTGCAAGAAATTCTCTTTTTCTAGAAATAGCAAGTTGTATAAGAGTTGCGACTATTGGAGAAAGAATTACAAATATAATTCCAATAATCATAATTATACTGCCACTTCTTTCATTTCTATCTCTTCCGCCAAAAAATAATCCACGTGTAAATATATTTGCTAATATTGAAATAAAACCAATAAGCACAACTATTACAGTAGATAATAAAATATCTCTATTCCCTATATGAGAGAGTTCATGTGCGACAACTCCTTCAAGTTCTATTTTATTTAAAATTCGTAAAAGTCCAGTTGTTACAGCAATAACAGCATGTTCTTTATTTCTTCCTGTGGCAAAAGCATTTGGAGAAGCATCATTAATTATATAAATTTTTGGCATAGGAAGACCCGCAGTGATAGAAAGATTTTCTACTATATGATATAAGTCAGTATATTCATCGTGTTTCGCTTCTAAAGCATGAGATATACTAAGAACAATTTTATCTGAATACCAATAACTTATAATATTCATTAGGACACTAAAAATTATTGCAAAATATAAAATACCAGGACTATTATAATAATAGCTTATAAAATACCCAAGACTAATAATAATAGCTAAAAAAGCAGCCATTAAAAGCCAAGTTTTTTTAATATTTTTATCTTGTTGTGTATAAAGAGTCATTTTTTTGTTTAATTAATTTTTAATTATAAAAATATATTAGCATAAAAATTAATTTTTAAAAGACTAGATTATCTGACAAATTGTTTTGGCAAATTAAAAAATAAAAAAATAATTTTAAAAAATAAAAAAATAATTTTTTAAATTGTTAAAAATTGTAAAGAGTTTTACTTCATACTAATAGTTTGTCCGTCAGAAACAAAATTAATGTCTCCAATTTCATATGTGATTAATATTTTAGTTTTTATACTATTTAAAAAATCTATTATTTCTTTATGAGGATGACCGTAACGATTATTTTTTCCTGCGGAAATTACAGAATATTCAGGAGCCACAGCAGACAAAAATTCCGGAGAAAGAGAATTTTTTGAACCATGATGAGCTACTTTTAAAACATTACTTTTTAATTCTACTCCATTAATTTTTGCTAAATACATTTCAATATCTGTTGGCACATCTCCTGTAAATAAAAAAGTTGAATCGCCATAATAAAGTTTAGCCACAATAGAATACTTATTTGTGTCTGTTCCTTCGGGCTCACTTACTGGATATAATATTTTTAAAAATGTTCCATCACCAAAGTCTATTATTTCACCAGCTCTTACAATTTCTGTTTTTATATTTTTTTTAGAAATTTCATTTTTTAATTCTTTGAAAGTTTTTGAGCTGGAAGTTGCGCCATTATCTATATATTCTCCAACGGAATATTTTTTTAAAATTTCGGGAATTCCTCCTATATGGTCCTGGTCTGGATGGGTTGTAAGAATTGCGTCTATTTTTCTATCATAAAAAGGCATTACTCTTCCCAACGCAGATAAAATATTTTTATCAGGACCTCCATCAATAAGAAATTGATTTCCATTTGATGACTTTATAAAAATAGCATCACCTTGCCCAATATTCAAAAATGAAACTTTTAAAAAATTATTTTGACTCTCAATAAAAACAATATAGAAAATTATTCCATTCGCAAATAAAAGTAAAAATAAAAAACATATTTTTATTTTACCTAAAAAATTAATTTTCATTTTATTCTTAAATCTTAAATCCTGAATCTTAAATCTTTTTTACTTTGTATCTTTTATCCCTAAACTATATCTCAAACCAAAAAACATTAATAATCCAAGAATATAAAAAATACTATTAAAAGGTATAAAAAACATCAATATTGTAATAATTATTGGAGTAATAATATAAGATAATGGAATAACCATTCTATATAAGTTTATTATATTTAAATTTTTATCACTTACATTTTTAAAAAAATAAGTGTCATTCATTACTTCTATCATAGCTGCACCAATTCTAGTCATAAATAATATTATAGTCCAAAAAATAAAATTATTGGAAATAAAAGGTATTATAACAGTAAAAATACCTATAATAATAAAACCTAATGTAAGAATTTCCTTTTCTCCGATTTTTTTATCTGCAAAATATCCTAAAGGAATTTGTATCAGAACAAAAGGCAAAAGCATTATAGAAAACATAATTCCAATAGTTCCCCAACTAAAACCTAGATATTGATTTAGATAAATTGGAGTATAAATAACCATAAAAGAAAAAAATACTTGTAATAAAAAATTTGAAATAATAATTTTTTTAATATTTTTATTTATGGTGTTAATACTTTTTATATTTTCTAATATATTAAAAGTTTTATATTCAGGATCCTTAAAATTTTTTAAATTAAACAAAATAATTAAAATTACTGGAACCATTATTAAAGCGACAATAAAATATATCTTTTTATAAAAAGATTCACCAATTATAATTCCAGCAAGGCAAGGAGAAAAAAGCCAAGCTAAATTTATACAAGTAAGATAAATACTTCTTATGCCACCTGTTTTTGTATTTAAAGAATTATGTTCTATAAAAACATCAATGCAAAAATAAATAGCAATCGCCATTGACCCAGATATTATAAAACAAAATAATATAAGAAAAAGATTTTGGAAAAAAGCTAGTCCTAAAAAATTCAAAAAATATAATATTGCTAAAAATAAAATAACTTTATAATTTCCATATCTTTTTAAGATTTTAGGAATAAAAATAAGAAAAATTAAAGCAAAAATTGCGCCGGTGGTGTAAAAAATACCAATATCTTTTTCATTAGTTAAACTTTTTAAAAAACTTGAATTTATATAAGCAGGCATAGCTAAAGTAAAAGCAAAAAGAAAACCTAGAATATATAATATAAAAAGTGGAGTTTTTTTATTTTTATGTAATGTGAAAAAAATATTTTTAATTTTTTTTATAATCATTTTTTTTAAAGTTAATGCTAAAAATTATTTCTAAAAATTAAAAACTATTTTAAAATTACAGGAATAAAAATTGATTTATTAAATTCTGGATTTCCCGAAGTATTATAATTATTTAAAACAATCAATGCTCGGCTTGTGCTTGTAGATTTAATATATTCTAAAACAGCTGTAAAATTTATAAAATCTACGAGAGATTGATTACTTTGAGCTTGTCCCGTTGTTGTCGCTAAAATATTTCCATTTGTATCCACTAATTCTATTGGAAAAGAATTTTCAAAAAACCAAAACTCTTTTGCCCGACCTTCTATTTTTATAGGATTTGAAACTATTTGATTATCTTTAATATTATCTACTATAATAGGCATTATTGTATTTGATAAATAATTTTCATTTATATTTTCATCTATAATATTATTTAACTCTGATAATTTTTCACTTTTTCTTCCCCAATCAAAAATTAATGCCATAAAGATTAGGGCTAAAATTATTATAATTGATATAATTATTTTTTTCATATTTATTTCTCACATCCCGTAATCTCTGAAAGTTCTTTTATTATTTTGTTTTTATCAGAGCCTTCTATTTTTGTGCTTGTTCCTATAAGCCATGTTGGATAAATTTGTATTCCTCTATCTATACAAATTTGTATATTGTCGGAACATTCCACATATTTAATAAATTTAAAAGAATTACCAAAAATTGCTTTTTGTTCCTGACAATGAGCGCACCACTCCGCTCCATACATTACAGCCCCTTTTTCTGTTAAACATTGAGCGAAATTATCGTAAGAAATAGAAATATTGTTTGGGATTTTTTTCCCAAGAACTTTAAACCCGACTAAAAAAATAAAAATGGCGATTATTATGACTACAATTCCTATAATAATTTTATTTTGTTTATTCATATTTATTAAAATTTTTTTATTAAATTTGTAAGATATTTCTATTTTTGTTATTATCTAAACTAGTTTAAAATTATAAAATAAAAAACATAAAAATACAAATGTGTTAAAATAGCTTTTTAGTAAAATTTAAAGTTGAAAAAAAATTAAAAAACTAAATTAATAATAAAAATAAAATAAAATCTTTTATATACATTTCAGACGATCGTCTGAAATGTATATAAAAGATTTTATTTTTATTTTTTGCTTTTTTATTTTTCTAATTTTATTTTTTCATAATTTTAAATTTATTTATAACTTTTAACTTTACAAACTTTATAACTCTGTTTCAATTGATTTTTACTTATAAAATTATATACTCAAATTATGCCGGGATGGCGGAATTGGTAGACGCACACGACTCAAAATCGTGCGGAGAAATTCATGAGAGTTCGATTCTCTCTCCCGGCACAAAAAACTGCCTTCAAGTAGTTTTTTGTGCAGGAGAGCAAGCAAACTGCTTTGCTTGCGTGAGAGACTCGAAAGATTTTTCCTTACAAATTTGCTGACAAGCAAATTTGTGGAAAAATACCTGACTATGTAATAGCCGAGTCTCTATTCTTAAAATAGTTCGAACGCATTTTGCCGCCTGCGACGGCGACGGCAAGCCCTTAAAATTTGAGTGGCTTCGCTACGAGTTTAAAAATTACCAAAGAACCTGATAAAAATATCGTTTCGAATCATATTTTGAATTTTGGGAAAAGAAAAATTTTTCATTTTTGTTTAAGGTAGAAATTTATAATAATTTCTATTTTTTGTTAAATTAGCGATTTTTTTCCACCAAGCTTATAAAAAAATTTTTTTTATATTTCTAAGGAAAATTCCTTTTTGAAATGCAATTTATTACAATATAAATTGTATGGAAAAACAAAAAAAGAAAAGAGGAAATTTCTCGCACCTCAATCAACAAAAGCGGGATAGAATAGAAGCCCTTCGCAATGAAGGTCATAATC
>JBDRFT010000056.1:0-27443 GCA_043818495.1 bacterium | reverse complement strand
TCCCCTTCCCTATCGTATTCATAATCTTCCTAATAAAGAAAAAATCGCCGAACTTGCCATTTTTGTAAAAGCTTTAGGTCATGAACTTATTATTGGAAAAACTGGAAATGTTACAGGAAAAGATATGCAAGCGCTTTTTGCTCAAGTAGAAGGAAAAGCTGAAGAAGCACTTGTAAAAACAACAGCTATTCGTTCAATGGCAAAAGCAATTTATTCAACAAAAAATATTGGTCATTTTGGATTAGCTTTTGAATATTACGCACATTTTACCTCGCCTATTAGAAGATACCCAGACCTTTTGGTTCATAGAATATTACAAAAAATTCTTATAAAAGAAAATGTTGCAGAAAAAAATTTAATTTTTTATGAAAAGGCTTGCTTGCATAGCACAGAACAAGAAATTAAAGCTTCCGAAGCAGAACGTAATGGAAAAAAATATAAACAAATAGAATTTATGTTAGATAAAATTGGAAATATTTTTGATGGTATAATTACAGGAGTTACTGAATGGGGTATTTATGCGGAAGACATTGAAACAAAAGTTGAAGGTATGATAAAATTTTCTTCTCTTAATAATGATTTTTATAAACTTGATGCAAAAAATTATTCTATAATTGGAGAAAAAACAAATAAAAAATATTCGCTAGGACAAAAAATAAAAATTAAACTTGTCTCGGCAGATTTAGATAAAAGACAAATAGATTATGTGCTCGTAGATTAACAAAAATAAAAAATAAAAAGGGTTTTCGGCTTCGCCGAAAACCTTTTTTGTTTTTTTTGTTTTCATTTTTTAATGTTTTAATGAGTTTTTGCTAAAAAACTACCTGCCTGCGCCGAAGCTTCGGCAGGCAGGCAAGCTAAAAAACTACCTGCCTGCGCCGAAGCTTCGGCAGGCAGGCAAGCTAATTTTATACTAATTTTTGTTTGTAAGAAAGCATTTAAATTGCTATTATTTTTTTATGAAAAAAATATATTTAGATAATGCGTCTACAACACCTGTGGATAAAAAAATTTTGTCTACGATGAGTAAGTATTGGTCAAATGAATTTGCTAATCCGAGTTCTATACATTCTATGGGGGTGAAAGCAAAAATTATCTTACAAAATAGTAGAAAAAAAATAGCCGATTTTATTAACGCTCATAGTAGAGAAATTATTTTTACTTCAGGAGGAACAGAAGCAAATAATTTAGCAATTTTTGGTTTAATAAATTTTATAAGAAAAGAAAATAAAAAATATTCTGAAATTCATTTAATAACTACAGAAATTGAACATGGTTCTATTTTGGAATGTTTTAAAGAATTGGAAAAAAGGGGTTCGTTTGTAAGTTATTTAAAAGTTGATGAATTTGGATTAGTTAATCCAAAAAATTTGAGAGAAATGATTACAGAACAAACGATACTCGTGTCTATCGGTTATGCAAATAGTGAAATTGGAGTTATTCAACCTATAAAAGAAATTATAAAAGAAATTAGACATAAAAGAAAAGAATTTGGACGAGAAAAAATAAGTTTTCCTTATTTACATATAGATGCTTCTCAAGCAGGACTTTATTTGAATATGAATGTAGAAGAACTTGGAATTGATTTTATGACTTTGGATGCTCAAAAAATGTATGGACCAAAAGGTATTGGGGCTCTTTTTGTTCGTGATGGAATAAAAATTGAAACAATGATGTTTGGAGGAGGGCAAGAAAATAATAGAAGAAGCGGAACAGAAAATATTCCATTGATTGTGGGTTTTGCAAAGGCTTGTGAATTAGCACAAAAAAGAAAAGAAAAAGAAAGTAAGCGACTTGTTAAAATTCGGGATGAGTTTTTTAACAAAGTCAAAAAATTCATCCCGAATGTCATAATAAATGGTCATCCAAAAGAGCGACTTCCAAATAATATAAATATTTCTATATTAGGGCAAGACTTAGATGGAGAAATGTTAGTTTTTAGATTAGATGAAGCGGGAATAATTTGTTCATCTTCAAGTGCTTGTGCTTCTGGAACTGGAGAATCTATTGTAGTTAAAAAAATAGCTCAAAAAATAGAAATGGATGAAAAAAAAATAAATGATAGAGCAAAATCAGTTCTTAGATTTAGTTTAGGTAAAGATACAAAAATTATAGATATACATAAATTATTAAAAATACTTAAAAATTAGGTGTTCACTTTCATTTAATATATAACCGCTACACAGTTATAAAATTGTTGTTAATTATCAAATATTTTTTTATTTGTTTAAAACATTCAATCAATAAAATTTATTCAGTTTCAGTTTAAAAATTCAAAATTATTTACAAAATATTTATAATTCATAATTCATAATTTTTTCCCCTACTCACCACTCACCACTCACTAACAACTACAAACTATTTCTCGTCCTTTACTTCATATCCTAAATTTTTTATTTTATTTCTTAATTCATCAGCTTTTGACCAATTTTTTTCTTTTCTGGCTTTTTCCCTTTCTTCTATAAGAATTTTTATTTCAATGGGCATTTCTATTTCTTTTTTTCCTTTCTGTTCTTCATTTAATTTTAAACCAAGAACTTTATCAAAATTTAATGCCGTAGCAAGTTTGTCAGCATTTGAAATATTGGACTTTAACATTTCAAATAAAACAGCAAAAGCTTGTGGAATATTAAAATCATCTGCAATTTTTTCTGAAAAAGTTTTTTTAAATTTTTCATCAATTATTCCAATTTTATCTCCGAGTAAAAAAATATGATTTAATAAATTTTTATATCCATTTTGAGCCGAGGACAATGCTTCCCATGTAAAATTTTGTTGTGAACGATAATGTGCTTGTAAAAAGAAAAATCTTAAAACTAGGGGATTAAATTTTTTTTCTTTTATATCATTTAAACAAAAACTCATTCCTTCTGATTTTGCCATTTTATTATTATTTGCAGTAAGCCATTCATTATGCAACCAATAATTCGCAAGTGGAACATTATTTACAGCTTCACTTTGAGCAATTTCATTTGTATGATGAATTGGAATATGTTCAATTCCTCCCAGATGAATATCAATAGTTTTTCCTAAAATTTTTCTTATCATTGCGGAACATTCTATATGCCAACCCGGAAAACCTTCGCCTTTTTGAACAAGAGAAGATTTAAAAGGTGATTCCCAAAATTGTAAAGCGTTTTTATGTGTGCCTGCTTTAAAAAACCAAACAGAAAAATCTGCAGGATGTTTTTTTTGCATATCTTCTACATCAGCAGAACCTGCGCCAGAGATATTTTCTTCTAAATTTTGTTTAGATAATTTTGTATAATCTTTTGCTTTTGAAATATCAAAATAAATTGCTAAATTTGTAGAATAAGCAAAATTTTTATCAAGCATAATTTGAATCATATCAATTATTTCATCTATATATTCTGTAGCTCTTGGTTTGAAATTGGGAGAAAGAGTATTTAATTCTTTAATATCATTTTCAAAAACTTTTATATATTTTTCCGCAATTTCTTTTGGAGAAATATTTTCTTGCCTAGAAGCTTTTTCCATTTTATCTTCGCCTTCATCTTGGTCAGATGTAAAATGTCCGACATCAGTATAATTGCGAACAAATTTAACATTATAATTAAAATATTTAAAAGTCCTATTTATTAAATCAGATATAACCATTGCTCTCATATTACCTATATGTTGTGTCCAATAAACAGTCGGTCCACATTGATAAAATAAAACTTCCCCATTTTTAATGGATTTAAATAATTCTTTTTTCTTTGTAAGCGTATTATAAAGATAAATAGGAAAATTATTTTTTTTATTTTTATTTAATTTAAATAATTTAAAAATATTAAACATTTTTTGAAAAGTTATAAAGTTTATAAAGTTGAAAGTTTATAAAGTGTGAAATTAATAATTTTTAAACTGAATTTCAAATTTTGAATTTACCTCATTAAATAATTGCGAAGCAAATTTAACAGGGATAAATTTTAAATGAATGAATATTTAAAACAAATAATTTTAAATTTAATTATGTTTTTTATTTTTGTATTTTATTCTTAAATCATAAATCATAAATCTTTATTTCTACTTTATAACTTTCTACTTTTTTAAATCCACTTCCTCCATTTTGCAAAAAGGAAAAATAAACTTACTACTATAATTTCCACAAAAATTATTATTTGCCAACTATATGAATTATTTATAAATGGAGTGTAAATTGTATTCATTTGAAAAAAACCAGTAATGATAAAAAAAGGAAGAGATAAAAAAGTAATAACAGTAAGAATTTTTATTATCTCATTTTGTTTTGAAGAAAGTAAAGAATCATTTGTTTCTCTAATTTCTTTTAAAAAATCTATATTATTGTGTAAAACTTTTTCTATTCTATAATATTCATTTATTATTTTTGAAAAATTTTCAATAAAATCTCCACCAAATAATTTTCCACCAGTATCTTTTAAAGAAAAAAGAACATCTCTATGTGTAAGAATAATATGATTAAAACTTATAAGGTCTCTATTGACTTTGGAAATTTTAATGACCATTTCTTTTTCTCTATTTTTAAAAATATCTTTTTCTATTTGTTTTAATGTATCATCAATACTATCTATTTCATCAGACATAGATTTGTAAATTTCTTTAATCATATGATAAAAAATGTAGATAGCGTTTTCTTCTGTAATATCTTTATTAAGTAAATTATTTAATTCAAAAATTTTAGAAAATTTTTCCAGAGCGTCTATATGTTCATATCTTGTTGTAATTAAAAAATTTTTACCAATAATAAAATCTATTTCTTGCTCGCTAGTATTATTTTTATGTGTATGACGAAGAGTAGGAAAATGTAAAACTAAATAAATATAATTCTTGTCCACGACAATTTTTTCTTTATATGTTGGAAGTTGGAGTTCACAAGCAATGTCTGAGCTTATATCATATTCACTCATTAAATTTTTAATCTCTTCTATTTTTGGAACTTCCACATCTATCCATTCTATAAAATTATTTTTATATTTTTTTATCATTAGTTTAATTATATAGTTAATTTTTAATAATAACAATATTAAAATAAGTTAAAAGCTTTTAACTTTACAGCTTTTAACTTTACAACTTTCTACTTTATAAACTTTATAACTATTTTAAATTGCCTTTTTATAAACAAAATGCTAATATTATTTTAGTCAAACTTTTAATCAATTTTGATTTAATTTTTGATTTGAAATAAAATACTAAAAATAATTTAACTTTTAATTTAAAATATGACAATAAATATAGAAATTGAAAAAAATAGTAATGAAAATAATACAAATATGCTTAGGCGTTTTACGAAAAAAGTTCAAAACTCAGGAATACTTTCTAGAGTTAGGTCTATAAGATTTTCTAAAAGAAAACTTTCTCCATATAAAATAAAAATTCAAAAATTATCATCAGTTAATAAGAAAAAAGAAATAGAGGAACTTATAAGATTAGGAAAAATGGCTGATAAAACAGAAAATCAAAAAAGAATGAAAATGAAAACAAAAAAGAAATAAATTATGGATAATTATAAAATATGGAGGAAAAATTTTTGATTATAAATAAAACAAAAGGCAAACTTCCTCATTTGCCTTTTATTCAAATAAAAAATAAAATACTTGGTAAAAAATATAAGCTAAATTTAATTTTTATAAGTGATAAAAAAATACAAATACTTAATAATATATATAGAAAAATAAATTCCCCTACTGATATTCTTAGTTTTTCTATCAATAAAAACTTAGGTGAAATTTTTATCTGTAAAAAAATAGCTAAAAGTGAAGCTAAAAAATTTGAAATGGTATATGAAAATTTTATTATTTTTCTTTTTATTCATGGCAGTATTCATTTATTAAATTATAGGCATGGAAAAAAAATGGAGATTGAAGAAGCTAAATTTAAAAATTTTTTTAAAATAAATTAATTTGCTTTTTACTTTTTTTAAAAAATTGCGCCATTGTAGCTCAGTTGGTAGAGCACGTCATTGGTAATGACGAGGTCATCGGTTCAATCCCGATCAATGGCTCTTTAATAATAAGCATTGCTTCTCAAAAAATAATTAACTTAATTAACTTGGATACGACCCAAATTGATGATAAAATAAGGATAAGCAAGGTTTATCATTTGATAAATTAAATTAAAATGTAATAAATGTAATAAATTGATTTGCAAAAAATTAAATTTTTGATAATATCTAATTATGGAATTTACAATAATAAAAACAGGGGGGAAACAATATAAAATCTCTAAAAATGATTCTATAAAAATAGAAAAACTTTCTAATACAGCAAAAGTTGGCGACAAAGTCATTTTTGAAGAAGTTTTATTAATGGATGATGGTAAAAATACAATTATAGGAAATCCTTTTATAAAAGGAGCTAAAGTTGAAGCAGTAATTGAAGAAATAGGAAAACTTCCAAAAATTAATGTAATACATTATAAACAAAAAAGTAGATATTTCAAAAAAAATGGGCATAAGCAACCGTATTTTAAAGTAAAAATTGAAAACTTAAAATAAGGTCGAAAATTTTAGCAAAAATAAAAAAAATAAAAAAAAATGGAAAATCAAGAAAAAAATATATTAGAAAATTTAGAAAAAGAAAGAAAATTTTCAGAGCAAGTTTGGAAAATAATTCGAAAGCTAGAAAACAAGGAAAATTTTTTTGTTGTTGGTATAAAAGATGCAAAAGTTAGCGATTTAATTAAATTTGTAATAGATAGTAAGCTTCAAAAAGAATTTAAAATTTTAAATTCCAAAGAGGCTTGTATAGAATTAATAAAAGCAAAATATTCAGAAGAAAATAGAAGTAACCGTAATATATATGAAACTGAACAAATTTGGAATTTTATTGAACTTTGTAATAAAAATAATTTATGGGAAGAATTTGAGAAAATTGAAAGGGAATAAAGTTTAAGAATTAGGGAAAAATTAGAGGGAAAAAAGCCACACCCGAAGGGTGTGGCTTTTTTTCCTCTAATTTTTCCCCTAATTTTTTTATTTCTTTTTTAAAAAAATTTGGTAAAATTATAACTATAAAAATCTATAAAATTTAAAAAATAAATATGTTAAATCTAAAACAAAATAAAAGTTCGCATAAAATAAAAAAAACTCATAAATATATTTTTGTCCTTGGTGGCGTAATGTCTGGTATTGGAAAAGGAATCACAACCTCTTCTATCGGAGCCCTTTTACAATCAAAAGGTTTTATTATAAATCTTCTAAAAGTGGACCCTTATTTAAATATAGATGCAGGAACTATGAATCCAATTGAACATGGCGAGGTTTTTGTTCTTGATTCAGGGCTTGAAACGGACCAAGATATGGGAAATTATGAAAGATTTTTAAATAAAAGTCTCACAAAAGATGATTATATTACTTCGGGAATGATTTATAAACATGTCATAGAGGCTGAAAGAGCTCTTAAATATGATGGGAAATGCGTGGAAGCAATTCCACATATAAGAGATGAAATTATTTATCGATTTACAAAATCTGCAAAAGTAAATAAATCAGATATTACAGTTATTGAAATAGGAGGAACTATTGGAGATTATCAAAATATAATGTTTATAGAAGCGGCTCGTTATATGAAAGTTCTTCATCCAAATGATATTGCTTTTGTTATGGTAAGTTATTTGCCTATTCCTTCAAAATTAGGCGAAATGAAATCTAAACCAACACAAAATGCAATTCATCAATTAAACTCATATGGAGTAAATCCAGATATCATTATTGCAAGAAGTGAAATTCCTATAGACCATAAAAGAAAAGAAAAAATTGCAATTTCTTGTGGTTTGCCAGTAGAACAAATTATTTCTGCTCCAGATATTGAAAATATTTTTAATGTTCCTATAAATTTTGAAAAAGATAATATTAGTTATATTCTTTTAAAGCTTTTGCATTTACGCAAAAAAAAAACTGAAACTGGAATAGAAAATTGGATTGATTTTGCAAATAAAATTAAAAACACAAAAGATAGTTTGGACATAGCAATTGTTGGAAAATATTTTAATACGGGAAATTTTATTCTTACAGACGCATATGTTTCTGTTCTTGAAGCAATTAAATATTCTTCTTATCATTTAAATAGAAAAACAATTATACACACTATAAATTCTCGCGATTATGAAAGCGAGAATAAACATAAAATAGATTTTAAAGCATTAGAAAAATTTGACGGTATCATTGTTCCCGGAGGTTTTGGAGAATCAGGAATTGAAGGAAAACTTGCTGTGATTCAATATGCGAGAGAAAATAAAATTCCCTATTTTGGACTTTGTTATGGTATGCAACTTATGATTATAGAATATGCGAGAAATATTTTAAATCTTAAAGATACAAATACAGCTGAAATTAATTTAATTTCTGAAAATCTTGTTATAAATATAATGCCTGACCAAAAGAAAAAACTAGAAGAAAATAATTATGGTGGAAGTATGCGACTTGGCACTTATCCGACTTGTTTAGAAAAAAATACTATTGCTTATGAAGCTTATCAAAAAGATATTGTTGACGAAAGACATAGACATAGATATGAAGTTAATCCTAAATATATAAAAAAACTTACTGATGCGGGTTTAGTTTTTTCTGGCAAATCTCCAAACGATATTCTTATGGAAATAGCGGAGCTTCCAAAAAAAATTCA
The DNA here is from genome assembly GCA_043818495.1 of bacterium. Lineage (GTDB taxonomy): Bacteria > Patescibacteriota > Minisyncoccia > Phycocordibacterales > GWA1-40-21 > Bog-1340. Next base: position 18,837 of record JBDRFT010000056.1, on the reverse strand, counting down.
TCCATTTTTTCTTGGAACACAATTTCATCCAGAATTTTTAGCACGACCATTTACACCACACCCACTTTTCACTGCTTTTATAAAAGAATGTATTAAGAAAAAGAAAAAAATAAAAAGTTTATAAAGTTGTAAAGTTGAAAGTGTGAAATTAAAAATTTTGAATTTTGCTTGTGAATTGTGAATTATGAAAAAAATAAGAAAACATCAAAACTAAAAAATCAAAAGGGTTTTTGGCAGAGCCAAAAACCCTTTTAATTTTTGTTTGCTTTTACTCAATAGTGAAATAAAAAATTTAGTAAAAAATTTGGTCACTCTCATCAATGAGAGTGACAGAATAATTTTATTTTAATTTTCTTAAAACAAAATGTCTATGAAAAAGTTTATAAAAAAGTAAGTTTATTTTCATAGACAAAAACTTTATTTAAAAAACTTGTCACTCTCATCAATGAGAGTGACTAAATAGAAAAAATAAATTAACAAAAAGATAATTTTATAAAAAAAGAATGTTAAAAAAAGTAAAAAATTCATTATTTCAAAGTTCACCATGGTGTACTTTGAAATAAATAAAAAACAAAAAAAATGAAAATAAAAATGTCTACGGAAAACACTACCTAGTGTTTTTTGTAGACATTTTTATTTAAAAAAAAAACTTAATAAGCAAAAAAAATAAAAAAACAGAAAGGGTTTTTGGCGAAGCCGAAAACCCTTTTTGCTTTTTATTTTTTTTTCCTAAATCTTAAATCCTAAATCTTAAATCTTTTTTTAGTTAATACTTTATACTTAATACTTTTATACTTTTAACTTTACCTATTCCATCATCAACACTTCCACCCATTTAAGCTCCGCTATATTTACAGGATTTTTGAATAAAATTTTTTGAAAAGAATCTGATTCTTTAAATTCTATTTTTTCCACCATGCCAAAAATATTAGTTGAAACTGATGGCATAATAATAGAATCCCCTTCTTTAATTTCTATTTCTCTTGGAACTTCAACTTTAAAATTATTTCCACCCAAACCGATTGCTTCTTTTTCTATATTATTATCACCTATTAAAATTTTTACTTTTTCTCCGGGAGATGAATACAAAATAACTTTTGATGTTCTTTTATAAACTTCTGAAATATATCCGATAAAAATATTTCCATCAACTAAAACTTTATCATTAATTTTTACACCATTTAATAAACCGACATCTATAATAAGCGTGTCGTATGGAGATAAAAAAGGTTTAACTAAAACCGCTGAAAGTAAAAGATTTTTATTTGTGTCTTTTATATTAAGAATTTTTTTTAAATCTTCATTTTCATTTTTTAATAAATTAAATAAAACCTGATTTTTTTCATTTGTTTTAATTTGTTTTTTTAATAAATCATTTTCCTTTAAAAGTTTTGTTTTTGAATTTAAAACTTCAATATTATCAGAAAAAAAAGAAATAAAATTATTTTTAATAATCCACAAAGGAGAGCCGATGCTAAATAATATATTTCTTGTCCAAGATAAGGAAAAAATAATAATTAAAAAAAATACAATAATAGTTAATAAAAAAATATTTTTTTTAAATAAAAAATTTTTATTTTTTGGGTGGAAGTTCATCTTCGTTTTGAATTAAACAATCTTTATAAAGTTCCATATTTTCAAGAATAATACCTGTACCTCTTGCGACTGCGGTTAAAGGATCATCAACAAATTGTACTGGAATTTTTAAATATTCATTTAAGAGAATATCTAAACCCTTAATAAGAGCCCCTCCTCCAAAAAGAAAAATTCCTCTTTGCATAATATCTGTAAGAATTTCTGGTGGAGTAGTTTCCAATACTTCTTTGGTAGCTTCCACTAAACTTTCAATAGAAAACGACATTGCTTCCCTTACATCAGAATCTGTTAAAATAATTTCTCTCGGTAAACCTGTAATTAAATCTCTGCCTTTTATTGGAGCTTCTAAATGTTCTCCCGGAACAACTACTCCTATTGCAATTTTAATATTTTCAGCAGTTTTTTCTCCTATTAAAATTTTAAATTCACTTCTTATATAACTAATAATATCATTGTTTAATTTTTCTCCAGCAATTCTTAAATTTTTAGATTTAACAATTCCTCCCAGAGATATAATTGCAATATCCGTAGTTCCTCCTCCAATATCTATTACCATACTTCCAATAGGATCATTTATAGGTAAACGAATACCGATAGCTCCAGCCATTGGTTCTTCCACTATATGCACTTCGCGAGCTCCAGCATTTTTTGTAGCGTCTCTAACCGCGCGAATTTCTACATTTGTAACTCCAGAAGGAACACCAACCACAACTCTTGGACCTAATATTTTTGGAGAAAATTCTTCAGCTTTTTTAATTAAATAAGTAATCATTTCTTCTGTCACTTCAAAATCAGAAATAACTCCATCTACTAAGGGTTTTATCGCTATAATATGCGGAGGTGTTCTTCCCAACATTTCTTTTGCTTGTATTCCAATAGCAACAACTCTTCCTGTTTTTTGATTTAAAGCAACAACAGAAGGTTCATTGATAACAATTCCTTTACCAGAAACATAAACCAAAGTATTTGTAGTTCCAAGATCTATACCAATATCATTGGATAAATATTTATTTATTTTTTTTTTGAGATTTTTGAACATAATTTAAAGTATGATTTAAGATTTATAATTTATGATTTATGAATAAAATTATTCATATTTTTTAACAAAACTCAAAATCTCCCCTTCTTTCAAATTTAAAATTTTCCCGTCTTTTCTTAATTTAATTTCAAATTCGCCTTTTTCTAATCCTTTTTCACTTACTATTATTCTAATTGGAATACCAATGAGATCTGAATCATTAAATTTTTCTCCCGCGCGAATTTCTCTATCATCATATAATACTTCAATATTATTTTTAATAAATAAATTATATAATTTTTCCGCGCTTTTTTTTACTTTTTTATTTTCTGAACTAATTTCAACTATATGAATTTTAAATGGAGCAATAGAAATAGGCCAAATAAGACCTTTATCATCAGCGAAAATTTCAACTATTGTTCCCATTAATCTTCCGAGACCAATGCCATAACTGCCCATTATTACAAATTTTTCTTCACCTTTTTCATTCTTATATTTTAAATCAAACGGCTCGGAAAATTTTGTTCCAAGTGAAAATATATTTCCAACTTCAATTGATTTAAGTTCAATCAATTTATTTTTTTCTAAATTTAAACTTTTCAAAACTTCATCATTATATATTTCTTTATTTACAGCAAATCTTTTTTTTTCATCAAAATAAATTGTGTCCTCGCCAGCATTAGTTATGGTTTGAAATTCATGGGAGAATTTTGAAAAAGAACCACCTGATGCAAAAGTTAAATAAGTTAAATCACCGATACCAACTTTTTTAAAAATATTCATATAAGTTTTTTTTGCTTTTTCATAAAATTCATTATGTTCATTTTCGTCTTTTGAAAAAGAATACATTGCTTTCCAATAAAATTCTCTTCCTCTTAATAATCCGGATTTGCTTCTAGTTTCATTTCTAAAAATACTTTTAAAATCATATGGGTAAATAGGTAAATCTTTATAAGAACTTATATATTGTTTCAAAATATTTGCATATGCTTCTTCATTTGTAAAAGATAAACCAACTTCGGTACCATTTTTTAATTTAGTTTTAAACCAATTATCAACTATTTCATCGCTCCATCTATTTGTTTTTTCCCATACTTCCTTATTTTGAATTATAGATGTTTTCATTTCTAAACCACCAAGTTTATTCATTTCATCACGAATTATGTTTTCAATATTTTTCATCACTCTCAAACCTAAAGGCAAATACGAATACACTCCGGCCATTTCTTTATGTATAAAACCAGCGCGAATAAGAAAATTCGCATTTTTTGATATTTCATCTTTTGGGGCTTCTTTGCGAGTTTTACTAAACAATATTGATTGTCTCATAATTTAAATATATCATTTTTTTAAAAATAAAATAACTTGACAAAAAAAGTTAATAATGCGACATTTTATAAATTTTAAAAAATATTTAAGTAATGTCATCTATTTGCGAAGTACGCCAACCGTACTTTGTTTAAATATTTAAATTTTATCAAAAAGTTAAATATAAATTATAAAATATAATTACTACACTAAGTTTCGTAAACAAAGTTATAAACAATTAATTTTAATTTTTAAAAAACAAAGAGCATTTCTGTTTTCCTAAAATAAGAAAACAAAAATGCTCTTTTTATCTTACTCTTCTTCTATTCTAATCCCAGTGATAGCTGATAACTTCTCCTCAATAATTCTGGGATTATCTCCGTCTTGAATACTCAAGACTCCTATTATTTATCATGCTATAGTATTTACTTTTTTAAAAATTTTTATTAAAATTACACATAGAAATATTTTAACATTTATTTCTATTAAGCAACAGGTCTAATTATTACTTTCTTAATAATTTATAATTTAATCTGGTTTGCTTCGCTTTCGCTTACAAAAATGTTGTTCTTACAAGTTATAAACTTTTTAATTTGCATTAAAATATTAAGTATTGACATAATATAGTAAAGTTTTGTGAATTTATTTTTAAAAATTTATAAAAAGAAATTATCAAAATTATTAAAAAAAAGGTCGATAATTAATTTAAATTTAGTTTAATTTATTTTTATTTATTAATTATAAAAAAGAAATTTTTTCATAAAGTCATAAAAATTATTAACTAATAAATTTATAAATATGAATCAAAAAAGTTTTATGAACATAGTTTGGGTTATAGTAATTGTCGTACTCATAGGTGTCGTCGGGTATTTTGTATTTGGGACAATTCAGTAAAGATTTAGCCACTTTTAACCAAATGCTTTCTACCTTCAAATTTACGAAATAATGCACCTCTAAAAAAAACTTGAAATTGTTAATTTTTGTGGCAAAGCCGCACGGATTTTTTGCCCTCCCGACCCGAGCCCGCCACAGGCGGGCGAGGGAAGAATTCCGTTCGAGCTATTTTTAATATACTCCGCAGTTTTTCACTGCGTTCAAAACTGGCGGAGAGGGCGGTTTCGGCTATTACATAGCCAGGTATTTTTCCATAAATTTTTATTGTTCATAAAAATTTATAAAGAAAAATCTTTCGAATCTCGCACGCAAGCAAAGCAGTTTGCTTGCTCCTCTCCGCAGTTTTTCACTGCGTTCAAAACTGCGGAGAGGGCGAGATTCGAACTCGCGGGACCGTTTAAAGAGTCCACTTCTTTAGCAAAGAAGTACATTAGACCACTCTGACACCTCTCCTTAAAAATTATTAAACACTTTTTTTATCAGAATTTAATTTAATCATATTTTTATTAATTTGAAAAGTTGAATAATAGTAAAAAGTTATAAAATTTGTAAAGTTATAAAGTTAAAAAATTATAAACCCCCACAACAATTATTTTTTTTATTTTTTAAATTTTTTTTAAACTAATTTTTCTCAATTTTTTCTAAAACAAAAATGTCTACAGAAAACACTAGGTAGTGTTTTCCGTAGACATTTTTATTTTTATTTTTTTTATTTTTTATTTATTTTAAAGTTCACCAACTGAACTTTGAAATAATGAATTTTTTTATTTTGCTATTTGTTTGACCTTTATAAAAAAAATAGAACTATGTAAAAAATATTTAATATTTGATATTTGATAAATATATAAAAAATGAGAGGTCTTGCCTCTCATTTTAGAAGGTGGGAGAAAAATGAGGGGGCATTTTTCTCCCATTTAATTTAACTAGCAGATTTTTGGTGAGTACGCGATTCTTATTTTGTAGAGTAAGAGCAAGGCATAAGGAAAGGTTTTTTTCTCATATAATATTCCTTTACTTCACGCACTAACCTCTCAATCCCCTCCAGCGCGTCCGCGATCCTTGTTAAGGTTTCTTTTGTCTCTATAATATCCTTTTTTTCTATTTCCATTTTTTTTCACCTCTTTTATTTTAAATTTGCTGAATTTCAGCATCAAGTTTTAAAATTATTTTTAAAACTTGATGCTAAAATTCAACATTTTCTTTTTAATTTTTAAAGAACTTATGTCATGAATTCAAAGCAAGTAAAGCATATCTTAATTTTTTTGTCAAGTTTTTTTATTTTTTTTTCCAACTGAGAAATCTTATATCAATTTATTTCTACAAATTACAAACTAAAAAAAATATTGTTTTTAACTATCATTTTGATATGATAATATGTATAAAATGATAGTTAGTTTTAATTTGTTTATTGCTTTTATTAAAAAAATTAATTACTTTTTAAAATTATAAAAATGATATCAAATTCTCATATAAAAACATTTAGATTTTTTTCAGATTTACTGATTGTTTTGTCTGTGTTTATTTTGCCTATTTATATATCAGTTTTTTTAATATTTTTGGCAATTTTTCTTTTCAATAATTTTATAGAAGCTATTATTTGGATTTTTCTTATAAATTTATTATATGGTGGTGGAAATATTTTTGGTTTAAATTTTGCTTATTTTTTTATTTTAATAATATTTATTTTTTATTTAATTTCTTTCAAATTAAAAACTATTTTGAGATTAAATTAAATGTTTACCAAGGTCCGGCCTTGGACAAAATTAAAAAAAGAAAACTCAGAGTTGGATATCCGACATCCAACTTTGATAAGAATAAAAAAAGTTTAGTTATTTTTTAGGGAGAGCAATAAAATAAAAAAACAAAAATTTTTAGTTGCTTTCCTTAGAGAGAGTGGCTAACTAAAAAAAATAATAGTGAGATAAAAAATTTGGTAAAAAGTTTGGTCACTCTCATTAAAGAGAGTGACCAAAATTTTAAATATTTTTATTTTTTTAATTAGCAATTTAATAAACTTTATAATTTTATTTATGTTATAATTATTAGTAATGTTATTTATATTATAGTCAATAATTTAACGCAACAGATAATAAGTATAATATATCTGTATGCAAACAAAAAATCACGGACATAAAATAAATAACTTTTTATAGTTTTGTAACTATAATTTTTTAATTTTAACATAACCCCATTTCTTTAAGTAAACTGGCCAGGGTTTTGCTTCTCTGCTTATTCTAATACGTTATCGGAAATAAAAAATAATTTTAAAATTTTTTTAACTATAATCATATGGAATCTAGAGAAAAATCGTTTGAACAAAAAACAACTTTTAAAGTAGACAAGGACGGCTTCGTTAATTTTGGTGATGTATCAAGGAAACTTCTTAATAAACAATGTCACTGGTGTTGATTACGCTTTTGGAGATAAAAGTTGCGACTGCCCAAATTTAGGGAAAAATCTTCGCATTACGGGAGATCCAGGTAATTATTGTGATGTTAAAATTCACAAAGATGATATTGATGAATTTATCAAAAGATACGAAGCCTATAAAAACAAACAAAAAATTTGAAATTAAAGAGGCAAATCAAAAGCAAAAATTCCTGCACCTAAAAAAATTAAGGAAAAAGAAATTGTGAACATTAAAATATAAAAAGTAAGATTTCTTTTTTCTAAATTTGATTCCTTATATTCTAATACCATTTCACAAAAAAATAATATGGTAAATATTATTGCAATTAATTGAGTATAAGCTCCCATTATTAATATAAGTCCTCCAATAATTTCTACAAAAGCTAAAACTTTTACAAAAATTTTAGCTGGTTCTATTTTTATTATTTCAAAAAGTTTTTGCCAAAGTTCTTTTTCTTTTTTTAATTTTAAATATCCAAGATTTATAATAATAAAACCCAAAACAACTCTCAATATAAAAGGTGAGAGAACACTAAATGTTAATAAATGTGGAAATATATTTAACATAATATTATATTAACATAGAAATAAAAAATAAAAAAGCAAAAGGGTTTTCGGCGGAGCCGAAAACCCATTTTGCTTAGTTGCTAATTTTTTATTTTTTAAATTTTTTTAATTACTAAATTTTTTTTCCATATTCCATATTCAATATTCTTTATTCCACATTCCATATTCTATTTTAATTTACATACGCATTACATTGTTTTGTCACTGATACGCCATTTGAAATTACTGTAATAGAAGCTGTTTTATTTCCTGAAGAATAATATGTTTTTGTAATAGCACTTTCATTTGAATTTAATAAATCTGAGCCAGCCCATGAATATGAATAATATCCATTTCCTCCTGAAACCGTAGCATACCAAGTAATCGGACTGCCTATATATGATGTTTGCGGATTAGCATAACAATTTACATTTAAATTTGTCCAAGTATATAAAGAACCATATGGAAGATTTGATATTACCGCTTTATTTCCATAATTGTAATTATTATTATAACTATAAAAAGTCCCTTCTATTTTAATTGGAACTATAAGTAAATTATTATTTTCCAAATATTCATTAATCATATTTAATGGGTCAGCTGTTATATATGCAGTATTAATTCCTGTATTTATTGGACTATTAAAACTTGTTGTAAAAATAATTTTGTCTCCGGGTCTTATAGAAACTTGATAAGGAGAATCATAATAAGGAGTTGTTTTTGAAGGAGTATTAATTCTCAATTTCCATTCACCAGAAATATTTGTTCCAATATTTTTTACTTCAAATTTTATAGCAATTTCATCATTATAGCCCGCATAATTTGTTAACATAAATTGTTTAGATGCAGAATCAATAATACCAGTTCCGATAAGAGTAATTTGTAAATCTGATTTGCCATAATAATTAGGCACCGATTTATAATTAACTTTTGATTTTTCTGTCAATTTGTCATTATTATTTATAATATCATTTTTATTTTGTTTTAAAGTTGAACTTGCATTTGAATTTATATTTTCTGAAATTGAAGTTGAAGTTGAACTTACATCTCCCGGAATAAGTAAAGAATAAAGGGTAGTGGCAACAAAACGTGAACCATTTCCATATATAGCAGGTATAATTTTAAAAGGAATATAAATTAATAATAATACAATAAGGACAATCCCAGCTGATATTAAAGCCGAAGTAAAAGATTCCTTAATTTTTTCCCAAACTGTTTTTTTATTTATTGTTTCTTTCATTTTATTTTTTAAATTTTTTAATAAATTAACTAGATGCTATTATACACTACTTGACTTTTAATGTCAAATGATTTTTTTGTAATGAAAAACTAAAAGATTATTTAATCTTCTACAATACCAAAAGAGTTCATTGTGCTTTCAAGAATAAATTAACACCGTTGTTGTTTGCTGTTTTAAATAGTTCAGGGTATTATGTGAGTAAATTATCAGCAGAGTGCAAAAGAGGGTGGGGTTATTCATTAATTTGCATAAAATATTTGCATAAAATATTTAAAAATAATATAATATAAACAACCTTTAAAATAAAAGTTGTTTTTTTGTGTTAATAAATTTTGTATTAGTTTTTTTAATTATATGATTTCAAAAAATAAAAAAGAATTAGAAAATATAAATAATGAAAATATTATTCTTCTTGGTCTTTACGAAAATAATAATAATCATTATATTTTTTGCAGAGTAAAAGAAAATCCTGATAATATTTATATTGTTTCAAGTAAAAAAAATGACCCAAGCCATTTTTCTGAAAAGAAAGAGATTATTATTTTTAAAAATAAATTTTTAGGAAAAAAATTAAAACTAGAAAATATTGATAATATAATTTCTTCCAAAATTGATAATAAAAAAATAATTACTTTTATTTATAAAAAAGGCGAGAATAAACATCTTTATTGGGCGATTTCTAAAAAAGAAAATATTTGGGTAATTCAAAATTCAATTTCAAAAATAAAAGAAATTGGTGGTGTGATTTCTGATTATAAACAAGAAAAAAATTATTTTATTTATTATGGAGAATCTTCTATTTATAATATTTCTTCTCCAGATTTTCTTAAAACAAAAAAGAATAAAGAACCATTATTAAAACCGAGACCAGCTTTTTTTGATAAAGAAAAATTAAAATTTATTGCTTCAAAAATAACCGAAAAAGGTATTTTGGTTTTTTATGATTCTTCAATTAAAGATGGTGATAAATTAAAAATACAAATAGGAGTAGCGATGTTTTCTTTGTCAAATCCGCATAATATTATTTGGCGCGCAGATGAACCTATTTTTGAGGAGCAAGTCCCATATCAAAAAGATTTTATTTGCAAGGGTATATTTTTTATGAAAAATGAAATGACTATTTATTGGTATTCAAAAAATACTGGAATATTTACAACTTCTTTAAATATTCCTTTTTCTTCAAATCTTACAAAAGAAAAAATTAAAATATTAAGCAGACATCATAAAAATCCTATAATTTCCCCAAAAATAATTGATGGAAAAGGATGGATGTCTGAATGTGCTTTTAATCCAACTGCTGTAAATATAGATGGGAATATTCATATTTTATTCAGAGCTATGGGAATAGATGGCATTTCAAAAGTTGGTTATGCTTTATTAAAAGATGGTTTTAATGTTGATTTTATTTATCCAGAACCAGCATTTTCATTAAGATATTCTCATTTTGGATTTAAACTTGGTGAACATAAATATGATAGAGTTATGTATCCCTCGGGAGGAAGTTGGGGTGGATGTGAAGATTCAAGAATTGTAAAAATTGATGATACTATCTATATAACTTTTAATGCTTTTGATAATTGGAGCAATATTCGTGTTGGTTTATCTTCAATTAAAGAAAGTGATTTTGTAAATAATATATGGAATTGGAGTGAACCAAAACTCATTTCTCCACAAGGTCAAAGACATAAAAGTTGGGTATTATTTCCAGAAAAAATAAATGGTAAATTTGCTATTTTACACAATCTTTTTGCCATTGATTCAAATAAAGTTGTAATTGATTATATTGATAATTTAGATTCTATTGGACCAGAAGGTCTCAATTTTGTAAGTTCAGATCCTCAAAAAATGCCAAATAAAAAAATTACATGGCATCATAGAATGAGAAGTGTTGGTCCTCCGCCTGTTAAAACAGAAAAAGGCTGGTTAGTTTTTTATCATGCGACAGATTTAGCTGAACCAGAAAAATATAAAATGGGTGCAATGCTTTTAGATTTAAAAGAACCTACAAAAATAATTGCTCGTTCTATTATACCAATACTTGAACCTGATATGTGGTATGAAAATGATTGGAAGCCTGGAATTATTTTTACTTGCGGAGCAATAATTAAAGATGAAAAAATTTTTATTTATTATGGTGGAGGAGATAAATATATTTGTATAGCAACAACTCCTTTAAAAGAATTTTTAGAAAATTTAGAAAATAATAAAGGCATTGTTCCTTTTATTAAAAAAGTAATTTTTTCTTAAATTTTTTTTCTTTAAACTTTATAAACTTTTTACTTTACAAACTTTATAACTCTATGGTCAAATGTTCACAATAAAAAAATCAACACATAACCCACTGCTTTCTCCGAACACTAATGACCCGTGGGAATCAAAGGCTGTTTTTAATTGGTGTCCAATAAAAGATAAAAATAAAATACATTATATTTATAGAGCGATGTCTTCAAATGAATCTTATTTTGGAAATAATATAAGCATTTCTTCTATCGGTTATACATCAAGTAAAAATGGTATTCATTTTTCAGAAAGAAAACAGCTCATTGCTCCTGAATATGAATGGGAAAAATATGGTTGCGAGGACCCAAGAATTACAAAAATAGAAAATAAATTTTATATTTTTTATACAGCGCTTTCAAATTATCCTTTTAATGCGGAAGGAATTAAAATTGCTCTTGCTATTACAAAAGATTTTAAAAAAATAGAAGAAAAACATTTAATCACTCCATTTAATGCCAAAGCGATGGTTTTATTTCCAGAAAAAATAAATGGAAAATATATTGCAGTTTTATCAGTAGATACCGATAAGCCTCCGCATGAAAAAATTTGTTTTGCAGAATTTGATAAATTAGAAGATATGTGGAATAAAGAATATTGGGAAAAATGGTATAAAGAAATTGATTCTCATATTTTTGACCCAAGAAGGTCAAAAATGGACCATATTGAAGTTGGCGCTGTTCCAATAAAAACAAAAAGTGGTTGGTTTTTTATTTATAGTTATATAGAAAATTATCATAGAGAAAATAATCCTTTTGTTTTAGTTTTTGGTGTGGAAGCTTTACTTTTAGATTTAAAAAATCCTAAAAAAATAATAGGACAGACAAAGGGTCCGATGTTTGCTCCTTCTGAAGTTTATGAAAAATTTGGACAAATGCCTAATATAATTTTTCCTTCTGGAAGTATGTTAAAAAAAAATATTTTAGAAATATATTATGGAGCGGCGGATACTGTTTGTGCTATTGCATCAGTAAAATTAAATGACCTTTTAATTAGTATGAAGCCAAATGCTTTAAGTTCATATCTCACTAGATATGATAAAAATCCTATTTTAAAATCTCGCCCAAATTTTTCTTGGGAAGCAAATGGAGTTTTTAATCCCGCATCGCTTCAAATAGGAAATATAACTCATATACTTTATAGAGCAATGTCAGATGATTGGACTTCTTCTATAGGATATGCTTCTTCAAAAGATGGTTTTAATATAAATGAAAGAGATGATAAACCAATTTATACACCAAGAAAATTTTTTGAAATAAAAATTCGTTCGGGAAATTCTGGTTGTGAAGACCCGCGACTTACACTTATAGATGATAAAATTTATATGTGCTATACAGCATATGATGGAACTAATCCTCCAAGAGTTGCTATTACTACCATATCTTTTGAAAATTTTGAAAATAAAAATTGGATTTGGAGCGAACCAATACTTATTTCTCCAAAAGATAAAGATGATAAAGATGCTTGTATTTTTCCTGAAAAAATAAATGGAAAATTTTTAATACTTCATAGAGTAAACAATGATATATGCGCCGATTTTATTGATTCATTAGAAAATGAAAAACTATTAGAAATTTCCACACCTATTCTTTTACCAAGAAAAGGAATGTGGGATAGTGAAAAAGTCGGCATTACAGCTCCTCCAATAAAAACTAAAAAAGGTTGGCTACTGCTTTATCATGGAGTTTCTTCAAATCATCATACTTATAGAATAGGGCTGGCTCTTTTAGATTTAAAAAATCCATTAAGTGTTATAGCAAGAGCTAGTCAGCCAATATTTCAACCAGAAACTGAATATGAATTAAAAGGAATTACGCCAAATGTGGTTTTCCCTTGTGGAACTGCAATTAGAAAAGAGAAATTGTTTATATATTATGGTGGAGCTGATAGTGTAGTTGGAGTTGCGACAGTTTCTCTTAAAAAATTATTAGATTCTTTGCTTTAAAAAAAAGTAATATGCAATAAGTAATATGTAAAAGGCCAAAAAATAAAAACCGAAAGGGTTTTCGGCTCCGCCGAAAACCCTTTAGTTTTTTATTTTCTTATAAATTTGAGAGGCCTTGCCTTTCAATTTAGTGTAAAGTTGGATGTAAAGTTGGATATCCAACTTTGCATCTAACTTTGATTCCAAGTTTTCATATTTTTAGACTTGTCTACGGAAAACACTACCTAGTATTTTCCGTAGACATTTTTGTTTTAGAGAAAAATTAAAAAAATTAGTTTAAAAAATTTCAAAAAATAAAAAAATAAAAAAAATTCACAAGCAAAAAAGGTTTTCGCTTCGCGAAAACCTTTTTTGCTTTTTATTTTTGTTTTAGATTTTTTTATTTTTTGTTAAATTTACTAATTATTAATTGCGATTAAATGTTAAATTTTATTTTCAATTTTATCAAATTATAGTATGATTAAATTAATGATTAAAGATATATTGGAAAACTTAATAAAAATGGCACTTAGAAATCTTAAAATAGATGAAATAAAAATTTCTAAAATAATTTTGGAACATCCTGAAAAACTTTCTAATGGAGATTATTCTACAAATATAGCAATGATGCTGGCAAAACAAATTGGGCAAAATCCGCAAAAACTCGCGGAAAATATTGTTGCTGAAATTATTAAAAAAATACCAAAAGAAATTTCAAAAGTGGAAACGGCGGGTCAAGGATTTATAAATTTTTATTTGTCTTCAAATTTTTTTATTTCACAAAATAAAAAAATCTTAAAAGAAAATAAAAAATTTGGTTCAAGCAAAAAGTTAAATGGGAAAAAAGTAATAATAGAATATACTGACCCTAATGTTTTTAAACAATTTCATATCGGTCATCTTATGTCTAATGCTATTGGCGAATCAATATCAAGAATTATTGAAAATAATGGAGCAAAAATAAAAAGAATATCATATGGTGGAGATATTGGTCTTCATATTACAAAAACAATATGGGGTATTAAAAAAATTCAATGTGAATGTTTTAAAAATAAAGGTAATTATATTGTTAATTTTAAAAATGAAGATATTAAAATTAAAATACCTGAAAAAAATGATACTTTGGATTATAAAATATTTTTTTTAGGCATTGCTTATTATTTAGGCGCGTCTAATTATGAAGAAAATATTGAAATTAATACTGAAATTCAAAATCTTAATAAAAGAATTTTTGATATTTTATACTTTAAGAAAAAATTGAAAGATAAATGCGATGAAGATATTTTATCTTGGTATAAATGGGGCAGAGAAATAAGTATTAAACATTTTGAAGAAATTTATCAAATTTTAGATACAAAGTTTGATAAAATGATTTGGGAAAGTGAAGTCGCGGAAGATTCATTATCAATTATAAAAGAAGGATTAGAAAAAAATATTTTTCAAAAAAGCGAAGGTGCGATTATTTTTAAAGGAGAAAATTATGGACTTCATACCCGTGTTTTTGTTAATTCAAAAGGAATTCCAACATATGAAGCAAAAGATTTAGGTGTTGCTAAAAAAAAAGAGGAAATTTTTAAACCAGATTATTCAATAATTATAACCGCTAATGAACAAAATGAATATTTTAAAGTTATGTTAAAAGTATTAAGTTTTCTTTATCCAAATATAACAGAAAAAACAAAACATATTTCACATGGTATGCTTAAATTTTCTACAGGAAAAATGAGTTCACGTACTGGAAATGTAATTACCGCGATGTCTTTAATTTCAGAAATAAAAGAAAAAGTTGCGGAGAAAATAATTGATAAAAAAATAAGTGAAAAAGAAAAAGAAGAAATTAATAAAAAAGTTGCTATTGGCGCTTTGAAATATTCAATATTAAAACAAGTTGCGGGAAAAGATATTATTTTTGATTTTGATAAATCAATTTCTTTTGAAGGGGATTCTGGACCTTATTTGCAATATTCATATGCAAGAGCAAGATCAATTTTACGAAAAGCTAAAGAAGAAAAAATAAAAAAAATTAATTGGAAAAATTTAAAAATAAAACAAATAACTCAATTAGAAAAAATGTTTTATAGATTTCCAGAAATTGTGGAAAGAGCTGGGGTTGAATATTCTCCTCATTATATTGCCGTATATCTTATTGAACTTGCTTCAGCTTTTAATAATTTTTACGCAAAAGAAAAAATTATAGACAAAACAAATACCGAATCTTCCTATAAAATAATGTTAACAGAAATTTTTTCTATCATTTTAAAAAAAGGTCTTAATCTTTTAGGAATACAGGTTTTAGAAAAGATGTAATTGATAATAAGTTTATAGTTTGTAGTGAGTAGTTGGTAGAGAAAAAATTACGAATTATAAATTATAAATTATAAATTATGAGAAAAGATTTAAGATTCAGGATTCAAGATTTATGAAAAAATACAAAATAAGAAAATAAAAATAAAAAAAATAAAACATAATAAATAAGAGAAAAATAAAAAAAGGTTTTCGGCAAAGCCGAAAACCCTTTTAATTTTTGTTTTAATGTTTTCATGTTTTAATGATTTTAATTATTACTTATTACAAATTACTTTTTTTCATAATTCATAATTTATAATTATTTTTTATTTCTTCTTATTCTATATTCTATTTTTTCTATTCGCAAGTAAGTATTTCTTTTTTTATTTTTTTATATATAATAAACTATGAAAATAATTTTGTGAATTTCATATCAGTTTTATAAAAAAAGAATTTTAATAATTATTGCGGGCATGGTTTAGTGGTAAAACAGGTCCTTGCCAAGGATCAGTCGAGGTTTCGATTACCTCTGCCCGCACAAAAAAAGTTGATTTTATTATTTTTCTGTATTTATCTGCGTTTATCCGCGTTGCATTTTCATCCGCGTTTATCCGTATCTTTGGTGTTTTCTGTGTTTTTCTGTGTTAATTTCTGCTTTTTTCCGCAAAATATAATAAACTCTCAAATAAATTTAACTTTTACACAAAACTTTGTATTTTGTAAGATAGTCGTTTGTTAAAATCAAAGCACTTGCTACGATTGCTGATGTTTCAGCACGAAGTATTTGAGAACCAAGAGAAATACTTTGTATTTTTTTTTGTTTAAAAAATTTTTTTTCTTTATCTGACCAACCGCCTTCTGGCCCAATAAATAAACCTATTTTTTGCCTAGTTTTTTCATTTTCATTTTTATTTTGAATATTTTCATTATTTATATTTTTAATAAAAGTTTCTGCAAAACTCGCGCCGTCAAAATCTAAAACAAATAATTTTCCATTAAAATCAGAAAAATCAGAAATTATTTTTTCCAATAATTCTGGACTGAAGATTTTAGGCAAAATAATTCTTCCAGATTGTTCCACTGCTTCTTTTGCGATTTTATTTAATCTTTCAATATTCAAATTTTTCTTTTCGCTTCTTTCAGAAAGAATAGGGTAAAAAAAAGAAACTCCTATTTCTGTACATTTTTCTACTATCAATTCAAATTTATCTTTTTTAATAATTGAGCAAAAATAATATAATTCAATTTGTTGATTTTTTTCTACTTTTTTTTCTTTATCAATTATTAAAACTGCTTCTTTTTTCTTAAGAATTTTAAAATATCCTTCATATTCAATATCCCCACCATTAAAAATAATAATTCTATTACTGGCTTTTAATCTAAAAACTTTTAACCATTGATGCAAAAGTTCCTTATCATTTATATGAACTTCTTTTTCTATTTTTTTATTTAAATAAAATCTATGTAGACGCATATTTTAAATGTAATTTAAAAATAAAAAAATGTAAAGAATTTTTTTTGTCGATAAAAAGTCAAATTTATTTGCAGTAATTTATTTGCAGTAATTATACACTTTCCAAAATATCCTTATTTCTAAATATTTTTTAAACCATTACAAATTAAAAAATTTATTTTATCAAATATTTTTTAATTTAATTACTTTGTTTATGAATTTTTTCTGCGTTTTTCTGCGTTAAATTCCGCATATTTCCGCGAAAATTAAACTCAATTAAATTTAATTTTAAGAGCATTGTTTGCTGCGACCTGTTCAGCTTCTTGTTTTGATTTGCCCCTTCCTTCCGCAATTTTTTTATCATTCAAAAACACAGCAACCGTAAATTGTTTATCATGGTCTAGGCCTTCTTCTTTTAAAGTTTTATACATCGGAGTAATACTTTCATAATCTTGAGCTTGTTCTTGAAATTTACTTTTTGCATCAAGCCAAGTTTTTTCTTTAATAATTTTTTCGATAAGATTAAAAATATTTTTTGCTATAAAAGATTTTGTAATTTCATATCCTTGGTCAAGAAAAATGGCGCCAATAAGAGCCTCTATCGTATTCGCGAGAATTATTTGTCTGGCTCTTCCCGTATCTTTCGCTTCACCTTTAGAAAGTAATAAAAAATCATTCATATATAATTTTGAAGCCACATCTGAAAGAGTAATCGCATTTACAAGTGCAGATCTATAAGCGGTAAGTTCGCCTTCAGTATTATTAGGATATTTTTCATAAAGATATTCTGTAACAATAAGCTCAAGAACTGCGTCTCCTAAAAATTCTAATCTTTCATTATGAGCTAATTTAGAATTTCTATGCTCGTTTAAAAAAGACCTATGTGTAAAAGCCTGTCTCAAAATATCCTTATTTTTAAAGGTAATTTCTATTTTTTTTTCAAAAATTGAAAAATCTGGATTCATGAAAATAGTTAAAAGTTTATCAAGTTATAAAGTTTGTAAAGTTGAAAGTTATAAATTCTGTTAATAAATTTTCTAAATTTTTAAACTTTCACCTTGTTAAATTTGAATTTTTATTTAACAGGGTAAATAAATTTTTAATGATAAAATTTTTAAAAAACTCAAACATTGAAGAAGCACGACCTCCTTGTTTTATTTTCTCCAACCAATCAAATTTTTAAATTATTAATAATTTTTCGTATTGATTATTCACTTGTTTCTTGACTTCTTTTGTATTTATAAATTTCTTTTTTACGACCAACCGTTTGAGCATCCCAAGTTCTTTTTTCTATTTCAAGTTTATGTTCGACTCTTCCTAAAAATAATTTAGAAATTTGATAACGAACTAACATATCTGATAATTTTTTAGAAAATATTTTATCTTCTTTAATTATATCTTTAACCATTTCAAATTTTCCAGTATCATTTACGACTATTAAATAACGTTTTTCTTGATCACCTTCGCATATATACCCTTTTATTGTGTGTTGAATATTACACCAATTTCTTTTTTGTGCATTTTTTTCACCACAACCTAATCCTTCTTCAATATGTGTTGACCGCCAATCAATATAAACCCCTAACTTTTTGCTTGTACAAAATTTTATTCTGGCATGAGTTCCTGCATTTTTTTCTTCCTGATAATTTAGATCTAAAATACCAAGCTCTATATTACTTTCCTTTTCATCTTTTATTTGATAAAGAATCACATCTGTTTCTCGCTGAATTAAATTTATTCCTAATTTATCAAAATTCCATTTTTCAGCTATTTTTTTAGCTTCTTTCTCATCAACTTTTGGATATTTTGAAAAATTTTCTTCAAAAATTTCTACTGATTTTTCACTCAGTTTTTTTAACTCTCTCTCTCTCTCTCTCTCTCTCTCT
>JBDRFT010000055.1:0-3737 GCA_043818495.1 bacterium | reverse complement strand
ACAAATATAAAAGTAAAACTCCCCCAGTAGCTGGGGGAGTTTTACTTTTATATTTTAAACTTGTCTATTAAAAAAAGACATTAAAAAAAAGAAACCCTGTAAAAAAAATGTCTATAGATTAAAATTAAAAAAAAGTATAATCAGAACTTGTCGTAGCAACAAGTATTTAAATATTTAAGAGAGCTTTTACAATATCTTTTGCATCTAAAATTGGACGTCCAATTACTAAATAATCTGCACCTAATTTAAAACTTTCATCAGGAGTGATAATTTGTTTTTGATCATCTTTCTTTTTATACCAAATTGGTCTAATTCCCGGAACAATTTTTAATAATGATTGTGAATTTGGAATATGACGAATAGCTGAAAGATCATGTCCAGAACAAACAACACCATCAACATTAGCTTCAATAGAATTTTTTACAAGACTTATAACTTTTTTAGAATTTTTTTTAAACGAAGTCAAAACTGTCACAGCTATTATTTTACTTTGACCAGCATTTTGTTTTGCAGATTTCATCATTTCTATTCCACCAGAAACATGAACGGTAATAATATCTGCTCCTGCTTTTGATAATCTTTTCACACTATTTGATACGGTATTTGGAATATCATATAATTTTGCATCTGCAAATACTTTTCCAAATTTTTTAAGTTTTTGAATTATTTTTATATTTTCAAAAAGTAAATCATTTATTTTAAATCCCCACACATATTCTTTAAGAAGTTTTGCTATTTGCAAAGCTTTTTTTTCTGTTATTCCATCTAGAGCAATTATAATTTTATTATTATTTTTCATAATTTATTTAATTTTATTTTTTTTACATTATTCTATATTCTATATTCCATTTTCTATATTCTATTTTTTATTTTATTGCTTTAATGTTTTCTTGTTTTATTCTTAAATCTTAAATCTTATTCATAAATCTAAAATTATTATTTTCCGCAACATTTTTTATATTTTTTACCACTTTTGCAAGGGCAAGGGTCATTTCTACCAACTACATTTTTATTTTTTATTAAAATTGTGCCCGAACTATCAGCTTTGCCTTCTCCTCCAACCATTTCTAAATTTTTTTGAGTTTCTTTTAATTTTTCTTCTCCGTCTTGAAATGCCCCGTCTCCAATATGTGACAAAAGATTTATTATTTGAGTATTGATACCTTCTTGCATTTCTTTAAATAATTTTAAACCTTCTCTTTTGTATTCTACGAGCGGGTCCCTTTGTCCATATGAGCGAAGATTTACCGAACTGCGAAGATAATCCATCATTTCAAGATGATCCACCCAAAACATACTTATAATTTGAAGCATTATTATTTTTACAATTTTATAAAATTCTTCTTCTCCTAAAATAAAAATTTTTTCTGCAATTATTTTTTGAGAATTTTCATCTTGAATTATTTCAGCTAATTTTTCTTTAATAATATCTTTTCCCCCACTTAAAATCTTTATTCTTCTTTCATAAACAATAATTCTTTGAAAATTTAAAACATCATCATATTCTAAAATATGTTTTCTCGCGTCAAAATTAAAACCTTCTATTTTTGTTTGAGCATTTTCTAAAGATTTAGTAATGAGAGAATTTTCTATCGGTTGATCTTCAGGAATACCAAATCTATTCATCATTTTTTTAACAGTATCATTTGCAAAAATTCTCATTAAAGAATCTTCAAGAGAAACAAAAAAAAGAGTTTCTCCGGGATCACCTTGTCTTCCAGATCTTCCGCGAAGTTGATTATCTATTCTTCTTGCATCATGTCTTTCTGTTCCAAAAACAGCCAAACCCCCAAGCGATTTTACTTTTTCATATTCAGAATTATCAAAATGAATTCCTCCAAGTTTAATATCAACTCCTCTACCAGCCATATTTGTAGCCACAGTTACAGCACCAAATTTTCCAGCTTGAGCAATAATTTCTCCTTCTCTTTCATGATTTTTAGCATTCAAAATATTATGAGGAACACCTTCCCTTTTTAAAAACTCTGAGAGCACTTCGTTTTTTTCAATTGAAACAGTTCCAATAAGCACTGGCTGTCCAATTTTATTTTTTTCTTTTACCATTTTTGCTAAAGCTTTAAATTTTCCTTGTTCCGTTTGAAAAATTAAATCATTAAAATCTTTTCTCTGTGTAATTTTATTTGTAGGAACAGGAATAGTATCTATATGATAAACTTTAAAAAATTCTTCTGATGAAGTAATGGCGGTTCCCGTCATTCCAGAAAGTTTTTTATACATTCTAAAATAATTTTGATATGTAATAGAAGCATAAGTTCTAGATTCTTTTTGTATTTTTACTCCTTCTTTACTTTCAATAGCTTGATGTAATCCTTCAGACCATCTTCTTCCCGGTTGAAGTCTTCCAGTAAATTCATCTACAATAATTATTTCATCATCTTTAATAACATAGTCTTTATTTATTTCAAAAAGGGCTTTTGCACGAACAGCTGTTTCTAAATGATGAACGTATTTAATTCCTCCTTCTGTATAAATATTTTCCACACCGAGAGATTTTTCAGCTTTATTTATTCCAGCATCTGTAAGTTGTATTGCTTTATGTTTTTCATCAACGGTATAATCAATATCTTTTTCAAGATTTTTAACAATTTTTGTAAAAATATCATAAAAACTGCTAGAATCAGCGGTAGAAGATGAAATGATAAGAGGTGTTCTTGCTTCATCTATTAAAATAGAATCCACTTCATCAACAATTGCAAAATTATATCCGCATTGTCTTAAATCATTAAAATCATATTCAATATTATCTCTTAAATAATCAAAACCAAATTCACTATTTGTTCCATATGTAATATCTGCTTTATAAGCTTCTTTTCTTGAACAAGGTTTTAAAAATTCATGAACAACTTTAAAAGATCCAAGTTCATCTCTTTGTTTATCTAATTTATCATTTTTTATTTCATCATCTTCAATATTATTTTTTATTTCTAAATTATTATTTTGATTTTTAATATTTAAATTTTGATTTACATTATGTTTTGGATCATATAAATATGAAGCTTCATGATTTAAAATCCCAACAGATAAACCAAGTGCATTATAAATCTGTCCCATCCATACAGCATCTCTTCTTGAAAGATAATCATTTACTGTAACAATGTGAACCCCTTTGCCTGAAAGAGCATTTAAATAAGCAGGTAAAGTAGCTACGAGAGTTTTTCCTTCTCCTGTTTTCATTTCAGAAATATTTCCTCTATGCAAAATAATTCCTCCTAAAAGTTGAACATCAAAATGTCTTTGACTAAGTGTTCTTTTTGACGCTTCACGAACAATAGCAAAAGCTTCAGGAAGAATTGAATCTAAATTTTCGCCTTTTTCTAATCTATCTTTAAATTCTTTGGTTTTTTCTTTAATTTGTTCATCAGAAAAATTTTCTAAACCATTTTCAAAATCACCAATTTGTTTAATAATTGGCTCCAAAGTTTTAATAAATTTGCTATGTCTATCACCAAAAATTTTATTTAAAAACATAAAATATATGATAGCATAAATGATGAAAATAAAAAAATATTTGACATTTGGTTTGAGTTTGACATTTAATAAAAAATAAAAAGCAAAAATAAAAATGGGTTTCGCTTCGCGAAACCCATTTTTATTTTTGCTTTTTATTTTTTACTTTTTTTCTCTTACTTATTACTCATTACTTATTACTTTTTATTTTTTACTTTGTTTTTTTTATAAATCTTGAATCCTGAATCCTGAATCTTAAATTTTTTTTT
>JBDRFT010000054.1:0-5943 GCA_043818495.1 bacterium | reverse complement strand
TTATTACGAATTATTTTTTATCAAATGTTTTGTTTTACATTAAAGAATCTGGTTCAATATTCACCAAAACATTTCTAGGAAGAATTTTTAATTTATCAGACAAATTTTTATCTGGCCATTTTTCTTTTGGAATTTTAATAATTCCATTTATTATATTTCCTTTTTGAGTAGGAAAAAAGGCAGGAAAAATATCTATTTCATATGGCTCAATCATTTTTTGTATATTTTCTACTAATTTTAATATTTCATTTTTTGTTCCTAAAATAGAAATTTTTATTAAAATTATAAAAGGAGGAAAATTAAATTTTTCTCTATCAATTATTTCATTTTTATAAAAATCAATTAAATTTTCTTTTAAAACATAATCAAAAACTTTTTGTGAAATATCTCTGGTTTGAATAATAAAATTTTTTTCTGTAATTGATTTTATTTTAAGAAGTATATTTAATATTTTTTCATTAATTCTAAAATCTGGAATAGAAAAAAAAGAATCTATAGAAACAATTGCCGAGTTTTCAATTTTTTTTGTAAGATATGAAAGCGCCATCTCAGTTCCTATTAAAATTCCTTGAGGAGAATTATAAAATTTATCAGCTGTATTTTGAGCTTTTTTATGCGTAGATGTTGCGTCAATATCTATTCTAAAAATATTTTCTTTAAAATTAAAATTTTTATTTTTTAAACATTCGCTATCGTTTATTGATTTTATTTTATAAAATTTAAAATAAAGTTCTTTAATTTTTTCTTCCACGAGCTCTGAACCTATTCCTAAAGTTATAAGTCTCCATCCATTGCAAGAAAAACATTTTTCTAATGCGCTCCTTTTTTCTCCACATTTATGACAAAGAAAAAAATTTTCCATATTTGATTTATGAAGAACAAGATGCCCTTTACAAACATTACATTTTACAATATTTCCACAATCAGCACATATTGTAGAAGGAAAAAGGCCTCTTCTTCCTGTAAAAATAAACAAATGTTCATTATTTTCTATATTTTCTTTTATTTTTTTTTCTAAATCTTCACTTAAAATTTTAAAAACTTTTTTATTATTTATTTTTTCATCTATAAAAGTATTATTTTGAATGGATTTCATATCAATAATTTCTTGCGAGGAAGTAGTCAAAGAATGAAATTTTAAAGGAATAAATTCTATAAGCTCACCTTTTTTTTGTCTCCATATAGTATCTATTCGCAATAATGAATCACCTAAAATTATTTTTATTTTTGTTTTTTCGGCAAATGTTTCAGCAAATTTTCTTATATCTATATAAGGTTTTATTTGCATTTTATAATGTCTAGAATTTTCTTTATCTAATATAATTGTTCCTATATCATTTCTTGGCAAACAAAAAAAATTCCCTGTGCTTATAATAAGCAAAGGATGTTTTTCTTCTAAAATTTTATTTACTGTTTCAATAATTTCTTTTTTATTCATTGAGCCATATAAAATAAAAGTATAATGCTCAATTCCTTTTTGAAGAAAATCTTTTGCTTTTTTAATATCTTGTATTGTAGGTAAACAAAAAAACACAGAAGATTTTTTTGCAAATTCTTCTCTTATAATATTTTTATATTCCGCATATCGATATTCATCATCAGCTTGAATAATAAATTTTTCTATTTTTTTTATTTTTTTATCAAAATTTATTATTTTTTCAATATTTATTTTATTTATATTTTTATCTATTTTATCTGTATTATTTAATAATGTTTTAGGAATAAGGGAATTTAATATTGCACTTATAGACCCCGCATAATAATTTGCCATTTCTTCAACTGCATCTAAAAAATTTTTATTTAATAAATTTATATATTTTTTTTCAGATATTTTTTTAAGTGAAAAAGAAGAATTTTTTATTTCTGTTTTTAAATCTTCAATATTTTTAATATTTATTATTAAAGCAGACACAATTTTTTTTCTTAAAGGTACTTTTATAATTGAACCAATAGGAATATCGCTTCCAGTAAAATACGAAAGAGTTTCTGTCCCCAACCCTCTTATTATAGGTATTACTTCTAAAATTTTCATTAAATAATTATGACAGAATTTATTATAATTTCCAATTTTTGTTAGCAGGAAAATTATTGCTTTTTTATTATTAAATGTTATTATTATAATAATAAATATTTATCATTTAATTTTTAAAACAAATTATGCCTATAACATCATCAGCTAAAAAAGCTTTAAGAGTTGCTAGTAAAAAAAAGATTTTTAATCTTCGTAGAAGTAATACGATGAAAAAGTCTATAAGAAATTTTAAAAAACTCGTAATAGCAAATAAAATAAAAGAAGCTGAAAAAATATTACCCGAAGTTTATACTGCAATAGACAAAGCTTCAAAAACAAAATTGATAAAAAAAAATACAGGTTCAAGATATAAATCAAGAATTACTTTATTTTTAAATAAAGTAAAAGCAAAGAAATAAAAAGAAAAGATTTTTCTAAAATTTGCGAAATCAAAGGGTAATTAAAAAACTACTTAAGATTAACAAGATACTTGAAATTGATGTTAATGATTTAATAAAGTAATCATGCCTATATTTAAAATTGAAAAAGATAAACTTCTAAACATAGAAGAAATAAAGATTGATTTAGAAAAAGATTTACAAACTATAACAGAAAAAAATCTTGAAACTATTTTTTGGTTAAAATTTGTAAGTTCTGAATTTTCTTTGCAGGGTTCCAGAATTGATACTCTCGCTTTTAATGAAGAGGTTAATGCTTTTGTTATTATCGAATATAAAAAAGATAGAAGTTTTAGTGTTATAGATCAGGGATTTTCTTATCTTTCTTTAATGCTTAACAATAAAGACTCTTTTATTCTAGAATACGCACGAAAATTCAAGATTGATGTTGAACAAATAAAAATTGATTGGTCTCAGTCAATGGTAATTTTTTTAGCAAATTCTTTTACTATACATCAACAAAATGCCATTAATTTTAAAGATTTACCAATAGAACTTTGGGAAGTTAAAAAATACAATAATCAAACATTACTTTATAATCAATTTAAGTCTGCAAATGCACTGGAGTCAATCAAGACTATTTCTAAAAGTAAAACAATAGAAAATATAAGTAACGAAATTAAAAAATATTCAATAGATGATCATTTTAAAAATAATTGGAATAAATCAAGGGAATTATTTGATTTATTAAGCGAAAAAATACTTAATTTAGACACACGTATTAAAGAAAATTCTAATCCAAAAGATTATGTCGGATATAAAATTGATAATGCTAATATTTGTGCAATCCACACGTATAAAACAAAACTAAAGCTAGATTTAGTTAGGGTTGATAAAGAAGATCTGATGGATCCGGAAAATAAAATTATTAAAGTTCCATGGAAAGAGAGAAAATGGCCGAAGTTATGTAGTTATGAAACCAATAATATCAGTGATGTTGATTATGCATTGTTTTTAGTAAAACAAGTTTATAAGAAAATTTATAAATAACTATGAAGAACTACATTGGCTCAAAAAACTTGAATAATTTGGATATCGAATATCCAAGTAAATAAAAAAATTTAATATTTACTAAAATAATTCTTACTTATTTGTTTGATTGATTTTTATAATCAACAATTTTTAAAAATTTACGCGAATCTGCCAACGGGTATAAGGCAGGAGATTGTTTTAGTTTTGGATAACCAGCCAATTACTTGGGATGTGGTTCATAATGAAGTAAAAAATTTGAATCGTGCCCAAATAATTTTTATAATTCGTAATTTATAATTTTTTATTTATAAATTAAAAACAATTTAAAAAAAATGGTTGAAATTTAATTTTGAAATGTTAAAATTAAATTATATGAATAATAAAGACATTAAAAATATTATAGAGTATTGGAAAAAAACAGCAGAACATGATTATAAAACCATGCTTTATTTATTTAAAGGAAAACAATTTTCTAATTCTTTATTTTTTGGACATATTGTATTAGAAAAAATTTTAAAAGCATTGGTAGTTCAGGAAATCAAAGAACAAGCTCCGTGTATTCATGATTTGGTTCGACTTCAAAAAATTGCCAAATTGGAATTATCAAAAGAAGAAATAAATTTTTTAAATAAAATAAATGATTTTAATATTCGCACTAGATACCCAGAATATAAATTACAATTTTATAAAATATGCACTAAAAAATATACAGAAAATTATTTTAATAAAATTATTGAATTATATAAAAAATTATGTCAAAAATTGAAGTAAAAAAAATAGTGAAAAAATATGCTGAAAAATTAAAAGCAAAAAATTATCCTTTTTCTGCAATTTATTTATTTGGTTCATATGCAAAAGAAAAATCAAATAAGTGGAGTGATATCGATGTGGCAATAATAACAAATAAATTAGAAAAAAATGAAGATAAAAATAGATTTTTATTATGGGAGATAAGAATGGATGTGGACACAAGAATTGAGCCACATGGTTTTACTGTTAAAGATTTTCAAAACAAATGTGATCCAATGGTGTCTGAAATTAAAAAAACTGGAATTAAAATAGCTTGATTATTAAACTTATTACTTGTTAAGATTTTAATTATTTTTAATAAAATTATTTTATTAAAAAATTAAATTTAAAAAAATTTTTAGAAAAATTGTTGCTAAACTCAAATATTTTTTTATAACTTTATAAACTTTCAACTTTATAAACTTTATAACTATAATTTACAACTTTTTTCTAAAAGTTACCATTTACAAATTTTTGCTAATTTTTTTTTGCTAATAATTTAAAAAGGTATACAATTATAATAAAGAGTTTATTTTATTTATTCATAATAATAAATTAAAAAAAATGGTTCCAAAAAAATTTTTTTTAACAAAAGGGGTTGGTGTTCATAAAGATAAATTAGCTTCTTTTGAGTTGGCACTTAGAAACGCAGGCATAGAAATTTGTAATTTAGTTTATGTTTCTAGTATTTTTCCACCAGAATGTAAAATAATTTCAAAAGAAGCTGGTTTAAAATATATTAAACCAGGTCAAATTACTTTTTGTGTTATGGCAAGAAATGAAACTAATGAAACAAATCGTCTTATTTCTTCCGCAATTGGTTTGGCAATACCTTCAGAAAAAAAAGATTATGGTTATTTATCAGAGCATCATGCTTTTGGAGAAAATGAAAAAGTTGCTGGAGAATATGCTGAAGATTTAGCAGCCACAATGTTAGCTACTACTTTAGGTATTCCTTTTGACCCAAATCAAGCATGGGAAGAAAGAGAACAAATTTATAAAGCTAGTGGAAATATTTTTAAAACAACTCATATTTGTCAATCTGCAAAAGGTAATGAAAACGGATTTTGGACAACTACTATTGCAACAGCTGTTTTTATTTTAGAATAAAATTTTTTTCGTGTGATTTTTTTTATTTTGTTTGCTCTCCCTAAGGAAAGCGACTAAATTTTTTCTTTTGTCCCATATTTTTTTAATCACCTCCCCTCAACGTGTCAAAGTTGGATGTCCGACATCCAACTTTTACATCCAACTTTGATTCCAAGTTTTCATATTTTTAGACTTGTTTACGAAGCGAACATGTTCGCTTCCGTAGACATTTTTGTTTTAGAGAAAAACTAAAAAAATTAGTTTTAAAAAATTTAAAAAGTAAAAAAATAAAAAATAAAAAGGTTTTCGGCGGAGCCGAAAACCTTTTTAATTTTCTCTTTTTTTATTTTAATGTTTTTTTATTTTAATGTTTTCATTTTTTAATAATTTTTGTCAAACTTAAATGGCTCCCGCCAAAGTTTTAGCAACGGAAAGTCAAATGTTTTTTATTTTCTTAAATCATAAATCATAAATCTTTTTCATTTATTTCATTTAAACTAAAATTTATGATAAAATAAAACAATCAATGAAATTAATTTCTAAAAAGCTAAAAAACTACGACCTACAAAATAACAAAGGTTTTTCTTTGGTAGAAGGTTTATTAAGTATTGCAATTTTTGTAAT
>JBDRFT010000053.1:0-4934 GCA_043818495.1 bacterium | reverse complement strand
TTTGCGACAAAAGAATTTTGGCTTGGCTACTGGCTAAAATCATTTCTTTCATCGGTTCGAGCCAATTATTTCCTTTTTGTTCAAAATCTCTTATCTTTCCTAAAATGTCCTGCTTCTCGTTAAGCAGTTTTGCTTTTTTGGCTTGGTATTCTTCGGGCTCAATACCTTTTCCCCCGATAAACAAATCAAGCAAGTTTTCAGCTTTGCTTTCAATTTCCCCTTTTTTAGTTTGGAGATTTTGAACAAAAACTTTCGTTTCTTCTTTTGCCTGTTCTCGCTCTTTGTCTATCTCGGCAAGCATATTGTTTGCCCATTCGTCAGGCAAAGAAACTTTTTGAATAATCTCTTTCATCTGTCCAACAAGATTTTCTTCCCGCAAATATTTTTCTTCACACTTTTGCTTTTTCTTGGTGCAACGATAATAGTGATGTCCTTTTTGTTTTTCGGCAGTTATGAGACAGTCGCAATTTCCGCATTTCATCAAGCCAGAAAAAGCAAATTCGTGTTTTCGTTTGCGTTTCTTTTTTCCTCGATTGCTCATTACTTGTTGAACAGAATCAAAAAGTTTCTTCGAAATAATTGGCTCGTGCGTTCCGTTGTAGATTTCACCGTTGAAAGAAAACACGCCGTAGTAAATCGGATTTTGAAGCATACGCTGGACACAGGAAACGGAAAGAACATTGCCTTTGTAGCTTTTTAGCCCCGCTTGATCCAAAATTATCGCAATGGCCTTCAGGGTATATTCGCCAGTTGCGTAAAGTTCAAATGTTTTTCGCACAAGTGGAGCTTTCTCGCTATCAATATCAATCCCTCTGGTTTTGTGATTATTCAAATATCCAAGCGGGGCAAAGTTTGGCCAAATACCTTTTCGCAGTTTTGCCCGATGTCCTCGTTTGATATTTTCGCTCAGATTGTCGATGTAGTATTTGCTTTGGCCGAAGGCAATGTTCATCATAAATTTTCCTTGCGGTGTTGAGTCAAACCAAAATGTCGGAAATTTCAAATCCTTAATCTTTCCTGTGTCCAGCAAGTAAATGATTTTACCCCCGTCAATGGAATTTCTGGCCAGTCGATCCGGATGCCAAGCCAAAATTCCTTGGGCTTCGCCCTTTTCAATCCGAGCAAGCATTTCGCCGAACACGGTTCGGCCAGGTTCTTTGGCAGTTTTTGCCTCGCTAAGCGAGGCGACGATTTCAAGTTTTTCATTGGCGGCTTCTCTCAAATCCTACTGGATTTCAGTTTTGGCGGCAAATTCTTTCTGAAAATCTTCCGAAATATATTTTGGGACAATCCCCAAATTCAAATACTTCTTTTGAATTTCTGGGGGTAAATACTTAAAATCACGAATGCGTCTCCGACAAGTTTTGCTCTCACATTCACAATCCATTTCCCAATCGTCCTCGTCCATAGTGGTTGAATAGTCCCAAGTAATTTCATCGCCACTTGATATATTCTTTATCGCAGTCAGAAAAACTTTTTTGTCTTCTATTTTTAACCCAGCATTGGGGGCGCATGAGTGATTAAAAAAATCATCTATACCGCCGGACGGTCCCATATATAAATTTTCGCCTATTTGAACGAAATGATCTTCAACTTCATTGTATGGAGTTGGTAGTTCCTCATAAGTGAAAAACTTTCCATGAAATTCAAAAATTGTCTCGCCTTTCTTGAAATTTTTATCTGCGAAAACTCCTTTCCTATTTTTTGTATTTTTAACAGTGAGAAATTTTTTACTTTCCATAATTATTTCAATAATTCCTCTATTGAGACATCAAGGGCTTTCGCAATTTTTTCCACCATAAGCACAGACGACGTTTTGATTACTCCGCTCTCTATCTTGGTAAGTGTCGTATATTTTACACCCGATTTTTGCGCAAAATCCTCCTGCGAAAGCCCAAGTTTTGTGCGGTGTTTCTTTATGTTTTCGCCTATGTTTCCAGTTGCCATACTTGCAGTATATTGATAGTATTAAAATAATTTGATACACTATCAGTATCATACTATCAAATAATATGATTTATTTCAATTCATAAAAGAAAAACCCGCTTTTGGCCTAAAATGAAGTTCGAGACGATATTTTTTTAGATTCTTTGACAATTTTTCAATCTGAAAGGGTTGCTTCTCCCACTTCGCCAAGGCTATGAGGGACACGGTGCGGGCGGGCGGAAGGGGGGCGTGGGGGGAATTCCGCCCGCCGCACCTGGATAATGGGGTCAGCCACCATTTATTTTATTAACCTTACATGATATAATTTATCTATGTCAAGAATAGGGGATAATGGGGTCAGCCACCATTTATTTTATTATGGATAATGGGGTCAGCCACCATTTATTTTATTAACCTTACATGATATAATTTATCTATGTCAAGAATAGAACGCGTAGATGTTGCTAATGAAATTTATCACAATAAACAGAGCCAATGCCCGTGTCCAGATTTTTAATAATGATAATGATTATAAAGAAAGAGAAATGCAAAAAGAGCAAATCTCATACAAAAAGCAGAAAATTGGAGATTGCCTAGTGTTTGGATAAGAGAATTTGGAACAGACGAACAAAGAAAAATATTGAGTTTATGGCCAATAGAAATACCCAAAAATTATCTAAATTATTTGAATAAATCACAAACGAATAAAGAATTATTTTTACTTAGAAAATCAGTAAATAAAAATATTCCTTTTGGTAACGATAATTGGGTTGAAAAAATTGTTGATAAGTTTAAGCTCAACCAAACTCTTCGAGGGGTTGGAAGACCAAAAAAAGGCTCCTGACCCTATTTTCTCAAAAAACCAATCCCTTTTTGCCTTCCCTTCTATTTTTATAGGATTAGAAACTTCTTGATTGTCTACAGGATAATTTACAATAATTGACATACTTGAAGTTGAGTTTAAAGTTGCTTCTTGGAAATTTATTTCAGAAAGTTTTTCAAAATTTTTATTTTCTTTTCTTCCCCAGTCAAAAACTAACACCATAAGTATTATTATAATTAAAATTATTGTAATTGATATAATTATTTTTCTTGTCCTATACGAATTTTCATTTTGTTTAAAATTTATCATAGTTTGATTTTTATTAAATAAATTATTAAATAAATTAAAAAATTATTGAAAATTATACTACAATTTTATAAATTATGATATTATTTATTCCTAATACTTTAAACAAGTTTTATAAAAAAGTTTTTTAATTTTATTTTAATTATTTATTTTAATTAAATTATTTGCATATATTTTAATAATTTGATAGTATAGCAAAAGAAGTGCTTTTTTAAAAAGGAGGAAAATTAAATGAATTCAGAAGGAGAAATTTTAAGAAAGTTTAAAAATGGTGCAATCATCTCCTCAGACGAGGAAATGAGGGTATTAGAAAAATGGGCATTAATAGAACTTGTAAAATTTGGGGCAGATCTTATAGGCATGAAAGCAGAAGCAAGTCTCACCAAAAGAGGAAAATGGCTCCTACCAGTCCTCTTTAAAACAAAATAGATAAAGGTGAAGTTTTTCACCTTTATCTATTTTTAAATATTTTTTTTAATTAAACAATTAAATTTCAAATAAAGTATTATAAATTATATAAAATTCTTTTTGTTAGTAAATAAGTTATAACCACAATTATATTATCATTAACCTTAAGTTACGAAATTTGTTTTTATTCTTCTTGTCGGCGTAAAAATTTAGTTTTTTTAAATAAAAAAACTAAATTTTTACGCCGACAAGAAGAATAGGCAAGTGTTTTGTAATTCAAATGTCACTAAAAGTTTTATAAAAACTTTTTTATAAGATTATTAACTTTAATTATTGTATTCTTTTTTATGGGATTCAGCCAAATGATATTTTTATTTCTCTTAAACCAAGTTCTTTGTCTTTTAACAAAATGCCAAGTTTCTGTTTTTATATTTTCTATTATTTGTTTTTTTGCTAAAATATTTTTTTTAAAAAAATATTCACTCGATTTGTTGAAAGGCGAATTTGGGGTAATTTTATTTTGAAGATAAAGTGCAATTTGTTTATATTCAAGTCCAAAAGATTCTAATCTTTTCCAACTTACACCATTTTCGTGAAGTTTTTTTATTTCTTGAATCATACCTGCTTTTAATCGTGCGAATAAATGTGCCGGGAGAGAGAATCGAACTCTCATGAATTTCTTCGCACGATTTTGAGTCGTGTGCGTCTACCAATTCCGCCATCCCGGCATTTAAAAAAATATGATTTTTCCAATAAGATAATTAAAACTAGTAAAAGCGACGGGCTTCCTCGCTTTGCCCGGATGAAAAACAAAACATTTTGTTTTTCATCCATTTTTCTAGTTTCAAATAACTTTGTTTACGAAATTCATTGTCTATTTTTCTTGGGGGGTGCAAAAGTTTAATTTTTTATTTAAAAAATTAAACTTTTACGCCCCCAAGAAGAAAACGAATTTTGTAAGCAAAGTTATTAAAAAATATAAAAATTCTAAAATATTATTTGTTTTTATGAAAAATTAATGTAAAATTAGTTTATTAATAACTTAATTTAATTTTGAATTGTCTTGCTTCCATTTTATTTTGCTTTTTCTTATGGTGCAAAAATTTAGTTTTTTAAATAAAAAAC
Source organism: bacterium (assembly GCA_043818495.1). Classification (GTDB taxonomy): domain Bacteria; phylum Patescibacteriota; class Minisyncoccia; order Phycocordibacterales; family GWA1-40-21; genus Bog-1340. Next base: position 346 of record JBDRFT010000053.1, on the reverse strand, counting down.
TAAATTTTTGCACCATAAGAAAAAGCAAAATGAATTTCATAAACAGCTAGCGAAATAAAAATAATTTAAAATTTAACTATAAAATGAAAACACAAGAATTTTGTTTGGAACTTGGTGGAAAAAAACTTAGTGCCGAGTTTAATGATTTAAATAATAGGGTCAGGAATAATAGGGTCAGGAGCCTTTTATGATATACTTTTTGTAGGCCAAGAAATAATAGGATAGATGTTTGTGGATAAGAGAAAGTGAAACTACAGAACAACAGAAAATTCTCAATTCATGGCCAATAGACACACCTAAAAATTATTTAGATTGGATAAATGAATCTGAACCAATAGAAACACTT
>JBDRFT010000052.1:0-7090 GCA_043818495.1 bacterium | reverse complement strand
CCTCTCTCGCGCACAAATAAAAAAAGCTTCAATTTTTTTTATTTGTGTGCGAAGCAAGCAAACTGCTTTGCTTGCGTGAGAGGACTTGCAAAGTTTGAGTATATTTTCTCGAATTTAATAATTCGAAAAAATACGAAAACTACCAAAACTATAAGTTTCAAGTCTTTAAATTTTATAAAAACTTTTTATAAAATTTTATTTTATAATTATTTATGGTAATATTATAATTAGTTAATAATTACTAAATATTAACTAGTTCTTGTTATTTAAAAACAAATTTATTATAATATAAACAATAAGTTTATTAAAAATAAAATAAAAAATATGGATTATAAAAATGAATTGGATAATTTAATAAAAATAGTTTTTCAAGAAGGGGCTTCAGATTTGCATCTATCTGAGGGTAAAAAACCTACGATAAGAATTTCTGGAACATTATTACCTTTAGTAAAAAAAGATCCTATTAGTAAAGAAATGATAATGGGAATTCTTTCTGAACTTATTACTAATGAAAGCCAAGAACTTTTTTTAAAAAATAAAGAATTAGATTTTTCATATGGAATAGAAAATGGAGAAAGATTTAGAGGTAATGTTTTTTTTCAACAAGGAATGATTAGTATTGCGCTTAGACTTATTTCTAAAAAAATTAGAAGTTTGGCAGAATTAAATCTTCCAGATATTTTGACATCTTTTGCGGATAAGCCTCAAGGTTTTTTCTTGGTTGTTGGTCCTGTTGGTCATGGAAAATCTACTACCCTTGCGGCCATGATAGAAAATATAAATGAGAATAGAGCAGAACATATTATTACTATTGAAGATCCTATAGAATATATTTATGAACCTAAAAAATCTATTATAGATCAAAGAGAAATAAGATTAGATACATTAGATTTTCAAACAGCTTTGAGAAGTATGTTTAGAGAAGATGTAAATGTTGCTTTAATAGGTGAAATGAGAGGACCAGAAACTATTTCAACAGTTGTCACTGCGGCCGAAACTGGACATTTAATTTTTTCTACATTGCATACAAATGGTGCAGCACAAACTGTAAGCAGAATTATAGATTCATTTTCAGGAAATCAACAAGATCAAATAAGAATTCAATTAGCCGGAAGCTTAACTGGTATATTTTCACAAAGACTTATTCCAAGAATTTCAGGAGGTTTAATTCCTGCATATGAACTTTTGATAAATAATAATGCCGTCGCTAATCTTATAAGAGAAAATAGAATACATGAAATAAATTCAGTTATAGAAACTTCTTCACAAGACGGAATGATAAATATGAATAGGTGTTTAGCTGAATTAGTTGCAAAGGGTGAAATAACAGTTGAGAATGCCTATACATATGCGACTGATTCAAAAATATTGGAGAGGATGATGTAATGTAATGGGTAAGACGGTGAGAGAACTTTAAAAATTTCTTTTAGAAATTTTTAAAATTCTCTCGCCGTCTTACCTCGCAAACTTACGCAAACTTAACCCTAGTAGCACAGCAACGCTGGCTACAGGGCACGGCACAACAAAAGGATACAGAAAAATGCAAATAAAAAAAACAAAAAAAAATTTTGTCGGAAAATGTTTAAAAAAATTTAGAAGTTTATAACAAATTAGTGAAAGCAAAATTTGTTAAATAATTAAAAAAAATTAAAAATAAAATTTTGTTAACAAAATAAAATTATGCTATAATTAACTAACAATAAATAATCTTTAAAAATATGACTGATCAAAAATTAATTGAATATATAAAAACTTCTTTAACGCAAGGTAAAACAAAAGAAGAATTATATAAGGAACTCCTTAGCCAAGGTTTGACTATTGAAATTATTCAAGAAAATTTTAATGCAATAAATACCGAACAAGAAAAAGAAGATACATCAAAAAAAACTATTCGAATAATTGTTATTATTGCCACAGTGCTTATTGGCGCAGGTATTTTTTCTTTTATAGCTGCAAATTGGCAAGGAATGACAAGTTTAGTGAAAATTTGTATTATTTTAATTTCAATGTTAATTTCGTATGGCGCTGGTTGGTATTTAAAGGAAAAATTAAATTTAGAAAAAACTGGCTCAGCTTTATTTTTACTCGGTTCTATTATTTACGGCGCGGGAATATTTTTAGTGGCTCAAATATTTAATATCAGAGCAAATTGGCCAGACGGATTTATTTTATGGATGATTGGAGCAATTGCAATGGCTTTTGCAGTTAATTCTTATTCTCTTTTTTATCTCGCAATTCCACTTGGTATTATTGCTTTAATTGGACATCCATTCGGTATTTTTACTGATTTAGGATATAATTCTTTTCTTCTCACATCATCATTTTTACTTCTCATTTCAACAATTATAACTTTTATTACTGGGTGGATTATTAAAAAAAGAATATCACCGGAACTTAAAGAATTTTATTAAATATTATGAATAATTTTTTTAACATTTTTTTTTCTTTTTTACCAATTTTAATTATTGGGTTTTTTATATTTTTTATCAGCCAAAAACATAAAAAATCATATTCTTCTCAAGATAAAGAATGGTATTTACAATTTGCACTTTCAAAAGAAGATGCTGTAAGTCAATTATTTTTTCTACTTTCATTTTTCTTTCTCGGTATTACCTTGCTTGCTTTTAATAAAGATTTAGGTGATATTCTTACATGGCGCACAATTCTTTTTATCACTTCGTTTATCGGGCTTATCGGTGCATACTATTTAAAAACAGTTTATGTTTTAATTTTTAGTCTTATTGGATTAATTAGTTGGTGGGGAGTTCAAGCGACACAATGGGCTAATGATGGAGGTATTTCAACAATAACAATTTTTGTGGGTTTATCTTTTCTTGCTCTTCTTTTTTATTCACTCGGACATTTGCATGAAAAACAAATAAAATTTAAACGTTTTGCACTTGTATATTTAGTTCTTGGAATTATTTTTATTACTGGAATTTTATTTTTATTTTCAACGAAACCTGGTATTGGTGCTCTTGGAGAAATGACAAAAAGATTATCATTTTTTAATTCTTGGCAATTAACTTTATCTTTATTTATTTTTTTTGTTTCTTTAATTGGAATAACTATTTATTCTACGATGCAAAAATTACTTTCATCATATGAACTTCTTGCAGTATTCACTTTAACTTGTTTATTTGGCATCATAGCTTTCCTTCCAGAACAAACTATGTTTATTTCAACAACACATTCTTTTAATTTTTTTTCTATTAATAATGAACTTTCAAGCATTGGTATTTTTTGGGCTATCATATTTAATTTTGTGATATTTTTTGAATTGCTCGGACTAATTTTTTCTGGATATATCCGTCGTGAGACTTGGCTTATTAATTTTGGCGCATTTTTTTTATTTTTACTCATTATTATAAAATATTTTGATTGGTTTTTTACTTATCTTGATAAAAGTATTTTTTTCATCGGTGCTGGTATTTTACTTTTTATTGTCGGTTGGTTTATGGAGAGAGGTAGAAGATATATGATTTCAAATATTAAAGCACAATCGCAACAAATTCAATAATAATTATGCTTACGAAACAAACAAAATTTATATTAGCGATAGTATTACAAATGATAATAATTTTTGCTATTATTATTTTTTATTTACCTATTCTTACTACTGGTAAAGATGTTTTATTAAAAATTGTTCCCGTAGACCCGCGAGATTTATTACGTGGTGATTATATTACTTTTCAATATGATATTTCAAATATTAATTCTTATAATAAAAATGACCAACAAATTAAAAATAAAGATACGGTATATATTATTTTGCGTCAAAATGGAAAATATTATATAGCAAAAAATGTACAAAAAACAAAACCAATTGGAAATGATTTATTTATTAAAGGTGTCGTGGAGAGTGGTGGTTTAGAAAGTCAAACTGATTTACTCTTATCTCAACATTTAAATAATTCTAATTTACATATTATTTATGGTATTGAGCAATATTTTATTCCTGAAGGAAAAGGGAGAGATTTTAGTTTTTGGAATAAGGAAGCTGCTGCTCGTGTTGTTATTGATGAAAATGGTAATCCAGCACTCAAACAGATTTATATAGATGATAAACCTTGGCCTTAATTTTTACTTCACAAATATTTTTTTTGTAAATTAAAATTAAAAAAAATATTTGATAAGAACTTTATAAACTTTATAACTTTAAAAATTTATAACTAATAAACTATAAGTTAAAAAGCCAAAACAATGATATTCAAATACAAAGCATTAGATCAACATAGTTCGCCTAAAAATGGAGTTATAGAAGCCATCAATATAGATATTGCTATTGATAGTTTACAAAAAAGAGGATTATCTATTATTTCAATTAAACCAGAAGAAGAAAAAGAAGGTGGATTATTAAGTAATATTTCATTTTTTAAAAAAATTTCTAGTAAAGATATTGTTATCCTTTCAAGACAAATGGCAACTTTATTTGGAGCACAAGTTTCAGCTTTAAGAATATTTCAACTTTTAGCGATGCAGTCTGAAAATAGATTATTGAGAAAAAAATTAAAAGAAATGGTAGATGATCTTCAAGCGGGAAGCAGTATTTCAGGTGCTTTCAATAGACATTCAGATGTATTTTCTTCATTTTATATAAATATGGTTAAGGCAGGAGAAGAATCAGGAAATCTTAATCAAACTTTTGCATATTTAGCTGATTATTTAGATAGAACTTACGAAATTACTACTAAAGTCAAGACTGCTCTTATTTATCCCACTTTTGTTGTATTCACTTTTATTGTAGTTATGATTCTTATGCTTGTTGTTGTTATTCCAAAAATTAGTTTAATATTAAAAGAGTCAGGTCAAGCAATTCCCATATATACAAAAATTGTTTTAGGAATTTCAGATTTTTTTGTATATTATGGATTATTTTTTTTAATAGCAGTTATTATAGGCGGATATTTTCTTTGGAAATATTTACAAACAGAATTAGGAAAATTAGCTTTTGATAAAATTAAAATAACAATTCCATTTATTAAAAATCTTTATTTAAAATTATATCTTTCAAGAATTGCAGATAATATGAATACTATGCTTACTTCGGGTATTCCTATGGTTAGAAGTTTAGACCTTACATCTTCGGTTGTAGATAATTTAGTTTTTAAAAAAATATTAGATAAAACAGTTGAAGATGTAAAAGCTGGAAGTTCTGTTTCAACTGCTTTAGAAAAATATGAAGAAATTCCGGGAATATTTGTTCAGATGGTTCGAATAGGTGAAGAAACAGGACAAGTCGGAAATATTTTAAAAACTTTAGCTAATTTTTATAGAGGAGAAGTTACTAATACAATAGATTCCCTTGTTGGTCTTATTGAACCAGCAATGATTGTCCTTTTAGGTCTTGGAGTTTCATTTCTTATGGCATCAGTTCTCGTTCCTATTTATAGTATTTCTGCGGGGATGTAATAAAAAAAAGATTTGTGATTTAGGATTTAGGATTTAAGAATATAAAAAAAATAAAAGGCAAAAAGGTTTTCGGCAGAGCCGAAAACCTTTTTGCCTTTTATTTTTTTTATTTTCTACAATATTTTATCTATAATCCCATATTTTTTCGCTTCTTCTGCTGACATATAATAATCTCTATCGGCATCTTTTTCTATTTTTGATAATGTTTGTCCCGTATTTTTTGATAAAATTTTATTTAATTTATCTTTTAATTTTAAAATTTGTTTTGCATTGATTTCAATATCTGAAGCTTGTCCATGAGTACCACCCATAGGTTGATGAATCATTATTTCAGAATTTGGTAAAGAAAATCTTTTGCCTTTTTTCCCAGCAGAAAGAAGTAAGGCTGCGGCTGATGCGGCCATACCGACGCACACAGTAGAAACATCATTTTTTACATGATTCATTGTGTCAAATATCGCAAGTGCGGCGGTAACCGAACCTCCCGGAGAATTTATATAAAGACTTATATCTTTTTTAGGGTCTTCCGATTGTAAAAAAAGTAATTGAGCAATAATAATATTTGCAGAATCATCATCTATTTCTCCACCCAAAAAAATAATTCTTTCTTTAAGAAGTCTTGAATAAATATCATATGCTCTTTCGCCAAATTGTGATTTTTCAATAACGGTTGGAATTAAATTCATAGTTTATAATAGTTAAAAAATAATACGATAAATCAAAATTGATTTTTAATAAATGTTAAATAATCAATTTAAGAATATAATAAAAATTAATTAAAAGCAAGAAACAAATAAAATAAAACGAAGCTTGGTTTTTTTAAAAAATTTTGATAAAGTAAATTTGGTATATAATATAGAATAATAGATAAAAAAATTTATTAAATAAGTTAAAGTAGCTGTTTTGGTAAAAATCAGCCCAAAGGAATTTAAAATATATTGTTAAATTTTTTTAAAAAAATAAGCCAAAGTAGCTCAGTTGGTAGAGCAGCGGTATCGTAAACCGCAGGTCGCCAGTTCAATTCTGGCCTTTGGCTCTGAGATTATAAAAAAAGAACTTGAGTGAGCTTAGATAGCTGAACTTGGATATCTGACCTAGGTAATATCTAAATAATATCCGACCCAAGCAATATTCGACACAAATATTCTTGTATTCATGTACTAGTACATGAATACAAAAAAATGTATATTGAAAATGAAATTTTATAAAAAAAATTTACACAAATAATATAATTATTTCTCAAACATACTTCGCAAACAAAAAATATTTTTTTAAATTTTCAACTACGAAAATTATTAAGCAATGAGTCTATTTTTTCCTTCCTTGTATGGTTCAGCTAATTTAAAAGTTTTTAACTTATTTAAAAGACCTATTGATTTTACGTAATCAAAAAAATCTTTAGGTAATGGTGACGGTCCAACCCACACACTTTTTTGTATCATTATATAATTAAATTTTTTCAAATGACGACGAAACCAGTCTCTTTCCTTTCTTTTTTCTTCGGGAATATCATAAATAATTATTAAATTTTTTGGTGATATTTTTGAAAAAGTAAAATTAAAATATTGATACCGAAAACAATTTCTTTTTTCGAAAGTCAAAATATCTTTTTTGTTTGAATCCCATATCGGCATACCAAAAGAATTAACAGAAACCCCTTTATATTTTAAATATTATT
>JBDRFT010000051.1:0-12350 GCA_043818495.1 bacterium | reverse complement strand
GGTTACACCTATACATATGATGATGAAACTACTCCAAATGGTTACACCTATACATATGATAATGAAACTATTCCAAACGGTTACAATTATACTTATGATAATGAAACTATTCCAAATGGTTACACCTATACATATGATAATGAAACTATTCCAAACGGTTACAATTATACATATGATAATGAAACTATTCCAAACGGTTACAATTATACTTATACTTATGGAACAACTTATATAAATCCTCCAACATATTATTATACTCAACCAATATCATATACTACCACTGGAACAACTTATACAAATCTTCCAACATATTATCATTATACTCAACCGACATATACTACCACTGGAACAAATTATGTAAATCCTCCAATATATTATTATCAATCTGATTATCATCAACCAAGCCCACAAATAATTCCAAATCAAGTTTTATCTTATACAGATATAAAAACAGAACCAAAACTAGACTCAGTTTATTTAAGTGATATTCCTAATACAGGTTTTGAAAATTATTTTGGAACAATAATTTTTATTTGTCTACTTATGTCTTGGAGTGCGGTTTTAGCTTATTTATTTTTAAAAAGAAAAATTGAAACTCAAATAGTTTTTATTACTGAAAACGCAGATGAACGCGGATTTGAAACACAAATGAACACAAATAATGCTGGTACAAATGATTTAATTAATTCAAATTTTATAAATCAAATTACTTCTGATAATTCTGATATAAGTAAAGTGGAAGAATATGCAAGAATAAATAAAATATTATTTTCTTCAGATGCAATAATGAAACTTATTAAACTTTCAAGACTTGGGCAAATAAATGTTTCCGAATATATTAGAAGTATTGCGACAGGAGAATGGATAGCTATGGGAGAGGAACAAATAATTTCGCCTGTAAATTAGGATTTTGAATTTTCTAAAAAACTAAAAAGCTACCTGCCTGTGCCGAAGCTTCGGCAGGCAGGCAAATTAAAAAGTTAATTAAGCTAAATAAAGCTAAACAAAAGCTAAATAAAAAACTAAATAAAAAAACTAAATAATATTTGACAAATAAATTATAATATGTTAAACTAGAATAAGATACGAGACCAGCTTTTTATAGCCAAATTTTAGCTATAAAAAGCTGGTCTCGTAGATTAGCAAGTTTGTCCTTTTTAATTTTTTTTTAAAAAGAGATAAACCGTATGTCTGAGCGAATACAGACAAAAGGAGGTGTACTTTGAAAAATTCAAGAGAAAATAAAATTTTTTTCTGGACTATTATACCTATTGCAGTGGCAATAAGTATCGTGATTTTTTTTCTTTCTTTTTTGGTGATAAAGAATTTTTATTCACCAAAGGTTGTTAGCGATTCAAATTATGAAAATTATGAAAAAATCGCTGATTTAGAGAAAAGAGTTGCTGACATGGAGAAGAGCCAGCAACCGAAAAAAAAGAAAAGGGTGGTGGCACAGCGAGTAGAGCAAATAATATTTGCATTGCCGGTAAATACTAAGGCAGTAGTGGTAAAAGAAGAACAATTACCACCAGTAAAAAAAGAGGCCTTAGAGCAAATAACATTTGTGCTGCCGGCAACTATTGAGGTGGTGGTAAAGGAAGAAAAATTACCACCAGAACCACAGGTGGTGATACCAGTTGTGCCTGTTATGGTGGTGCCAGTTGTGCCAGTTGTTCCGGCGGCGGTGCCAGTACCACCGGGGAAAAAAGTTGTTTACATCTTTAATCAAAGTAGTGCTGATATCAAAATAAGTGCTACAAAAAAAGATGAAAGAAAAAATATCCATTATCATGTAAACAGTAGGCATATATTGCCGATCTCTTATGATGGATATTACGGTATTGAGTTGTCCTCTAAGAGAGGATTGCTCACAGTATTTTCTAATCAAAAAGAGGATTTTTCTGGAGGACCCTGGGTTTGGGTTTTCTCAGATAAATCTTCTTATCGGACGCAGGATTTGTCAATCTTGCCTTCGAGAAATCAATAAATAGTAAAATGTAGGGTTTCCTATCTTATTTTGGGATAGGAAACCCCTAAAAAATTAAAAGGAGGGGAAAAAAATGGAGTTTTGGGGAGGATTTGTTCTTTTGTTGATATCGGGGATCTTCTTTTTTATAATGATAATGAATTTTAAAAAAGAAGATCTTTCATTTAGAAATATAAGGATGATGCTTCTTGTAGAAAAGTATTATAAGAAATTAGAAGAAAAAAAAGAATGCTTCTAAAATGTAGGGTTTCCTATCTTATTTTGGGATAGGAAACCCAAAAAATTAAAGAGATAAAATCTCTAACCCCGCAAAAAAGTGGGGTTTTATTATTAAATTTTTATGAATATTGATTGTATATATGTGCGCATATAGGTCGCGCATCCAAGTAACAGTAAAAAATATTTAAAAAAATATTTTTTTATTTTTGTCACTCTCATATGAGAGTGACGATTTTTTTAAATAAAGTTTTTGTCTATGAAAATAAACTTACTTTTTTATAAACTTTTTCATAGACATTTTATTTTATAAAATTAAAATAAAATTATTCTGTCACTCTCATATGAGAGTGTCGAGTTTTTAACATAAACTTATTAAAAAAAGTTAAAAATAAAATTGGGAAACTTTTTCTCAATTTACATTTTTTTTAAATATTTTTTTATTTTTGTCACTCTCATATAAAAATAACCAAACTTTTATTAAATTTTTATCTTATTGTTATTTTTTTATTTCGTTACTCTCTTTGGGAAGAGTGCGCAAAAAACCTTTCCTTCTTTTTTTATTTGTTTGCTCTCCTTAGGGAGAACAAACAATTTTTTTACTTTTTTTAACATTTTTTTACTTTTATAAAATTATCTTTTTGTTAATTTATTTTTTCTATTTAGTCACTCTCCTTAAAGAAGATTTACCTTTGTGTCAAAGCAATTTAGAAATGTCCTACTTGAATAAAGTGTTAATGTGTTGTGTCGTATTTTGTATTAGCATTAGTCAGCCACCTTGAAACAGAATCATGAGCCATGTTTTTTGGAGAAACTTTTGATAATTCAACTCCTGAATAACGATTATGATTTGCAAGCAGAAAGTTTGTATACAATTTTAAAAAGCATTTTTGGCACTGCATAGTGGTAATGAAAATTATTATTAATTGATAATACTTTTATTGTCTCATTATCACCATTCAGAATCAAATGATTTTTGGCTAAAAATTAGTCAAACGCGTAGGTCCTAAAATTATTAGAAATAAAAAATACTTCTGTCGAGGGTATTATTAGTAAAATTAATGAAGTTGAGTGTTCGGCTTGAGGGCTGCGGGTAGGCCTTTTCATACACTTTTATTTTACCATTTTTTGAGTGTATTTCAGGGGAAGTGTGAGAGGTTACATAAAATAAATTAAGCCGTTTATTTTTTTAGCAAATAAACAGAAAAAATAAACGGAGGAAGTTAATATAACTTCCTCCCTTTTTCCAACTTAGTTGCAGTTACAATTACTACAACCAAAACACCAATGTCCCTTATTGAACTCTTGCAAAATTTCTTCTGGGAAAATCATATTTTCCATCTCTTGCAAGACTGGTTTTTTGTATTCTGTTTCAATCTTTTCCTCTTCAGTTTTTTTCATAATCAACCTCCTTTTTTTATTTTTTAAAAGAACATCTAGCCTAAGTAAACAAATTATTTTTTTTTTATTAAACATAAATTATTAATATCGTTTAAATAGAAATATTTTATTTTTTACTTTTGAAAATATTTTAAAACCTATTTTTTGATGAGCTTTAATTGAAGCCAAATTCTCTTTTTCAATAGTAGCATATAATTTTTTAAGTTTGTATTTTTTAACAAGTAAATCTTCTGCTTGTTTAACTAATCCCTTTCCACGAAATTCTGGCACAATTATTATTTGTATAAAACCAGTATTTTGAGCAGTTTTCGCAGGTATAAATCCAACCACACCTATTTTTTTATTATCAATAATAATTGTATGATAAATACCATTTTTAACAATTTTAACTTCTTTATATTCCCTTATTGATTCAAGAAAATCTTTATTAAATTCTATTAATTTCATAATTAAATTTTTTTATAAATATTTAAATCTCTCTTAATCACAAAAAATAATTTTTTAAAAACTGCTTTTTGCGTCTGTAAAAAAATAAAAAATAAATTTTACAATAAAGTCTAAAATAAATTTTTGTAAAATTTAAAATTTTTTTTTCCATATTCTATTTTTCATTAAATGAAGGTAATCTTTTTGACAATATTTCTAAAGCATTTTGGTAAAAAATATTTTCTCTGGCTAATTTATTTTGCTCTTCGTTAGGATAAATTTCTTTTATGGCTTCAAGTAAAGCTTTTGGACTACTAATTAACATACGGTCAATTTCTTCTTCTGTTTTTTCTGTTCCTGATAAATCCTGAGAACTAAATATTTGCATTTTACCATCAATGAAACGAACTTCAAGTCTTAAAGCATCATAAGGAGCATCGCTTGCAAATAAAATTTTTTTAAATCCCGCTTTTTTTAAAACATAAGCAAAAATTTTTTTATCAGTCACGGTTGAAGTATCAAAATAAACATTTGGAAGAGCAATAACTTCCATTAGGGCATTTTCAGATCGTGGAGTTAAACACAGGACTAAACCCATATGAGCTAAAATTATTTTTAATTTAGGATAATCTTTAGATAATTCTTTAATTTCTTCAATATGATTAATCAAATGCGTTGGGAGATGAATAACTATTGGCAATTCTTGTTGATTGACTAATTCTAAAAATTCTTCTGATAAATATCCTTCCTCGCCTCTTAAATGTTTAGCTCTCGGCTCTGTTAATTGAGGGGTTATTTCAGCAATACCAAAATACAAATTAGTCTCTAAAGCTTTTTTGTTTTTTTCCAATCCTTCTTTTCCTTGAAGTGGTATTAAAAAAGGTAAAAAACATGATTCTTTTGTTTTTTCTAAAATCCATTTATTTGTTTCCTCTAAATCTATTCCTTGAAATGGAAAAGCCATTGCTACTTGATAAATTTTATGTTTTTTTTGTCCTGTCATTTCTCCACTTAAAATCTTTTGATGTATTAAGCCTGTTTCAATTTCTTGATAAAGAAAAGTACCTCCATATGATGGATAATCTTTGTTTTCTTGTTTTACAGCTTCTTTTTGTCCAAGATGAAAATGAAAATCAATAATAGTTTCTGGTAATTTTTGAATTATTTCTTTTAATTCTTTTTCTTCTTTTGAGCTAAACGGAAATAAATACTCACTGACATTATTTTTATTTTTTTCAAATAATGGTTTATTATTTTTTGCAAAAAAATTTTTCATAAATTTATAAAAATATAATTTTTTATTATTATTTTGTTTTTAATTTTTAATTTTATTTTTTAATTTTTGTTCAATTTTTAAACTAAAAATAACTCAAATATTAAAACTTATCTCAAAACTCAAAATTTAAATAAATGAATTTTGTTTTTGAATTAAACTCGAATGAATAAATTTTGAAACAAATAATATTATCAAAAAGAAAAGTTTAAAAATTCAAACATTAAAAATTTATTCAAAATTAAAAAATTTTTTATTTTATTGTTTTAATTAAAACTTTTTTTAACCTTTTTTAATATTTATTCCCCACAATTTAATTAGTGTATAGTTACAATTATATCCCTTATTGCATTATTGGGCAATGTTGTAATGTAATAATACATATGAATATATTGGTGGCACATTTCGCAAAGCGTCGAGCGAGGCAAATTACTTTGTAAATAATTAGTGGGTGCTAAGGGAATTTCTCCCTCGACTTTTTCCTCGTCGTCACTCGGAAAAGTCTGGGCACCAGCTCGCCTATTTTGTTTGCTAACAAAATATGGCTCCGCTGTTCGAATCCCTACACAAGCAAAGCAGTTTGCTTGTTCAGCACCCACAATTTAAAAAAAATTCCAAAAGCAAAGCCTTTGATTTTTTTAAATTGTGGGTGCTAAGGGATTCGAACCCCTGGCCCTCTCAGTGTAAATGAGATGCTCTAACCAACTGAGCTAAGCACCCTAAAATATTTTATTAAATAAAAATTTACTTTTTAATTTTTTTTTAAAAATTAAAATAACTTCTTTTTGTATAATACTTTATTTATGTTAAAATATCAATGTCAGTTTTTTTTGTATTTTTTTTATTTGAATATATAAATAATACTAAGTTGAAAAAATTATTCTAAAATTTTTAATTTTTCAATTATCAAACTTATTTCTCCATTTCTTTCGGAAATTTTATAAATAATTGCGACACATTTATCTACAGCAATTATATTTTTATATTGCGTATAAGTTTTTGGAAAAATAACTGCGTCAATTGAATCAGTAAGGTCGGCAATTTTTATAAATGCCATTTGTTCATTATTTTTTGTTATTATTTCTCGAATTTCTTCTATGATTCCACCTATTGGTTGACCATTATCAATTTCTTTTTTTGCTGTTTCTACTTTTTCTTTAATTTTTTTAATATTTATTTTTTGTTTCTCTAAAATATTTCTATATTTATCAAGAGGGTGGCCAGAAATATAAAGGCCTAATAATTCTTTTTCCCAAGCAAGTTTGTCTTTTATCAAAGCATTTGGAGCGGGCTCAAGTTTAAATGCTTCTTTTATTACGTTTTCTTTTATAGAATTATTTGCCTGCGCTGTGGTCGCAGTAGGCAAGTCAAACATTCCAAAAAGTGAATTTTGATTTTGATCTTTTTTACTGACTTCTTTATTATATTTTAAAAGATTTTCAATATTTGCAAGCATAATACCACGGTCTGCAAATTCATCAAGAGCCCCTGTTTTTATCAATGCCTCAAGAGATTTTTTATTCATATTTCTATCAATAATTCTTTCTAGAAAATTTGAAAGGGAAGTGAACTTTCCATTTTTTTTTCTTTCCTCAATAATAATTTTTGAAATTCCTTCGCCAAAATTTTTAATAGTTGTGAGACCGAAGCGAATTTTATCTCTATCATTTCCTTTTGAAGGAATATCAGATTCTATGGTTTTTATAACAGTAAAATCGCTAAAACTTTCATTAATAGATGGGGGAAGCACTGGAATATTTATTTTTTTACATTCATTAATAAATTCACCAATTTTTTCCACGTCACCAGAATCAGCGGTAAGCACAGCTGACATATAAATAGCAGGAAAATTTGCTTTCATATATGCAGTTTGATATGCGACCCGCCCATAACTTGCACTATGCGCTTTATTAAAAGCATATGCAGCAAAAGGTTCAATAAGTTTCCATAATTCATTTGCTTTTTTAGACATCATTCCATGTTCTATAAAACCCGAAATTAATTTTTCTTTTTGCGCTTCCATTTCCGCTGGAATTTTTTTCCCCATAGCTTTTCTAATTTTATCTGCTTCTGTCCATGTATATCCAGCAAGTTTAATAGCAATAAGCATAATATCATCTTGATAAGTAATCACTCCAAAAGATTCTGATAAAATATCTTTCATTCTTGGGTCAAGATATTTTATAAGAGAAGAATTATGTTTTCTACGAATATATTCTGGGATAAGTTCAATAGGACCCGGACGATAAAGCGCGACCATAGCATTTATGTCATGAATATTTGTTGGTTTTAAATCTTTTAAATATTTTGTCATACCAGAACCATTAAGCTGAAAAAGTCCGCAAGTTTCTCCACGGGACAAAAGTTCAAAAGTTTTTTTATCATCAAGAGAAATTGTTTCTATATCTAAATCTATATTTTCAATTACTTTTACACGACGAACAGCTTCCGCAAGAATTGAAAGATTTTTAATTCCAAGAAAATCAAATTTTAAGAGTCCAATACCATCTTCTCCAATGGAGTGCATATCATATTGAGTAATAATTTTTCCTTCGCCTTTTGGATCATATTGAAGCGGAACATAATTTATAAGTGGTGTAGGAGCTATCACAATTCCAGCTGCATGCACAGAAATATGTCGCGCGCAACCTTCTATTTTTTCAGCCATATCTATAATAGTTTTTGTATCTCCATGATTATTATACATTTTTTTAAGTTCAGGAACATTTTTGAGAGCTTTTTTTAAAGTCATTGGAAAACCTTGTGCACCCAAAGGAATTAATTTAGCAATTTTATCTGCGAGAGAAAGGGGAAAACCCATCGCTCTTGCGACATCACGACATGCACCACGAGCCATCATTGTTCCAAAAGTTCCTATTTGAGCGACATTATTTTTTCCATATTTTTGTTTTGTATAATTAATAATTTCATCTCTTCTATTATCAGCAAAATCCATATCAATATCTGGAGCAGATGGTCTTTCAGGATTTAAAAATCTTTCAAATGGAAGTTTATATTCAAGTGGATTTATTTTTGTAATTCCAGTGAGATATGTAATAATAGATCCCGCAACCGAACCTCTAATATTTGTATAAATTTTATTTTCTTCGGCGAAGTGTAATAAATCAGACACTACAAGAAAATATTTTGAATATCCTTTATCTTTAATAATTTTTAATTCATATTCAATTCTGTCTATAACTTCTTTTGAATGCGATAAATTTCTTTTTTCTATTCCAAGATATGTAATTCTTTTTAATTCTTCATCATGCGTAAGTCCACTTTCCACAATAAAATCTGGAAAAACCCAAGCATCTTTTCCAAGTTTTATTTCAACATTACACATCTCTGCAATTTTTAAAGTATTTTCTAAAGCCGTAGGAATATCTTTAAAATATTCTTCTGCTTTTTCAGATGAAATAAAAGAAAAATCATCAGCACTTTCTTTTTGCTCTCTATCAGAAAAATCGGAATGAGAATTTACTTGAACAAGAGTATCACGAGCGACTTTATCTTCTGGATGAAGATAATAAACATCATGTCCTGCGACAAGTTCAGTATTTGTTTCTTTTGCTAATTTTATAATTTTATTTTTTAAAATAATTTGATTTTCTATTTCGGGATGATGTGTTATTTCAAGAAAAAAATTATCTTTTCCAAATATTTTTTTATACCAAATTAAAATATCTTTTGCTTTTTCTATATCATTATTTTTTAAAGCATATGAAATTTCTCCAGAAAAATGGGGCATAATACAAATTAATCCATCAGAATACTTTTTGCTAAGCTCGCGATCTATTCTTGGTTTATAATAAAATCCTTCAAAATAAGAATCTGTAACAAGTTTGATAAGGTTTTTATAACCAATATCATTTTTAGCCAAAAGGACTAAACGAGTTCGGCGATTATCTATCCCTCCCATTTTATCTAAAC
This sequence comes from bacterium, assembly GCA_043818495.1. GTDB lineage: Bacteria > Patescibacteriota > Minisyncoccia > Phycocordibacterales > GWA1-40-21 > Bog-1340. The sequence continues at coordinate 3,114 of JBDRFT010000051.1, read as the reverse complement.
GAGTTCTTGCAGAAACATAAAAATCTACTCCTATTATTGGTTTAATTCCATTATGTTTGCATATTTGATAAAACTCAATTGCCCCATACATATTTCCTGCATCAGTAAGAGCAAGCGCATCGGCACCAAATTCTTTTGCTGTATGAACAAGTTCTTTTAATTGTGGCAAGGCATTAAGAAGGGAATAATGAGAATGTGTATGCAGATGAATAAATTTAGAGGACATTATAGGAAATTTTTAATTTTGTTTTTAAATTTTTAATTAACATTAATTATAACAAAAAAAGTAAAAAGTTAAAAATTTTAAAACGACTAGTTCAACTATCAAACCAACACTTGTATGTAAAATACAAGTATTATAAAAAAACAAAGAAAAAATAAAATTCAAAAACAAGGGCACCATTTCAGCCAATTGACTTTGAATGATAGAATAAAAATAGAAATAAGATATAGAGATGGATGGAGTTTGCATAAGATAGCAAAATACTCGGGAAAGAGTCGAACCGCGAGTTCTATATGTCGTGAAATAAATGGTAAACCAAGACGAGGAATCGGTAAATATCAAGCACATATTAATCACGAAAAAACATTAGATAAAAGATTTGATAAGAAAAAATTAAAATTAAAAAATAAATTAATACATGATTACACAATAGAAAAATTTAAAATAGGTTGGTCTCCTGAACAAATTAGTTTACGATTATCAATAGATCATCAAGAACAAGCGTAACCCCTCACACTTCTCCTGTGGATAACTTCAAAGAAGTTATCCACAGGAAGTGTGAAAGGTTACAACGTTGTTTAATGAAAAACTAAAAGATTATTTAATCTTCTACAATACCAAAAGAGTTCATTGTGCTTGCAAGAATAAATTAACACCGTTTGCTGTTTTAAATAGTTCAGGGTATTATGTGAGTAAATTATCAGCAGAGTGCAAAAGAGGGTGGGGTTATTCAAGAATAGAATTTGTTTTTTTTAAAAAAATAAGGTATACTTCTATTATGGTAAATCGAATGAGACATAATAGATCTCAAAGAGGAAGTACGAGATCGCATCATATTTTAAAAGAAATTGCACTTACAAAGTGTTCTGATTGTAATATTACTATTATGAGACATCAGGCATGTTCAAATTGTGGTAAATATAGAGGAAAAGTTATAATAAATTTAGAAAAGAAAACAAAAAAGGTAAAGGGAAAAAAAATAAAAAATAAAAAGTAAAAAGTAAAAAGTAAAAAGTAATAAGTAATAATTAAACTCATTAAAAAATGAAAACAAAAAAAAAGGTTTTCGGAAGCCGAAAACTCTTTTTGTATTTTTTTATTTTTTTTATTTTTATTTCTATTTTTTAATTTCTAAAACGACTATTAATTTAAGGCAGAAATTGTTTAACCCAATCAAAAATTTCATTAAAAATATTTTTCCCAGATTGTTTTACTGAATTGAATCCTATAATAAAATCATCTGTTTCATTTAAATTTAATCCCCAAACTGAAAGTCCATATGCAACAGACCAGTATGAATTTTGAAGTTGACTATTTTTAATATTTGAAAGAAAATTTATAGAAGAGATTTTTGAAGGAAGTTTGAGAGAAATTTTGGCAATATCTTCTATTATATCTATTCCCGAGCCTCCCCCAGTAAGAATTATTCCCGCAGGCAAAAGTCCACTTCTGCCTATTTTTTTTAGATGCGCTTCTATTAAATCAAAAATATCTGAAAGACGTGCTATTATAATTTCATCTAATTTCTTTTTTGAAAATTGTATTTCTCCTATTCTTTTAAGTTTAATATTTTCTGCTTCGTCTATAGAAATTTTAAAACCTAATGCAATATCATTTGTAATATCTGTGCTACCAATAGGAAAAACTTCTAAAGATATAGGAATATTATTTTCAAACACAGCAAAAGAAACTGTTTCTGAACCAATGTTTACTAAAATACAACCAGCAATTTTTTGAATTTTTGTAAGACTTACCATACTTGCTGCAATAGGTGAAGCAATAATATCAAGAACTTCTATACCCGCATTTTCTACAGCTTTAATTATGTCATTTAAATGTTGTTTTAAACAAACAATAAATAAAACTTTGGCTTCAAATTTTGAGCCATACATACCAACAGGTCTCCCTATTAACATTTGTCCATCAATTTTAAAAGCTTGCGGAATAGTTTGAATAATTTGTTTATTTATCAATAAAGATGAGGGCAAAGAATTTTCGGCCTCAGCTAAAACATTTTTAACATCTAAATTAGTTATTTCTAAATCTGCTTTAGTTATCATTACCGAACCTTTTCCAATAACAGAACTTAAACCAATTCCTCCAATTGAAATATAACCTTTTTTAATTTTTATATTTGCAATTTTTTCTGCTTGACTTACGGCGAGTTTAATACATCTGGTAACATCAAATATATTTATAATATAACCATGCCTTAAACCTTTTGATTCAGCTTCGCCAACAGCAACTATTTTAGGAACATAAGTCCCATCTTTAGATAAAATACTTTCAGACACTACCACTTTAATTTGATAGGTTCCTATATCTATTCCGACTGAAATTTTTTGCGACATATTAATTTTTTTATTTTTTAAATTATATCATATTTAAGTTAAAAGTTATAAAGTTAAAAAAAAATTGTCTATTCTCGGTTTGTCTAGTTTCGGTTGGGTGCGTGTTCAAGCCACTGAACATAATTGACATTTAATTAATTGATTTTTAGCTTTTAGCACGATCAAACAATGAAGAGCAGTGAGCAGTTACAAAATTTCTTTATTCATTTCTGGGTGAATATAAACAGAAGCGCGGAGTCATAGTGTTTTAGCTATAGTGTTTTCCGTAGACATTTTTAATTTAGTAAAATTAGGAAAAATTTAGAGAAATAGAGAAAAATTTTTAAAACATATTTTTTTAAAATCTTAAATTTTTTTATTTTATTTTAATTAAAATTTTTAAAATAAATAAAAAACTTGTTCATTAATTTCTCATAAATAAAAATAAACAAACTTTTATTTTATTATAAAATAAGGTAATATTTAAGTTATAAAATCTGTTTGAAAAATAGAAAATGAATTTTTAATTGGCTTTACAAATAAATAATAACTTTTTTGTTT
>JBDRFT010000050.1:0-2201 GCA_043818495.1 bacterium | reverse complement strand
TTTTGGTTTTTGGTTTTTGTGGCCTTTGGCTTTTGAAATTATTTTTTTATGAATTTTTTGGAATTTTTAATAATTGATAAAAATAAAAAAATTAGAAACTAAAAGGATTTTCGCTTTGCGAAAATCCTTTTAGTTTTTAATGAGGGAAGTTTTTTATTTTTTATTCACAAGAGCAAGACATTTTTTTCACAGCTTCTTTTATATTTTCACTATTATAAATGGCTGAGCCTGAAATAAGTTTATTTGCGCCAGCTTTTATTAAATCTTTATAATTATCAAAATCTACTCCGCCATCTACACTAATAATAATATTTGGATATTTTTTTCTTAAATCAGAAATTTTTTTATAAACCCCTTCATCAAATTTTTGTCCTTGATAACCTATTTTTTTAATTCCCATAAATTGAACAAAATCAACAAACATTTTATCTTCATTATTTTTTTCTAAAAATTTGTCCAAAATTTCATTTGGAGTATCTATATTTATAGCAATTCCTATTTCAATATTAAAAAGAGAATCTTCGGAATATCCATAAATTTTTCTAAAATTTTTTACAAATTCTAAAATTTTTGGAGAAGATTCAATATGTAAAACAATTCCTTTCGCTCCAGCTTTTATCCATTTTTCAACTGACTCTTGTGGGTCTTTAATCATTAAATCTACTTCAAAATCCATTTCTTCCCAAAAAGGAAAACCTTCTTCTTCTTTTACAATTTTATCAAAATGATTTTCATCATCTCCAAAATAAGGCCAACTTTTTGAAGGAACAAATTTTCCATCACAAATATCAATTTGAACTAAATTAGTGACATCTTTTACAATAGACATTTTATAATTAATGTCTTCATACGATTCTGGTATTATTGCTGGAAGTATTTTAATAGACATAATTTATTTACAGCTTTTTAGCTTATTAACTTGTTAGTGGTTATAAAGTTATAAGGTCAAATATTTTTTTATTTTATACTTAATACTTTTTATTTTTTATAATTCAGTTTCATAATTTTTAAGTATTTTTTGTAATTTTCTAGCTTCGTCTAATTCTTCTTTTTGAAGTAACATTCCAATTTTTTCTTTTAAAATTTCTCTTATTTTTTCAGAATCACCAGAGATTTCAGCCATTTTTACAGCGTTTTCCAAATATTTTTCTAAAAAACTATTGGTATCCGACATTCTTTCTTTTTCTTCTAAAAATTTTTCTTTTAAAATTAAATATAAAATAGAAGCAGATTTTTTATAATCTTTTTCATTTTCTATTATTTGTTTTCTTGAACTTGGGCTTCTTAACTTTTCAAAAACCAAAGCCATATTCTTTCCTTGATATTTTTGATATTTTTCTTCTATTTTTTTAGGATCATTTATTCCAATAATACTAAGGGCATTCAAAAAAAAATTTTCCATATCCCATTTATCAAAAACTTTTCTTTTTTCTTCTAAACTTGATTCCATAATAATATTATATCAAATTTTTATTTTTTTTCATAATTCATTCAATTCGGACAGGACATCTGTTCGGCGTAAGCTAGTTGGATGTCCGACATCCAACTTACATCCAACTCACAAGTTATGAGCTTTTTAATTTGCATCAATTTTTATCCCAACTTTCACCAAAAATCCTCATAAACTCCTTATTTTTCAAGGAATCTGGGCTTAAACGTCTGCGGATTGTGCACAACAAGAATAATTTATATAAAATAATGAAAAAATTTCTTTTTGAATATCATTTAATTTAGTAATTTTGGCAAAATTAAAATTGCCTATTTTAAAATAACTTTTTTGAATACATTTTAATTCTGTGAGTAAATTATCCAAAGTATGTTCCTTTAATAATTCTTTTGTTTTTTCTCTAAAAAAATGTAGTAAATAATAAGCCATAAAACAAGTAAAAATATGCCCCTTGATTCTGCTTGCTTTGTAATGAAAAACAAGTCTGATTTGAATATGATTTTTAATACTATCAAAAGCTCTTTCAACTATTTGCAAACTTTTGTATTTCATTTGAGCTTGTTCTTTTTTGATTTCCAAACAACTTGTTTCTATCATGTAAAATCCATCATATTTTTTCTGCTTCGGTAATTTTTTCTCCATTTCTTTCAAATGATAATTTATTATTTTTGATTTCATACTGAATATATTTTTCACAATTAAATTTATTAATTTTTTTACTTACTTTGTTTTGTAATTCTAAATCAGAATATTT
>JBDRFT010000049.1:0-9852 GCA_043818495.1 bacterium | reverse complement strand
AAGCAAACTGCTTTGCTTGCGTCTTGGACTCGAAAGATTTTTCCTTATCAATTTGTTGTTTAAACAAATTGATGGAAAAATACCTGGCTATGTAATAGCCGAGTCCAAGTCCCGCAACAAAAAAATTTAATAATTTTTTTGTTGTGAGAATTATAAATAATTTGCACTATTTTAATTTTTACTATATAATGAAATACTCTAAATTAAACTAAATTTTTTAATTAAAAACAACTATGAATAATATAAATACAGAAGAAAATCAAGTAAAAAATTCTCCAAACAAAACGCAAAAAATAAAAGAATCTATAAAAGAAATATTATATATAATAATATTGTCATTGATTATTGTCCTGCCTATTAGAATATTTATTGCTCAACCATATATTGTTTCTGGTGCGTCTATGGACAAGACTTATCAAAGTGGCAATTATTTAATAATAAATGAAATTTTTTACAGATTTAAAGAACCAAAAAGAGGAGATGTTATTGTTTTTAAGGCTCCACCTCCAGCTCTTATTTTACAAAATTTACCCATTAATAAAACTATATATTATATAAAAAGAATAATAGGTGTTCCGGGAGACACAGTTGAAATAAATGGCGATGAAGTCAAAATTTATAATGAAGAAAATCTTGAAGGTAAAATTTTGTCAGAACCATATGTTTATATAAACAAACTTATTCCCTCACCTCTTTTTTCAAATATTAAATTAAAAATAATATTAAAAAATGACGAATATTTTGTTATGGGAGATAATAGACATAATAGTTTTGATTCTCGGCTTTGGGGAATATTGCCAAGAAAAAATATAATAGGAAAATCAGATATAAGATTATTTCCAATTAATAAAATATCAATTTCCCCGGGAGAATATAGGGAATACTAATTTCAGATTTAGGATTTATGAACAAGATTTAAGAAAAAAATAAAAAAGTAATAAATAATGTGTAATAAATAAGTAAAAAAATTTACAAATAAAGTTAAGTCAAATATAAATTTACCATGAGAAATGATTAGTGTTTTTCGTAATATGGCTATTCACGAATATTTTGATATTATTTTAGTTCAAGTTTGAAATACTATTGCATCTTTACGAGCAAATATGCTCATAAAAATTAAATGTAAAATACTCAGTTTTAGAAAATATGAAAAAAAAATGAAAGAAAAAAATAATCAAAATTCATTAGCAGTTTTTGAAGGTCAAAAAATTCGCCGTATCTATGATGAACAAAAAGAAAAATGGTATTTTTCTATTGTAGATATAATTGCCGTATTAACAGAACAAGCAGATTTTCAAACGGCTAGAAAATATTGGAATAAACTTAAAGAACGTCTTAAAAAAGAAGGAAATGAGTCGGTGTCAAATTGTCACCGACTAAAATTTAAAGCAGCGGATGGTAAATTATATTTTACTGATGCTGCAGATGTAGAAATTTTATTGCGTTTAATTCAATCCGTCCCTAGTCCAAAAGCAGAGCCAATCAAACTTTGGTTGGCGAAAGTTAGCTATGAAAGAATGCAAGAAACTATTGATCCTGAAAAATCTATCAATCGAGCTAGAAAAAATTGGCAAAGATTAGGCAGAAGCAAAAAATAGATTCAACAAAGAATGATGGGGCAAGAAACAAGAAATAAACTTACTGATTATTGGGGTAAACACGATGTTAAAGAACAAGATGAATATGCAATTTTAACCAATATTATTCACGAAGAATGGAGTGATTTATCTGTCAAACAACATAAGCAATTAAAAAATTTGAAAACTGAAAATTTACGTGATCATATGACTGAAGCAGAATTAATTTTTACTGCACTTGCTGAATTATCTACACGACAGATTGCTGAAACAGAAAAAACAAATGGTTTGGAAGCCAATAAAATTCCCGCAAAGAAAGGTGGTAAAATTGCTAAAGATGCGAGAGTTGCTTTAGAAGAAAAAATTAGAAAAAGTGTAATTACTGGTGAAAATTTTTTACCAAAATCAAAAAATAATAATTATTTAAAAAAATAAAAGTTAAAAATTTAAAATTAAAATAAAAACAATAAAAAAATAATTTAAAATATTTAAGTTTGGTTTGATAAAAAATAAAAAAAATATGAAAAAAAAAATAACAAAAAAAAATAAAAAATTAAATCATATAGAATTTTTTCCTATCAATAAAATGGCAGAAGCCGCAATTTATTTTGGTTTTACTTCTATAAAACCGATACAAATAAAAAAAGAGGATATCAATAAAGCCATTTCCTTAAAAGATATTTATTTAAAAAATGTTTCTGATCTTCCATGGATATTTTCTCAAACTTTTGCCGAAGAAAGAATCGCTTTATTAAGAGAATATTTAGAAAAAAAATTATCATCTCTTCCCCACCCTATTATGTTAATTCATGAAAGCGAAAATATAAAAGAAAGGGCAAAACATACTATCAATCTTGAAATAATGGGAACGACTAGAAGTATTGCCGAGGCGCTTCTTATTAAAACTACAATATCTATTTTAAAAGATAATGGATATAAAAATTTTTTTATAGAAATAAATAGTATTGGAGACAAAGAATCAATAAATAAATTTTCAAAAGAACTTACAAATTATTATAAGAAAAATTTGAATAATTTATCATCACATTGTAGACAAAATTTTAAAAAAGATGTTTTTTATTTATTACATTGCGATAAATGCGATTGTAATAAAAAAATAAAAGAATCTGCCCCTAATTCTATAAGTTGTCTTTCAGATGAAAGCCGAGCTCATTTTAAAGAAGTTCTTGAATTTATAGAAACTATGAAAATTCCTTATAAAATTAATAATTGTCTTGTCCCGGACAAAAAATATTGTTCAGGAACTATTTTTAAAATTAAAGAAAATTTAGATAATGATAAAAATGGGGATACATTAGCGATTGGATTTAGATATGATGGAATATCTCAAAAAATTGGACATAAAAAAGATAATCCGGGAGTAGGAATAAAAATTTTTTTGAAGAAAAAAGAAGGAATTAAAAAAATTTCAAAAATTATTAAACCTCTAGCTTTTTATATTCATTTAGGAAATGAGGCAAAACATAAAAGTCTTGAACTTATAGAAAAGTTAAAACAAGAAAAAATATTTGTTTATCATATGCTAGGTAGAGATAAATTTGATAGTCAATTTATTCATGTAGAAAAAACAAAAGTTCCATATGTAATTATAATGGGGAAAAAAGAATTTTTGGAAGATTCTGTTATAGTCAGAGAAAATACAACAAGAATTCAACAAAGTATTCCTATACATAAATTAGCAGAACATATAAAAAAATTGGAAAAATAAAAAAAGGTTTTCGGCTTTGCCAAAAACCTTTTTTTTATTTTTTTGCTTTACCAACTTTTCTTCGAGATACAATTAAATAATTTGAATATTTTTTTGGTGTTCGGGTTTTTTGCCCTTTTCCAACATGTTGACCCCATTTTGTTTTAGCAAATCTCAATCCCCTTCCTTGTTTTCCTTCTCCCCCACCATATGGATGATCGCAAGGATTCATAACTGAAGCTCTTACCGTAGGTCTAATTCCTAGCCATCTTGATTTTCCAGCTTTTCCAATATTTACAAATTGATGTTCATCATTTGAAACATTTCCAATACTTGCATATGCATTTTCTGGAACTTTTCTAATTTCTGTTGATGGAAGTTTGATATGAGTATATCCAGAATTATTAGCAACTATTTGTCCAAAATTTCCCGCTGACCTGCAAAGTTTTGAACCTCCTCCAGCTTTTATTTCAATATTATAAATAAATGAGCCTACTGGGATTTTTTTCAAAGGAACTCTATTCCCTATTTTTATTTCAGCATTTTCTGAAACAATAAAAGTGTCCCCCACTTTCATTTCTTTTGGCAAAAGAATATATCTTTTTTCTCCATCTTTATAAAAAACAAGTCCAATAAATCCCGAACGATATGGGTCATATTCAATTGTTTTAATAATTGCTGGAATATCTTTTTTATCATAAACAAAATCTATTTTTCTAAAAAGTTTTTTATTTCCTGCTCCTTGATGTCTTACCGTAATTCTTCCTCTATTATTTCTACCAGAGACATTTTTAAATCCTTTTATTAAAGATTTTTCGGGTGTGCTAGTAGTAATAATACCTCTGTAATTAACAGTGGTCATTTGTCTTCTTCCTGGTGATGTTGGTTTATAAGTTTTCATTTTTTTAAATTGATTTATGATTTATAATTTAAGATTTATGATTTTTAATTTATTCCTGAATCTTGAATCTTGAATTTTGAATTTTGAATTTATTTTTAAATAAACGCTATCTTATCTCCCTTTTTTAAAAATACAAGGGCTTTTTTAATAGCAGATTGTGTTCCTCTTTTTCCTCTAGATGTAATTTTTTTTGCTGGTAAATTTACTATATTTATTTTTATAGGTTTTATTTTATATATCAATTCTATTGCTTCACTTATAGTTTTTTTTGTAGCATTTTTAATAACTTCAAATGTATAAACATTTTGAGTATCAGATTTAATTCCAGCCTTTTCTGTTATTTTTGGCTTTTTTATAACAGATAAAATATATTTTTTTTCTATTGTGTTTTTCATAATTTTTTATATACGAATTAACGAATTTTGCGAATGATACCTGTCTGCGTGCCTGCCTGAGTGATTACACTCGCAGTCAGGCGTACCCGCACAGGCAGGTATCATTTGTGTCATTCGTATATTCGTATGTTTATTTTGTCATTTTAGATTCAATAAACTTAATTGATTCCACCGGATTTTCTATTACAAGATATTTCATATTTAATAAATCTACTGGGTTTATATTTCTAAGTTCATCAACTTTTACATTTCCAATATTAGCAAAACTTTTTTCAAATGCTTTCTTTTTTTCTGAAATGGCGATAATGACACTATTTTTTCTTTTAGTAAAAATATCTGAATATTTTTTTATTTTGCTAAATGATTTTAAAATTTCTATAGCTTCTTTTGTTTTTGGTTCTACAATTTCAAATTTATCTACAAAAAGAATTTCCCCATCTTTTAATTTTCTAGAAAGAATAGTGTAAAGTGCTTTTACTTTCATTTTTTTATTTATTTTTCTACTATAATTTTTTAATCCATTTGGACCATGAGCAATACCTCCACCAACCCAAATAGGCGACCTTATAGAACCATGTCTTGCTCGTCCAGTTCCTTTTTGTCTCCAAGGTTTTTTTCCTCCACCGCTAACTTGTCCTCTATCTTTTGTATGAGCATAAATAACCCTGCGATCTGAAAGCATTGAAGTTACAACTTGATGAACAAGGTCTGCATTCCAAGAAAGTTCAAAAATATTTTTTGGAAGTTTTATTTCGCTAACTTCTTTTCCATTTTGATTATAAATTGGAACAGAAAAATGCGAGACTAATGCAGGATTAGGCAAATTTTTTTTAACTTTTGGCACAGGTTTTTTTATTGATTTTTTTCCAACTTTTTTTTCACCTTCTTTTTCAATAATTTTATCAGCCGTTTTTTTTGTTTTAGTTAAAATTTTCTTAACACTATTTTTTTTTATTTTTTCTTCTTTTTCCACTTTTTTATATTTATATTTTTATTTTAATTTTCTTTATGTTTGTCAAATATTTTTTTTGTTTTCTTAAATCCTAAATCTTGTTCTTAAATCTTTTTTTCTAATTCACAATTTTTTTCTACTCACTACTCACTACCAACTACAAACTTTTCCTAATCTCTACAAGTGTTCCCCTTCTTCCCGGCACCGCGCCATTTATCAAAAGTTGTTTATTTTCTAAATCAATTCCAAGAATTTTAAGATTTTTAATTGTAATTCTATCTCCGCCCATTCTTCCCGCCATTCTCATATTTTTTGGAACTCTATTTCTTAAACCTCCTCCAATAGAACCAGGCGCATTTTCACAATGTTTTTGCCCATGACTTCTTGGTTGCCCTTTAAAACCATGTCTTTTAATAACACTTTGATATCCTTTACCTTTTGAAATAGCTGATACATCAATTATATCTCCAACTTCAAAAGAAGAGAGATTTATTTTTTCTCCAATTTTGTAAGTAGACAAATCCTCAATACGAAATTCTTTCAAAAATCTTACATTCACGCCATTTAAATGACCTTTCATAGGTTTATTTATATTTTTTTCTTTTTTTTCTCCACATCCAATTTGAACGGCGCAATAACCATCATTTTCTTTAGTTTTTATTTGAGTAATAAAAGAATCCCCCATAGACAAAATAGTAGAAGGTTGGACTTTCCCACTTTCATCAAAAATTTGTGTCATATGTTGTTTTATTCCTAATATAAATTTCATAAACTTAGTATACGAATTAACGAATTATACCTGCCTGTGCGGGTACGCCTGACTGCGAGTGTAATCGCTCAGGCAGGCACGCAGACAGGCGAATGGCTACGAATAAATTCATTTATCTTACATCATTTTAACATCAATATTCACTCCTGATGGCAAACTAATATTTGTAAGCGCTTCAATAATTTTAGTATTTGGATTTATAATGTCTATCAATCTTCTATGAATTCGCATTTCAAATTGTTCCCGCGCATTTTTATAAATAAAAGATGACCTATTAACAGTATATTTTTTAATAGTTGTCGGTAAAGGTATTGGACCAGAAATTTTTGCATCATGCCTTATGGCTGTTTCAATTATTTGTTTAACTGAAGCATCTAATATTTTACTATCATATGCGCGAACTCTTATTCTTAAAATAGAAACAGCCTCTTCCTTAATAATTGTTTTTGGTATTTTTATTTTTGATGTAATTTTTGTTGTCATTTTTATTTTTTTTTAACTTTTGTAGGTTGGCAAATTTTTTTTAAAAAAAATTTGCCAACCAAAAAATCTAAAAAGCTAAAAAGTTTTTCTATGCTGTAACTTTTGTTATAACTCCTGAACCAACCGTCTTTCCTCCTTCTCTAATAGCAAATTTCATTTTATCTTCTAAAGCAATTGGAGCGACTAATTTAACTTTAAAAGAAACTGTATCTCCCGGCATAACCATTTCTACGCCTTCAGCAAGTGTAACATCTCCTGTTACATCTGTTGTTCTCATATAAAATTGTGGTTTATAACCTGAAAAAAATGGAGTATGTCTTCCGCCTTCTTCTTTTTTCAATACATATACTTCGGCTTCAAATTCTGTATGTGGAGTAACTGAACCGATTTTTGCCAAAACTTGTCCTCTATGTATATCCTCTTTTTTTGTTCCTCGTAAAAGAACTCCCGCATTATCTCCAGCTTGTCCTTCTTTAAGTTGTTTATTAAACATTTCAATACCTGTGATTACTGTTTTTGTCGTTGGTTTAATACCAACAATTTCAACCTCTTCTCCAATTTTTACTATTCCTCTTTCAATTCTTCCAGTAGCGACTGTTCCTCTTCCTTCAATTGAAAAAATATCTTCTATAGGCATAAGAAATGGTTTATCTATATCTCTTACTGGAATTGGAATATATGTGTCAAGAGCATTCATAAGGTCTGTAATACATTTTGCTCCTGCATCATCTATTGTTTTTGTTAAAAGAGCTTGACTTGCTGAACCTCTTATAATAGGAGCATTTTTTCCATCATAATTATATTTGGTTAAAAGTTCTCTAACTTCTTCTTCAACAAGATCCAAAAGTTCTACATCTGGAACAAGGTCAACTTTATTTAGGAATACAACTATTTTTGGAACTCCAACTTGATTTGCCAAAAGAATATGTTCTCTTGTTTGTGGCATAGGACCATCAACCGCCGAAACAACAAGAATAGCACCATCCATTTGAGCGGCCCCTGTAATCATATTTTTAATATAATCAGCATGTCCAGGACAATCTACATGAGCATAATGTCTATTATCAGACGAATATTCAACATGAGAAATAGCAATAGTAATAATTTTTGTCGCATCTCTTCGTCCTGCACTTTCTGAAGCTTTGGCCACCTGATCATATGCGATAGGTTTTGCTAAACCTTTTAATGATTGCACATATGTAATTGCCGCTGTTAAAGTTGTCTTACCATGGTCAATGTGACCAATTGTTCCAACATTTATATGTGGTTTATCTCTTAAAAATTCTACCATATTTTTTTACTGATTTGTAAACACAATAAAAAATTTATTGTTTTTAAAAACCAATCAATTAATTTCCATCACATATGTGTTGGAAAACTTATAAAATACCTCACTAAATTAACTTAAATATTTTTCAAACTTAACTCTAATTTTTTTAAATTAAATTAAATAAAACAAAATCAAAGTAAATGTGAGAATATACGACTTACAACTTATAGTTTTTTAAAAAATTAAAAACTATAGAATATTAAAAAATAATAGCAAAAAATTAATTAATAGTCAAATTAAAAAAATTAAAAAAGTTATAAACTCCACACTAATTATTTTTTATTTAAAAAATAATTAGTGTGGAGGTAAGGTTTATAAAGTTCATAAAGTTATAAAGTTGTTTATTAAATTGCTAATTAAAAAATAAAAATATTCAAAATTTTTGTCACTCTCATGCATGAGAGTGACTAAACTTTTTACTAAATTTTTTATTTCACCGTTATTTTTTTTAGTTGGTCACTCTCTTTTTTAAGGAGAGTGACCAAATTTTTTGTCATAATAATAGATTTTTATGTGTGGCTAAATCAAAAAAAGAAGCTATCGCTCTTGCAAAATTAGCGATAAAAAAAGCTGTAATTTAGATTGATAATAAAAAGTGTATTAGTATCAAAATTAAATGAAGTGATAAAATAAAAAAACTAATCAATTAATTTTTTTACTAATTCTTTCCAATTCTCAATTTTTAAATCTTCGGCCCTAACTTTTTCTGATATTTTTAAATCTTGAAATATTTTTAATAAATTATTTTTAGCAAATTTTTCTTTTAAATTTGTGATTAACATTTTTCTTTTATGAGCAAAACTAATTTTTAGAATTTCAAAAAATTTTTCCTCATTTATTTCTTTAAAAAAATTTTTAGAAATATTATCTACAAGCAAAATAGCAGAATCTACTTTTGGTTTTGGACTAAAATTTTCTTTTCCTACTTTCATTATTTTTATAACTTTTCCATAAACTTTTACGCTTAATGAAAGTAGGCTTTCTTTTTTATTTCTCGCTATTATTCTGTCGGCAATTTCTTTTTGCACCATTATTATGAGTTTGCTTGGCTGTATATTTTCTGATAAAAATTTTCTAAAAATAAGTCCTGTAATATAATATGGAATATTCGCAATTAATTTATAATTTCCATTTTTTATTTTAAGAGAATTTAAATCTAATTTTAAAATATCATCGTGAATGAGAGTAAATTGACCAGTTATTTTTTCATTTAAGAATTTTTCATTTAGAAAATTGTTAAGTCTATCATCTTTTTCCACAGCAATTATTTTCGCATCAGTTTCAAGAAGTTTTTCTGTGAGACTTCCCTTGCCGGGACCTATTTCAAGAATAATATCTTTTGAGGTAATTTCTCCCGCTTTTATCATAGCAAAAAGAGCTTTTTTAGATTTTAAAAAATTTTGTCCTAATGATTTTTTTGCTTTTATTTTTTGCATATTTTATGAGAAATAATCAATTAAATTATACTATATTTTTATCTAATTTTTTAATCAAAAAAATTTCTTATAATTAATAAAATTTCTGTCACTCTTTTTAATAAGAGTAATAAATTTTTAATCAAATTTTAAATTTTTGTTTTAACTTTTCTCAGTTTTCTAAAACCCATCTTTCACCTCAAAAAAGCATTTTCTCCTTTAAAAATAACAAAAAGTCTTTTTTTGGGTCTCAAAAGTTGTAGCGAGTGTTGATAACTCTGCTTGACTTTATTTTTTTATCAACTACACTTAATATTAAGTT
>JBDRFT010000048.1:0-4278 GCA_043818495.1 bacterium | reverse complement strand
ACATTTTGGACGATCGTCCAAAATGTATATAGATTTATAAATCTCCTTATCTGTAAAGCTTTTTTAATTTAATTTAAAGTAATTCAAACTAAAAAAATTTAATTTTAAAATCAAAAAATATATACATTTTGGACGATCGTCATAAATGTATATATTTTTTTTTATTAATATTATTTAATTATCTGACTATATTTCTTACAATTAATTACTAATATTAAACTATATTTTCTTCTATGGTTTTAAAAAATTTTAAATATGGTAAAAGATTAATTTCACTTAAATATTCAATAAATTCTTTAGGCAATGGGGCTGGTCCAAACCAAACACTTTTTTGTAAAGATATAAAATTTAAAGCTAATAATTCGCCCCTTAACCAAGTTCTTTGCTTTCGTCTTAACTCTGGAATATCAAAAATAATTACCATATTTCTTTTTTTATCTTTAATTTTTAAGTATTTAAAATGAGGAATTTTTAATGATTTATTTTTCAAATATTCCTTTCCTTTTTCAGTGATTATCCATATAGCACTTTCATTTTTTATTAAACCACATTTTTTAAGTCGAAATAAAGTTGTTCTTAAAGTTTGTTCTTTTAATTTTTGATAATTTATTTTATTTAATTGAGAAACTTTAATACCCATTAATTCTTTTCGCATTAATTTATAACCAGCTGAATAATTTGTTAAAATTATAAGTAAATCATTTCCTAAACTCATATTTTTATTTTATATACATTTTAGACGATCGTCTAAAATGTATATAGATTTAAATTTTATAAATCAATCATAGATTTAATATAATAGTATAAATCATAGTATAACATGCTTTTTAAAATATTATTATTTTGTAATATTTTAGATTACTTTGACATATTTAGGACTTACGCGTTTGGGCGAATTTTACAGTTTTTAAGTAATTTTTGCACAAAGAAAAGTCCAATTTAAACCAAGATTTGAAACAAAATTTCCAATTAATGTTGAACTTTCACTCAAACGCGTAAGTCCTAATATTATTGTTTTTAAAATAAATTTTTTGGTTTGTTTTGCTACACTTGATTGATATTTTTTTTATTTTTTTATATTTTTAGTTTAGATAAAAAAATTAAAAAGAATTTAGTTTGAAATAATAAAAAATCAACTTAAATGCGACCCGAGTTGATAAAAGTTTAAAAGTAAAAAAAAAGAGAGACAAGCCATTTTTTTCCAAAAAACATAAATGATAGAATACATTTTGTGATTTATTACAAAGTAATAATTAGTAATATTAAGCATAGTTTCCCAAAAAATAAAAAAAATGTAAAAAATAAAAATCAAAAAAGGGTTTTGCTTCGCAAAACCCTTTTCTGATTTTATTATTTTTTCATAATTCTCAAATCTTGTTCATAAATCTTTATTTTTACAATCCCATTGAAGAAATAATAATATGTATAATTCCGCGAGCAGATATCATTATAAATATTCCTATTATTCCCCAGAGCATATGCAAATAACCCTCTTTTCTTTTATCTGCATTATCAGCATTTTTAATAAAGACCATAATACCCCAAATAAAATAAATAACAGATAAAACCATAAGTAAATATATTATGGGATTTACTATATTGGTAATAATATTATTTAGAAGAGTGTTAAAAGCCGGATTATTAGTATTAGACATATGCTTTTGGTTAAAAATTATATATTTTATTTAAGAGAGGGATTAAAATTTAGGAATTAAATTATTAATTTTACTGAGTTTGTTGTATTATTAAAGTTTAGGAATTAAATTATTAACTTTAGTTGGACCTACTTCAGTATTAAATGTAGATGTTAATATCGCAACAAGTCCCCAAATAGATACCATTACGGCTATTCCTACAATTCCCCATATCATTTGGTTTTTTGCTTTAATTTTATCTTCTTCCTTACTAGCAATCGCATATGTAAAAACTTGCCATATAAAAAAAACAACAGCTAATGAAAAGATAACTGGTATCGCAATACTTAATATACCACTAAACCATTTAAGCAAACCTTCTATACCTGACGATGTTGTATAATCACCTGCCAAAACCAATAAAGGAAACATACTAAATGTAACACTTGTTAAAATTTTTTTTATCATATTTTTTATTTTTATTTTAAATCAAAAAATATTTTTTTGATTATTATTAAATTAAATAAACTAATAAATTATTACGACCAAATTATTCTCTAATTATAAAACTTGTCTTTAAAATAAGCAAGAAAAAAAATTAAAAAACTTATAAAAGTGTAAAAGTTATTACACTTATTACAATGATTGACAAATATCTTTTCTACCCAATCACAAATAAAATAACATTATTATTTGATAAACAAAAAGATAATTTTATAAAAGTAAAAAAAATTGTTTACTCTCCCCTAGGGAGAGCAAACAAATTAAAAAAATATATTTGAATTACGAAACGTATGGTAATAGCAATAATTCAATTTGTTCGATTATTATTTGAGAGGCAAGGCTTTTTAAATTAAAAAGTTAAAAGTTAAAATAAAACAAAAAAATAACAAAGATTTTTCCACAGGAAAAATCTTTGTTATTTTTTTGTTTTATAAAACAGATTTTCAAACTCTTAAGAATTTGAGAATAAAAATTGAGAAGCAGGGAAGTAGGGCTTTCTAATTTAAGAAATAAAATTGTTGAGAAAAATAAATGCAAAAATTAAAAAAGGGTTTTCGGCTTCGCCGAAAACCCTTTTTGAATTTTGATTTTTTTTGTATTTTACCCACACCAATTATTTTTTAAAAAAATAATTAGTAGGGGTTTATTTGTATTTTATTTACCTGTGTTTTTTTGTGTAATTATCTGTGTTTATTTGCGTTTAAAAAGCTATAAGCTACAAACTACAAACTTTGTTTATACTAATAAACTAATTTTTCTGGAAATCCGCATAAAATATTAAAATTTTGTACGGCTTGTCCCGCTCCTCCTTTACCCAAATTATCAATCACTACTTTAATAATAACAAAAGAATTTACAATATTTAGAGAAATATCGCAGAAATTTGTTCCTATAACACCATCAATTTTTATTTTTTTAGATTTTATTCTGACGAATAATTCTTTTTTATAAAATTGTTTATAAATTGTTTGTAAAGATTTAAATTTATCTGTCATATTTAAAATATTAACATAAATAATAATTTCAATTCCTCTTGGCCAAGGAGCAATTTGTGGAAAAAATAATAATTGTTCATGAATATTTAATTCTTGTTCTATCTCTGGTATATGTTGATGTTCTCTGCCTCCCTTATAAGGCGTAATTGTTTTTGGAATTTTTACTCCTTTGCCAGCCCCAGTATATCCAGAAATTCCTCTTATTAAAATTTTAGTTTTTGGAGATATTAAACCCTTATTTATAAGTGGTAATAGTCCAAGATTTATAGCTGTTGCATAACAACCTGGATTTGCAATTAATTTAGCATTTTGAATTTTTTTTCGATTTTTTTCAGGTAAACCATAAATTGATTTATTAAGTAAGTTTGAATGAATATGATTAAATTTATAATATTCTGAGAATATAGAGGGATTATTTATTCTAAATGCTCCACTTAAATCAATAATTTTAATTCCACGTTTCAAAAGTTCAGGTACAATTTCCATTGATTGTTCCGCTTTTAATGCAAGAAAAGCAATTTCAACATTTTCAATAATTCCAATAACTTCTTTGCTAGTTTTGCGGTAAACAATTTTTATTTTTGGTCGTTTTGAAAATAATTTAATAAGTTCCATACCCAAAAGTCCAGAACTTCCCCAAATTCCAATATTAATATTTTTTTTCAAGTTTTTTATATTTTTTCTCAATTTTTTACTTTGATAATCAATTTTTTCTAATCAATTTTTTATTTTAATTATTTTATATTATTTACATGTCTATAAACGTCATAATAAGAATTTGTTGTTGTATCACATTGTTTGTCCGATAAAGTACAGGAGAAAAGTATTAACAAATGAAGTCGAAAAAGGTTTGAAAGAGATTTGTTTGGAAATTGAAAAAAGGTATGAAATTGGATATATATAGAAATTGGAGTTACAAACAAATATATCGTGGGACATTACCCTTGTTTTAAGGTGTCGTGTAATCACGACATACTTTGCAGCTCTGCTGCGGGGTAGTTGATTAAATTCGGAGCTCTTGCAAGTATAGAAGAAGGAATTTCAGGATTAGTTCATATCTCAGATTTTGGTTCAGAAGTTCAAATGAAAGAAAAAATAAGTTTAGGTAAAAAATATACTTTTAAAATAAATGTTTTTGAACCCAA
>JBDRFT010000047.1:0-2094 GCA_043818495.1 bacterium | reverse complement strand
TCAGGAGGCACTTTTATTGAAATATTTTCAAATGGTCCTTTTAATTATCCTTCAAATAATTTAACAACAAATACTAATTTTATTCTTTCTTGTATTGGCGAAGGCGGTCCTACCTCCACTTCAAAATTAGTTTCAGTTTCAGCAATTATTCCTATTACTATAAATTTGTCTGCAAATCCTTCAATTATTTCACCAGGAGCTTCTTCAATTATTTCTTGGAGTTCAACTGGCGCGGATTTTTGTACTACAACAAAAAAAATGGGAACAAATGCGACGACAACATTTTCAACAGACCTTTCAAATAACGGAAAAAATTCAGGAAATCTCACTGCACCTACAACTTTCATAGCAAATTGTAGCAATGCGGGGACTTCAACAAAGAGAACAAAAATTGTAGATATAATTGCAAATATTTCTCTCTCTGCTTCTCCTAACCCTGTCGCTTATAATTCTCCCACAACTCTTTCTGGAAATGTAAATAATATTAATTACTGTATGTTAACAGGAGGTCCGTTTGGTACTAGAATATTTTATTCCGACGGCCCTTACAGTTTTTATTCAGGTGAATTAACAGAAAATACTTCTTTTCAACTTATTTGTGAAGATAATAGAGGTCTTGAAATTAAAAGTGAGATTATAACAGTTAATGTAAACTCTGAAATACCAAACAATAATTTTTTAAGAAAAAAAATAAGTATATTTGTGACAGAAGAAAAAATTCCTATTAGTATAGATAGATTTGAAGCAAATCCTAATCCTATTTTTAAAAATAATTCTTCGGCTATTTCTTGGAAAACGACAGGGGCAGATTCTTGCAATGTTTTTAAAGATTCTGATATGTGGAGTCTTTCCGCTACATCAGGTTCTAATGTAGATTCAGGACAGCTTGCAGAAGATACTACTTTTAAAATAATGTGTAAAAATAAAAATAATTTTGCATCAGCACTTAAGAATGTAACTGTAAATACTCCCACAAATATTATATTAGATTCAACTTGCACTTCTTCGCAAAATTATGTAAATAAAACTACAATATGGACTGTGAACCCAGTCTTTGGAACAGAAACGCCAAAAAACATTAAAACTAAATGGAGTGGCACAGATATAATAGAATCTATTACAAAAGATGGATTAACATTTAATAAAATTTATGTAACAGTAGGAAAAAAAGAGATTACAGCTGAAGTCTCAGGAGATTTTGAAGGAGGTGGTTCATTCACCTCAATTTGTACAACCACAACAATAATGAAATTAGATTCAGGAACTAACGACGAGATATAAAAGATAATTCATAATTTATAATTGTTTTCTTAATTTTTTCTAAAAATTATTCCATAATGATTAGCTCCTGCGTTTATAATTCTGTCTTCTTTAAAATTATGCTTCAAAAAAAGTTCTTTGGCTTGTTCTTCTGTGAACACATCTTTAAATTGTGGACCTAAACCTCCAAATGAATCCGCCCAATCAATTAAAAGTGCCCTTCCCCCTGATTTTAAAATTCTTTTAATTTCAAGACAAGCATTATCTTTTTCTTTTAATTGAAAAAAAATATTCGCAACAATAATAGCGTCTAAACTATTTTCTTTTAATCTTGTTCCTCCTAAATGTTCTAAATCAGCCCAAATTATTTCTATATTATTTAAATGCCGAACATTTTTAGCTTCATTTTTTAATTTTTCAAGCAAATCTTTTTGAACATCTATAGCATAAATTTTCCCTCTTTCTCCCACAGCTTCTGCCGCAAAAAAAGAATAGAAACCAGAACCGGCTCCAAAATCTGCTACATAATCACCTTTGCCTAAAACAAATTGTTCTATATTTTTTTTTGGGTCTGAAAACATAAAATAATTATAACATAAAATTTGTAAAATCAATGACATTTATCAATGACATTTTAATAATATTAAAATAATTTTTTTAGTAATTACTTTTTATTCTCTTTGCCAATTATTATTTTTTCCTTTTTTGTAAACAAAAATTTAACATAAAATTCTTGTCCTATGGCAAATAAACTACTTGTAATTAAATATAAAGATATGACGAGAGGAAAACTTTTTGCAATAAAAAACATAATTACAGGCATAACATATTTCA
>JBDRFT010000046.1:0-20537 GCA_043818495.1 bacterium | reverse complement strand
TATATCATATAGTAGTAATTTATTTTCTTATTACTTATTACTTTATTATATCATTTGAATATCAATTTGTTAATACTTACTTACTTACTTCGGATGAGCTAGTTGGATGTCCGACATCCAACTCATGTCCGACATCCAACTGGCTACGTTTATAATGTGACAATGAGACATTTTGTTTATTATTAAAATCTTTACATATACATTTTAACATTTTTTGCTATTTAGCAACAGGTCTAATAACTAAAATTTAATAAAAAAATTATTGGTGCGGGTAGGACGAATCGGACGCCCGACTAAAGTTTGGAAAACTTTCGTTTTACCACTAAACTATACCCGCATAATTAATAAAAATATTATCAAAAAAATAACTTGAAAGCAAATTTCTTTTTAAAAACATTTGACTCTCCGTCGCTAAGGCTTTAGCGGGCAAGTATTTGAGTTTGACATTTGATAGAAAAATAAAAAATAAAATAAAAAAGAGGGTTTTCGGCGGAGCCGAAAACCCTCTTTTTTATTTTATTTTTTTTAATAATTATTCAATCATTTCAAGTATTTTTAAAAGTTTTTCTTTTTTTGAAATTATTTCACCTTTTTCATTTTTCTTATCTTTTTCACCAGGACATTTTATCATTACTCCCCTAATTGGTCTTGCTTCTGGAAATTCTTTTAATATATCATAAAATTTTTCTGAAGGAAATTTTTTTGATGTAAGAAAAAAATTATTATCTTTTTCTGACCATATTATATAAGTATCAAAACCTAAAGCTAACACGGCTGGAAAACCAGTAGGAATTTTATTTATTTGTCTTTCCTTTCCTTTTCGGTCTATTCCTTCTTTTACAATATTTAATAAAATACTACCAAGTTCTTCAGTTTTAGTTTTTATTTTATTTTTTTTCATTTCTTTTTCTGCTGTTTCAATTCCATCTATTGAATCATAAACTAATTCTTGTAGGTTTTCACATAATTTTGATATTTTTACCATTTTATTATTTTTAGCTTTTAGAGAATCTTCATTAAATTCTTTATCAGTAAATAGATTTTCTAAACTTCTATTTTCTCTTGTGCATTTAACAATACATTCAATAATAGCTTCAAACGAAAGAGCTTTATAAAGTCCATATAAAGATTCAGGCCACCTTTTTTTAAAAAAAGTTTCATTTTGAATCATAGATTCAGGATAATCTGCATTATCAATTTGATTAACAAAATGAACAAGTTTATTTATCCATAATTCTTTGTTTATTTTTTTTAATTTTAACATTTTTTCATAAACTTCTGCTACGGCTGATGTATATGTATTTTTAGAATTTTTTTCTTTATCATGATGGTCAAAAAAAACTGAACCATCTTTTTCAATAACAAAACCTGATTTATGACCTGTATCAATATGTAGACAACCCGGTCTAGATTCTCCTTTTTTAACAAAAATTAGAGGAGCATCTTTTGTTTTTATTCCAGCAAGTTCAAGAATTAAAAGGGCTGATTCACTATCTAAATCTAATTTTTCTCGTACCAATTCTTTTCCTTTTTCATCTGTAAAAGTTTCGCCATGAACAACAATGCCTTTTTCAGTTGCTTTTAATATTGCGATGAGTTCAGGATTGCTTTCTTTTTTTTCTTGTGTAATATCAAAATTTTTTATCTCATGGTCTTTCCCTTTGTTTGCAGATTTAGTTCTATCATCTTTTTTCTCCGGTACAATCTCAATTTTTTTAGGATTTTTTTTCTCCGGTAATACTAAAATTTCAGCAACAATTTTCGCCTTTTGTTTTTTTTCTAATTTTTCTTCGTATTTTGAAAAATCAATGTTTCGTTTAAATTCCATAAGTTTATGGTATCACATTTTAAAATTTATAAAAGGAGATAAAAAAATAGTGCCGGTTTTAAGCCGACACTAACACACGCGATAACGCTATACAAGATAGAATACCATATCTTCAAGCGTTATCAATCGCTTCCCGCTATTTTGGGCTCGTTTTGCAATATCGCCAAAAACAACATTTATTTCAATAATTTGATACTTATTTGTCTTGCAGTAAAAGGCAAATAAAGCCAAAGCTGCAAGCGTCAGCTTGACGTTGAGGCCACACTCATCAAGCTGTTTTTGAACAAAGCGAAATGTCTGTGGTTGCTTGATATCATTAACATCTACTTTGTATGGCTCTGGTCTTTCTTTCTCCACTATGCCAGCTTGATGTGCAAAAGAAAGCAATTTCTCCATTTTTTGGAAACCTTCATCTACAGATTGTACTCCCATTATTAATTTCACCTCCTTTGAAGTAAAAACATTCTTTTAAATCATTACTCTAGAAATCTAAGTTTAAAAATTCAAAAATTTTAAACTCAAATTTTCCCTAATTTACCTTATTTTAGTATACACCTATTTCAAAACTTGTCAAGTTTTTTAAAAAAGGAACATCGCAAACAGGTTTCGCGAAGCGAAACCTGTTTATTTTTTGTTTTTAATTAATAGACCTGTTGTTTAATAATTTTTTGCTCTAAACTTAATTTTTGGCTACGGCTTGTTAAAAATTATTCAAAATACTACCACTTCTTCATAATTTTAACTTCGTCTCGCTCAAAAATTAAAAACCGCTACAAAAATTATTAAGTAACAGGTCTAATTTAAAAATAATTATAAATTTTCTAAAAACTTAATCACTTCTTCATTTACAAGCATCATTTCCACATACGCTCGGACTCTTTCTGGGTCAACTTTTTTATATCTTTCTGTGAGATTTTTAACTTCTTTTTCTACATTTTCCTTATTTGGTTCAATTTTTTCCTCTAATGATATTTTTTGCAAAATCAATCGAATTTTAATTTTTTTTTCTGCATCAGGAATCCATTCTTTTTTTAAATCTTGAAAAGTTTTTTTAATATTTTTTAAATATTCTTCTAATTGAAGTCCGACTTGTGCAATATCATCTTTAAATTCCGCCTCCATTACTTCTAATTCGTTTTCAATAAGAATTTTAGGTATTTTTATTTTTGTTTCAGCTTCAATTTTTTCTAAAAGATTTTCCCTTTTTTGATTTTTCTTATGAATTTCTTTTTCTTTTGTAATATTTATTTTTAATTTCTCTTTAAAATCAATAATGTCTTTATAATCACCGAGACTTTTTACAAATTCATCATTAATTTCTGGTAAAATTAATTCTTCTCCTTCTTCTTTATCTTTCGCCTGATTTATATGCTGATTCTGATTAACAAATATTTTTCTAATTTGATAAATAGTTTCTTCTATTTGTTTTTCTGTAACTTCTTCAACTTTTTCTTCCATATTATTTTCTTTTTTTGCAATTTTTTTATAATCTGAAAGTTGAATTTCTGGCATAATAATAGTTTTTATTTTAAATTCAACAGGAGAACCAATAGCAATTTTACTTATAATAATTTCAGGTCTTCCTAAAAAATTTATTTTTTCTTCTATTAAAATTTCAATGACACAATCATTAATAGCCCTTTCCCCAGCATCTTCAAGAATACTCATTTCTCCAAATTTTTCTTTTAATATAATTTCTGGAATATGTCCTTTTCTAAAACCGGGAAGTTCAGCTTCTTCTTTAAGTTTATTAAAAGCTTTATTTTTATAATCAATTAAAGCTTCATTTGTAATTTCTGCTATTATTTCTATTTCACAATCTGGAAGTTTTTTTATTTCTTTTATTTTATATATTTTTGTCATAATTTTTTTACAGCTTTTTAATCATAATGATACTAATAATGCTAGTAAACTATACTAATTATTTTTTGTTTTATTCATAAATCATAAATCTTGATTCATATTAGCTTGAAATTCTTTTTGTTTTTCTATTCTTTGTTCAACAAAATAAAAAATTCCTATAATAAGAATTATTATTATTATAATAATTCCAATTATAGTTCCAAAATTTGCTACCTTTTTATCTTGTTCCATTTTTTTTAAAAATTTTTTTATTTTATTTAAAATTATTTTTTCATATAAAAATATGTCTAATTAACCATTAAAGCATAAAAATAAAAAAATAAAAAGGGTTTTTGGCTTTGCCAAAAACCCTTTTTATTTTTTAGTTTTGATGTTTTTATGTTTTAATGATTTTAATCAAATGTTAAACTCAAATGTTTTTTTATATCATACTTTCTTTAGCTTTTTGCAAAGCAGTTTTTTCTTCGGAAGAAAGTTCGTATTCAGATGATAAATTTTTAATAGGTTTTGAAAAAACACTTATATGCTCTCTAGAATATAAACTAGAAATTATAACTCCATCTCCCTCCCTATTTATAAGTGCCGTCGCAAAACTTTGATTACTTCCAGAACCATCTCCTCTAAAAGGATTAAATCTCACCGTTTCATTTCCAGAAATTGTTTTGTTTAATTTTTTATTTACAATTTCTAGTTCTGTTTTTGTTTTTTCTGCATATCTTTTAAGAATTTCTGCATCTTTTCTAAGAAAATTTATTGTATCATCCAAAGTTCCATTTTTATTTTTAAGAAGTTTTTTTAATTTTATTTCAAGTTTAATAAGCCAAAATAAAAGTGGTAAAATTATTATTAAAGCACCAATGATTATATACATTTCAAAATTCATTTTATTTTAAGTTTAATTATTAATAAAAAAATTATATAATTATTTTAGCATTTAAACAAAAAAAAATAAATGTGTCGAATGAAACCAAATATGTTTTCTAGTAAATATTCTTAAATTTAGTATAATTATTAAGTAAAAATATTTTATTTTTTTAATTTTAATTATAATGATTTCAAAAGCAACACAAGATTTTGTCCCGATAAAAGAAATTCGTGACGGAATAATTATATTAAAAGATGGTACAATGAGGGCTATTGTTATGGCTTCATCTATAAATTTTGTTTTGAAATCAGAGGATGAACAACAAGCGGTTATAATGCAATTTCAAAATTTTTTAAATGGATTAGATTTTTCTATTCAAATATCAATACAATCTAGGGAATTAGATATCAGACCTTATATAGCGATGCTTGATGAAAGATATAAAAATGAAATTGGGGACCTTATGAAAATACAAATAAAAGAATATACTCAATTTATAAAAAATTTTGTAGAGCAAACAAAAATAATGACAAAAACTTTTTTTGTAGTAATACCTTTTTCTCCATCAATTGCTTTTGTTCCATCATCAAATCCATTAGATCAATTAATAAATAAAAACTCTTCAAAAAATTTAGGAAAAGGTGACCATTTTGAAGAAAACAGAACACAAATTGAACAAAGAATTAGTGTAATTTCTCAAGGTTTGTCTAGATGCGGTATTAGAACTATTCAACTTGGAACAGAAGAAATTGTTGAATTATTTTATAAAATATTTAATCCGGGAGATATGGAGAAGCCGATAATTCTGAGTTAGCCTTTTTCTATCGCTAATTTTGCAAGAGCGATAGCTCCTTCTTTTGATTTAGCCACACATAAAAATTTATTATTATGACAAAAAATAGCATCAGAAATTCCTGTTATTTCTATCAATTCTTTTTCTGTTTTTCCAGCCCAACTTTCTGGAAAACTTAATTTGTTTTCAAATTTAAAATCAGCTAATTTTACAGCATTTACATTCCATTTTTTATCTAAAACTGGTTGAATAATAAAAAGTGGTTCAGGATAATTTATTATAGTTTTTTCCCAAGAATAATTATTATCTAAAATTAAAATTCTTTTATCTTTAGTTTTTTTATAAATTTCTTTTATGATATTAGAAGATATTATTTGGTCGTTTATTTGTTTAATTTCTCTTTGTAACATTTTTTTTGCTTCAGAAACAACAAACATAAAAACTTTCAAAGAATTTTCTCCTTCTTTCCATGTTGAATTAAATGAAGATAAATAATTTGAAAAAGAATATGGCGAAATATTTTCAAAAATTTTTTTAGATATTTCAATTCCATTATCTTCTGCGTCTATTGTTTGTATTATTGATTCATCAATTTTTTGTGCAATTTCATTAGAATTTGTAATTTTTTTCCCATATTCTTTCCACAATAAACCACTAGTAGCATAAGGTATTCCGTTTTTTCTTTTTTTATTCCAATTTTCTTGATGATGGTCAAATTTATTTTTTTTGGGATTATATTTACCACCAATATCTAAAAGATAATCCATTTTTGTAAAAATTTTTGGGTTTCTAGTTCTAAAAATTTTTAAAGATTTTTTTAAATATAAAGACAAAATCGCCACTGCAAAAATATCATCTGGATGAAAACTTCCATCATGAACCGCAACTTTTATTTTTTTATTTGTGAAAGTCATCTATTTATTTAATTTATAATTATTAAATTTTAATTTTTAAATTAAATTTGATTTAAAATAAATTCAATATCTTTTTCTATTTCTTTAAAGTTTTTTTTACAAATTAAAGGCTCATTTGTTTTTTTTAGAAAAAAAATTATTGTTTTTTTAAAATTTGAATTTATTTTAGGCAAATTTTTTTCTATAAAACTGCTTATTTTTCTTTTAATTATGTGTCTACCAACAGAAGTTTTTTCATTTTTTTTAGAAATAATGATAGCAAAACCGAGATTTTGTTTTTCTTTTTTTGAAATTTTTGCAAATAAAAATTTACCTGAAATAGATATTCCAGTTTTTATAGTTTCTTCTATATCAGATCTAATTGCTCTATATTTACGACTAAGCATAACTTATTATCTCTGGATTATGAAAATAAACAATTTGGCAAATTTACAAGAGTTTACGGGATATTTCGTGAAAATACGCGGAAATTAACGTAGAAAAACGCAGAAAAAAATTTCATAAATAAGGTAAAAAAGTCAAAAACTTTCTAATTATTTTGATTCTCTTTTTTTAGAAGGTTGAACAGCTAGAATTTTTCTTCCAATTCTTCTTCTTCTTTTTAAAGTGTTTTTACCATATTTGGTTTTGCTTCTAACAAGAAAACCATGTGTTTTTGCTCTTTTTCTTTTTTTTGGTTGATATGTTTTTGACATAATAATAAAGTTTAAAAAAAATAAAAGTTAAAATAAAACTCTTATTATTATAATAGACTAAAAATATTAAAAAACAAGCGAAAATCACAAGTTTAAAGTTTGTAAATTTTTAACTTTTCGTGTCAAAGCAATTTAGAAATGTTCTTTTTTTACTTTTCTGCTAGTTTTTTAATTTTTTATCTGTTATTATTATTTTTATGATTATTACTTACCAAGGAATAGAATTTTTTAAAATTCAGTTTGGCGATATTACTATTGCTTTTAATCCAATTTCTAAAGATTCAAAATTTAAATCAATAAGATTTTTTGCCGACATAGCATTTGTGAGTTTAAATCATACAGATATGAATGGTGTGGAAAATCTTTCTTATAATGGTAAAGAGCCTTTTATTATTTCTGGTCCCGGAGAATATGAAGTTAAAGATATTTTTATAAAAGGATTTGCTTCAAAATCATTTTATGGAGGCAAAGAAAAAATAAATACAATATACACAATTACATTAGAAAATATGAATATTTGTTTTTTAGGTGCTCTTTCAGATATAAATCTTTCAATTGAAGTAAAAGAGGCATTAAGAGATGTAGATATTTTATTTCTTCCTATTGGCGATGATGGTGTTTTAGATGCCGTTCAAGCAGAAAAACTTTCAATTGAAATAGAACCAAAAATAATTATTCCTATGTATTTTGGCGATCTACCTGTGCGAGGCACGCAGACAGGAGTCGGAATAAAAGATGCTCTCAAAAAATATTTGAAAGAAGCTGGGGAAGATAATATTAAACCATTAGAAAAACTTACTTTAAAGAAAAAAGATTTGGAAGGAAAAGAAGGGGAGGTGATTGTTCTTTCTCAATCGTGTTAGCTTAATTTGCCTTGGCAAAAATCGCAAACTAAAAATCTGTCTCCCCATTCAATGAGAGCTTGCCGAGCTTCGTCTGTCAAAATTCCTCCTGCCTGAAGAGGGTCAATATTTTCTAAAAAAGTATTGTTTCATCTGAAGTATTAGTAAAAATTTTCCGACATAAATCTTGCATTTCTTTAGTAGAAAAAAACTTAATCATTAATTCTATTACCTGTAAAACATTTTCATTAAAATTAGTAAATTCTGGTTTTTTGTATTGTTCTAATGCTTTATTATTTGAAATTTATTAATTAAAAATTTCAAACTAAAAATTAGTTTTTTTATAATCGATAATTCACAATTCATAATTTACAATTATTCCCAGTACCTAATTTAAAACCTATCTTTCTCCTCCAATTGCTTCTGCAATTCTTCTATCATTTTATATTTTTTACTATCTTTGAAACCTGTACCGGCTGGAATTATTCTACCGATAATAACATTTTCTTTTAAACCGACAAGATTATCCTCTGTACCTTTTATAGCTGCATTGATAAGAATTCGAAATGTACGTTGAAATGATGCAGCAGAAAGAAAACTTTTTCTTGAAAGAGATGATTCTGTAATACCCATAATTAAAAGCTTTGCTTCAAGTAATTCTCCTTTATTCTTTTTTATTTCTATATTTTCTAATTTTAAATCTAATTCATCTATAATATCTCCTGCACATAAATCTGAAGAACCCGGATTAATAACTTTCTTTTTTGAAAACATTTGTTTAATTATTATTTCTATATGTTTCCTAGCAACAGCGTCTCCTTGTAATTCATATGGTCTACTTACTTCTGTAATAATATATTCTATCGCTTTATCTTTTCCAGCAAATTCAAAAATTTCATCTATATCTGCGGGACCATCTGTAAGTAATTGTCCTTTTGTAATTTTATCTCCTTGTTTAACAAAAGCAATTCTATTGGGATTAAATACATATTCAATTTCTCCAGATTTTTTTGATTTACTTTTATCTTCTATATCAGGAATAACAGTAATAATTTTTTCTTTGCCAAAATCTTTTACTGAAGAAACTGTTCCATTTACTGTAGCAATAACCGCCGGATTTTTTGGTCTTCTTTTTTCAAAAATTTCTTCAACCCTAGGTAATCCTTGAGTAATATCTCCACTAGCAGATGCAACACCTCCCAAATGAAAAGTTCTCATTGTAAGTTGTGTTCCTGGTTCTCCAATAGCTTGAGCCGCAATAGTTCCAACTGCTTCTCCTATATCTACAAGTTCATTTTTACCAAAATCTATTCCATAACATTTAGAACAAATCCCGTGTAAAGTTTTACAAGACAAAGGAGATCTAACGGCTACATTTTCTACATCCGCTTGATCTATTATTTGAGTATCATTTTTTGTAAGTAAAATTCCTTTTTTAAATATTATTGTTCCACTTTTATCAATAATATCTTCTGCTAATATTCTGCCTTTAATATTTTTTGCTATAGAAGAAACAATATCTTTCCCAGAATTTTTACTTATAATAATATAATCTTTTGTTCCACAATCAACTTCTTTTATCATAATATCTTGAGCGACATCAAAAAGTCTTCTTGTAAGATAACCTGCTCTAGCTGTATTCAATGCCGTGTCTGTAAGACCTTTTCTTGAACCATGAGTAGTAATAAAATATTCAATAGATGTAAGGCCTTCTTTTAAAGAATTAATAACAGGAAATTCAATTATATTTCCTACAGCATTTTGAATCATACCTTTCATACCAATCATTTGTGTAAGATTACTAATAGATCCTCTGGCACCAGATTCCACCATATCTGAAACTGAACTATTTTCTTCTAATGTCTCAGAAATAATTCTTTCCAATTCTCCTTTAGCTTCTTGCCAAATTTCAATATTTTTTCTTATTCTTTCTTCTTCTATAAGTAAACCTTCATTAAATTGCTCTGTCACTTCTAAAGATTTTTGTTTAGCATTTTTAATAATTTCTCCTTTTTCTTTAGGAATTTGAATATCATCTATTCCCCAAGTTGTTCCAGAAATAGTAGCGTATTTAAAACCAAAATTTTTAATTTTATCCATTATCGGCGCAATTTTATCTGGACCATGTTGAATAATAAGGTCATCTATAATTTTTTTAAGTTGGGCAAGATCTATTTCTTTATTTATAAATGGATAATCTTCTGGAAGAATACTATTAAATAATAATCTTCCGACTGTCGTTTCAAAAAGTTTTCCTTCAAAAACAGCATATTTAATTTTTTCAGAAGCTAAAACTTTTATTTTTGTTCTATAATTAATTATACTAAAATCATGCGCTGTAATAGCGGCATTTGTTGAAGCAAAATATTTTTCTTCTCCTTTTTCTCCATTTACAATTTTTGTCATCCAATAACATCCGAGCACAATATCTAAAAGTTTTGAAGAAACTGTTGAATTTCCATCTCCGGGTTTTAAAACATTTTTGTCTGCAGCCATAATTTCTTTTGCCTCCATTTGAGCTTCTTCTCCTAATGGAACATGAACAGCCATTTGATCTCCATCGAAGTCTGCATTGAAAGCGGCACATACAAGTGGATGAACTTGAATAGCATTTCCTTCTATAAGAATAGGTTTGAAAGCTTGAATACCAAGTCTATGAAGTGTAGGCGCTCTATTTAAAAGAACATATTTATCTTTAATAATATCTTCAAGTATTGCCCATACTTCTGGAATACCCTCATCTATAAGTTTTCCTGCACCTCTTATATTATATGCTAATTCTTTTTTTAAAAGTTGTGAAATAACAAATGGTCTAAAAAGTTCAAGAGCCATATGTTTTGGAAGTCCACATTGATTTAAATTTAATTCAGGACCAACAACAATAACAGATCTGCCAGAATAATCTACCCGTTTACCCAAAAGATTTTGTCTAAATAAACCACCTTTACCATTAAGATTCGCCGCTAAAGATTTAAGAGGTCTTTTACTTGAAATTGCTCCCATTGCTGAAAATAATGCATTTCCATGTCTAATAGAATTATCAATTAAAGCATCAACCGCTTCTTGAAGAATTCTTTTTTCATTTCTAAGGATAACATCAGGCGCATTAATTTCTTTTAATTTAAAAAGTCTATTATTTCTATTTATAACTCTTCTGTAAAGGTCATTTACATCTGAAGTTGCAAATCTTCCTCCATCAAGTGGAACCATAGGACGAAGTGCGGGTGGAATAACTGGAATTCTTGTAAGAAACATCCATTCAGGTCTCGTATTTGAAGCTATCATTGCTCTTATTAAACTTAATCTTTTATTTAATTTTTCTTTATTTAAAACACTTGCCTTTTCTAAACTTTCTAATATTTTTTTTTCTAAATCTTCAAGATTTATTTTTTTTAAAATTTCATAAATTACTTCACTTCCAATCCCTGCTTCAAATATAGTTCCATATTTTATAGAAAATTTATGATAACTTGTTTCATCAAGAACTTTTCCCTCTACAATACTTTCAACTTCTTTTTTAGCAGTAGAAGCCATTTCTTTAAGAGCTGTTTTTGTTTTTTCATCTTCAACTGTTTTTGTTTTATTTTTAAATTCATTTTCTATTTCTTTTAAAACTTTTTCTTTTTCTGTTTGAAAAGTTTTGATAATAATATATCCCGAAAAATAAATAACTTTTTCAAGATCTGAAACAGACATTCCCATAACAGCACCTAATCTTGAAGGTATTCCTCTTAAAAACCAAATATGAGAAACTGGCGAAGATAATTCTATATGTCCCATTCTTTCTCTTCTAACAATAGACCTTGTGATTTCAACTCCACATTTTTCACAAATAATTCCTTTATATCTTATGCCTTTATATTTTCCACAATAACATTCATAATCTCTATCAGGTCCAAAAATTTTTTCATCAAAAAGTCCCCCTCTTTCTGATCTTTGAGTTCTATAATTAATAGTTTCGGGCTTTGTTACTTCTCCAAAAGACCATTTAGCTATTACTTCGGGTGAAGCAACACGAATAGATATTACATTGAAATTTTGATCTGAATATTGTTTTGTTTTTATATTCATATTATTTAGAAATTACTTCTGATAAATTTGAGACTAGCTTTTTAAAAAATTTTGAAACTAAATTTTTAAACTGAATAAATTTTTAATAATTAAATTTTAAAATACTTTAAATAAATAATTTTTTCTTTAACTTAAAAATTTAATAAAAATTTTAAATTTAAAATTGAAAATTATTTATTCACTACTCCACAAACTATAAACTATAAACTACAAACTATTTTTCCTCAACCATCTATTTCCTTCTTATTCTTAAGTTCAACATTAAGTCCAAGACCTCTTAAACTATTAAGTAAAACATTAAATGAGGCTGGTAAATTTGGTTCCTTAATTCTTTCTCCTTTAACAATAGAATCAAAAGCCGCTGACCTTCCTATAATATCGTCTGATTTAATTGTAAGCATTTCTCTCAAAGTATAAGCAGCACCATATCCAAGTAATGCCCAGACTTCCATTTCTCCAAATCTTTGTCCTCCTCCTTGTGCTCTTCCTCCCAAAGGTTGTTGAGTAACCATTGAATAAGGTCCTATAGATCTCATATGTATTTTATCTGCCACTTCATGATGTAATTTCAAAATATACATATAACCGACAGAAATTTCTTGTTCAAAAGGCAAACCATTTCTTCCATCAAAAAGTTTCATTTTTCCATTTTCTTTATATCCTGCTTTTACTAATTCTTCTTTTATTTCTATATCTGTTGCTCCCATAAATGGTGGGACAATTGCTTGATAATTTAAACTATTTGCCGCAAGCCCTAAATGAATTTCAAAAATTTGACCTAAATTCAAACGACTAGGAATCCCAAGCGGTGTAAGAATAACATCTACTGGTGTTCCATCTTCCATATAAGGCATTTCTTCAACTGGTAATATTCTTGAGATGACTCCTTTGTTTCCGTGTCTTCCTGCAAGTTTATCTCCAATAGAAATATTTCGAAGTTGAGCAACTTCAATATGTATTCTTTTTATAACACCTGAGTCTAATTTATCTCCATTTTCTCTTGAAAAAATTTTTACAGAAATAACTCTTCCCCTTTTTCCACTTTCAAGTCTTTTTGATGTATCTTTCACATCGCGCGCTTTTTCTCCAAAAATAGATCTCAAAAGTTTTTCTTCTGGGGTAAGTTGTGTTTCTCCTTTTGGTGTAATTTTACCAACAAGAATGTCTCCAGCAAATACTTCAGACCCAATTTGAATAATTCCATCTTCATCAAGATTACTTAATTTTGCTTCTCCAATATTTGGAATATCATGAGTTGTAAGTTCTGGCCCAAGTTTTGTATCAAGAACTTTTACAACAAATTCGTCAATATAAATAGATGAAAATTTATTATCTTTTACTAATTTTTCTGAAAGAATAATTGCATCTTCATAATTTGACCCACTCCATGTCATAAAAGCAACAAGAACATTTTGACCTATAGACACCTGTCCATTAACAGAGGCTGATGTGTCTGCGAGTAATTCTCCTTTTTTAACTTTTTGACCTAAATTAACACTTGGCCTTTGATGAAAAGGTGTAAAACCATTTGTTCTTGAAAAATTTATTAAATTATATTCTTTTTCTTTTCCATTTTTTGATGATTTAACAATTATTTTTTTAGCATCTACCGCTGTAATTATTCCTTCCTCTTCAGAATAAAGAACTCTGCCCGTATATCTTGCGGCCTCTGCTTCAATACCTGTGGCGACTAAAGGAAGTTCTGGAATAATACAAGGAACGGCTTGTTTTGACATATTTGTTCCCATAAGAGCGCGACTTGCATCATTATGATTTAAAAATGGCATCATAGAAGTTGTAATTGAAAAAGCTTGATTAGAAGCTACATCAATAAAATCAACTTCTTCTCTTTTAACAAGTTTTGGTTCACCATTTAAACGAATTTCTACTTCTTTATCTATTATTTTTTTATTTTCATCATATAAAGTTGCCCCGTGAGCAATTTTATAATTTTCTTCTTCCATTGCATTAAAATATTTAACTTCATTTGAAATAATTCCATTATTAACTTTTACATATGGAGTTTCAATCATTCCAAAATCATTAATTTTTGCATATGTAGCAAGTTTTAAGACGAGACCAATATTCGCGCCTTCTGATGTATGAATAGGACAAATCCTACCATAATGCGATGAGTGAACGTCACGAACTTCAAAACCAGCCCTTTCTCTTGTAATTCCTCCGGGACCAAGAGCTGATAAAGTTCTCAAATGTTCAAGTTCATCAAGAATATTTGTTTGTTGCATAAATTGTGACATTTGACCAGTAAAGAAAAATTCTTTTATTCTTGCTTGAAGTGGTCTTGGAGAAATAAATTGCACAGGCATTTTTATATCAGGGTCTATAGTAGACATTCTATCTTGAATATTTCTTTTCATCTGAGCCATACCCATACGAAATTTTTGTTGAACAAGCTCTCCCACAAAACGAACACGACGTGAACCTAAATGGTCAATATCATCTTCTCGAGCTTCAGGGTCATTATTAAGGTCAATTATTTTTTTAATAATTATAACCAAATCTTCAAGAGTGAGATTTTTTTTCTCCAAAGTTTTTTCATCTATAGGTAAATTAAATCTTTTATTAAATTTTAATCTTCCTAATTTAGAAATATCATATCTTTCTGGACTAAAAATAGATTGTATATATTTTTTAGCATTGTCAAGAGTGACTAAATCTCCATCTCTTAATTTTTTATAAATTTCCATAAAAGAAGCCTCTTGATTTTTTGCAATATCTTTTAAAATAATTGTTTCTATTATTTTTAAATATTCATCATTATCTTTAAATAAATCAAGTATTTCTCCATCTGTTTTTGCTCCAAAAACTCTAAAAAGAGAAGAAAGGCTAAATTTTCTTTTTTTATCCATTTTTACATAAATATTTCCATTAGCTTCAGATTCAATTTCAAGCCAAGCTCCTTTTGCGGGATTTATTTTTGCTCCAAAAAAAACTTTTCCTTTTGTATCATTTAATGTAAAAAATATTCCATATGATCTTGCTAATTGAGGAATAACTACTCTTTCAATACCATTAATTATAAAAGTACCATGATTCGTCATCAGAGGAATTTCTGAAAAAAATATTTCTTGTTCATTTTCTGTTCCGAGAGTTTTATTTTTTAATCGAACTTTAACTTTAAGTTGCCCTTCATATGAAACTTTTTTTTCTTTAGACTGAAATTCATCATATTTTGCTGGATTTATTTCAAAATTTGCAAAGGATAACTCAAATTTTTTTTCTGTATAATCTTTTATTGGAGAAAATTCTTTAAAAATATCTGCTATACCTTCTGTTAAAAACCCTTCATAAGATTTTGTTTGATGATTAACTAAATTTGGGATATCTATAAGAGGTTTTTGATATTTGCTAAAATATTTCTTTTTGAACTCTCCTCCAAGAACACCCGCTGCCAATATATTTATAGGTTTATTCATATTTATTAATTTGTAAAAAATAACTTATAGTTTTTTAAAAAATAAGAGTTCAACAAATAAAATTAAATTTATAAAATTAAAAAAAAATTAACTTCGTATTTAAAAAATTATTTTTCAAAACAAAAAAAATACTCCTCTTTTTCAAAAAGTTTTTTCTTTTTTATTTTTTTAATATATTTTTTTAAACAAAATTAGCAATTTAAGACTTAACAGCATTTCATCACAACACATTCATTATTATTATTTATAATAAACTAGATGATTTTAAAAGTCAAGCGAAAAAAGTTGAAAGTAAAAAATTAGTTTAAAAAAACCTTAATAAACAAAAAAAAGTAAAAAGGGTTTTCGGCTTCGCCGAAAACCCTTTTAATTTTTGTTTTAATGTTTTAATGTTTTCATGTTTTAATGATTTTTATCAAATATTAAACTCAAATACTTGCCCGCTAAAG
The DNA here is from genome assembly GCA_043818495.1 of bacterium. Taxonomy (GTDB): domain Bacteria; phylum Patescibacteriota; class Minisyncoccia; order Phycocordibacterales; family GWA1-40-21; genus Bog-1340. Next base: position 4,780 of record JBDRFT010000046.1, on the reverse strand, counting down.
CCTTAACGACGGAGGGTCAAATATTTTTTCTATTTTTTTCTATATTTTTAAAATGTCTACGGAAGCGAACATGTTCGCTTCCGTAGACAAGTCGAAAAATATGAAAATAGAAAAAAATAAAATTATTATATTTTCGTCACTCTCATTGATGAGAGTGACGAATTTTTTAAAAATAAAATTATAGTTTATTGTGAAAACAATAAAAAAGCAAAAAGGTTTTCGGTTCCGCCGAAAACCTTTTTGTTTTAATGTTTTAATGTTTTCATGTTTTAATGATTTTACCTATTACTTATTACACATTACTTATTACTTTTTATTTTTTTATGCTATCATTTTTTTTATGATTAATAATATTACAGATAAATATATAACAACTATCGGTCTTGAAATTCATGCTGAACTTAAAACAAAAACAAAAATGTTTTGTTCTTGTAAAAATGATACTGATGAAGAAAAACCAAATTCAAATATTTGTTCTGTTTGCACTGCACAACCGGGAACTTTGCCTGTTTTAAATAAAGAAGCGATAAAAAATGTTTTAAAAGTTGGTCTTGCTTGCGATTCTAAAATTGCGGATTTTACAGAATGGGATAGAAAAAATTATTTTTATCCTGATATTCCAAAAAATTATCAAATAACACAATATAAATATCCTTTAGTTTTAGGTGGATTTATAAAAGGAGTTGAACTTACAAGAATTCATCTTGAAGAAGATGTTGCAAAATCTATACATGATAATGAAAATTTTTCTCTTGTAAATTTTAATCGTGCAGGAATTCCACTTATGGAACTTGTTACAGAACCAGTTATTCATAGCGGAAAACAAGCCGCAGATTTTGCAAAAGAAGTTTGTTTACTTTTGCAATATTTAGAAGTGGGGGATGCAAATATGGAAAAAGGAGAAATGAGAGTAGAGGCCAATATATCAGTTTCGGATACAGATAAATTAGGAGTAAAAGTTGAAGTAAAAAACTTGAATTCTTTTAGAACTGTGGAAAGGGCTATAATTTATGAAAAACAAAGACAAATTGATATTCTTGAAAAAGGAGAAAAAATTATTCAAGAAACTAGAGGTTGGGATGAAGTAAAACAAAAAACATATTCGCAAAGAATAAAAGAAGATTCTCATGATTATAGATATTTTCCAGATCCAGATTTGCCAAAAATGATGATTTCTGAAATTTTTGATTTAGAAAAATTAAAAAAAGAAATTCTAGAATTACCTTGGGAGAGGAGAGAAAAATATTTAAAAATTTTTGAAATAAAAGAACAGGATGCAGATTTTTTTGTAAATAATATAGAGTTTGGAAAATTTTTTGAAGCGGTTATTTTTAATTTAAATAATTTGGGTGAAAAAGTTTTTAATTTAAATATTTGTGATAATTCGTGTTTATCCGCGTCTATTTGCGTTTCTAATCCGTGCCTATCTGCGTCCTGTAAAGATTTAATTAAATTAGCTTCAAATTACATTTCTTCCGATTTAGTCGGTTTTATGTCAAAAGATTCTAAACAAAATTTTCCGTCATCAGAAAAATTTGCAAAAATTATTTTGATGATTGGGGAAGGGAAATTGTCTTCAAGAACGGCTAAAGATTTAATAGAAAGATTATTAAAAGAAAATATAGACCCAGAAGAAATTGCTATTAAAGAAAATTTAATACAAAAAAATGATGAAGGAATTATAAAAGAAATTGTCAATGAATTAATTAAACAAAATCCAAAAGTTGTAGCAGATTATAAATCTGGAAAAGAAATTGCCCTACAATTTTTTATTGGACAAACAATGAAAATAACAAAAGGTTCTTCAAATCCTCAGATAATTAAAAATGTTTTGATAGATTTATTAAAATAAAAAAATGATAAATTTTGATAATATATTTGTGAGGAAAATAATAATTATTTTAATAGTTTTAGGATTAATTATTATTGTTTATTATTTTTTAAAACCAAACAATATAAAAATAGAAAAAAAAGAAACTATGACACCAATATTTCAACAAACAAAAAATAAATTGCCTAAAAAATTAATTTTAACTAGTCCTGTTTTTGAACATATGGGAAAAATTCCTGTTAAATATACTTGTGATGGACAAAAAATTAATCCACCTCTAGAAATTTTTGGAGTAGATGATAATGCTAAATCTTTAGTTTTAATTATGGAGGACCCAGATGTGCCAAAAAATATTAGAGCAGACGGGATGTGGGACCATTGGCTAAAATTTAATCTTCCAGCCAATCTTAAAGAAATAAAAGAAGGAATAGACCCCGGAGGTATTTCTGGTTTAGGAACTTCAAAAACTTTAAAATATGTCGGTCCTTGCCCACCTGATAAAGAACATCGGTATCTTTTTCGCTTATTTAGCTTGGACATAATACTTGATTTAAAAGAAGGTGCAATGAAATTTCAAATAGAAGAAGCGATGAAAAATCATATTCTTCAAGAAGTAGTTTTAATTGGGGTATATGAGAGAGAATAAAATTTAATTTTTATAATAAAAAAAGTAAGAAGGTTTTCGGCGGAGCCGAAAACCTTTTTACTTGTCTTATAATAAAAAAAAAGGGTGGCTCGCGAAGCGAGCCACCCCCTTTTTTTTTAATTTAATTTTTACGTTTTCTTTTTTTCCCCTTCTTTTGCTATTTCATATTTATCATTTTTATTTTTAGTAAAATAATTTCTATTTTGAAGATTGATAACAATAGTATTTTCTTTTACATATCTTTCTTTCAATACTTTTTCCACAATTTCATTTTTTGTTAATGGACCATTTTTTTCAATAAGTTTTATTATAACATCTTTTACAACCCCACTCATATATCCCCATTCTGAAAGTGCGTAAAGACCGCGTCCTACGAGAACAAATCTAGGGTCTTTAATAAGCTCATTATGAGTTGTTGCTATATGCGCTTTTTTCTTAAAAATTGTATTGATAGCTTTTACAACTTCCATAAAATGCATTGGTGAACCATGTTTTCTTATTATCAAATATGCATAATCTCTCACCCCTTTCATACTAATATTTGGAGAAATTGTTTTTCCCCATTCACCCAATGGATTTTTAGAAATCTTTTTAGATAAACTTAACCATCTTTTTGCAATTTCTTCTGTTCTATATTGTTCAGAAATATCTTCTATATAACTTAAAAAATTTTTTATTATTTCTTGTTCGCTAATAAGGTCATCATCTTTAAGATTTTCAAAAAGTTTTTTTAAAGAAATGTGAATTTTTTCCGCAAGACTATTATCAATAAACCATCTATGTTTAAAATCTTCATCTTCTTTTATTTTATTAAATGAATGACCGATAACAAGAATAAAATTGATATAATTTTGAATATGAGAATTTTTAGAAATTGAATCTAATAAATCTTGTTCAACAATTATTCCCCCTAAATCAGAAATAATTTTTTCTATTTTATCAAAGACTGGTTTTTCTCTTAAATAATTTTCTGATTTTCTAATAGTACTTAGAGCATGATTTTCTATTTGTCTAACCCTCTCCCTTGTAATATTATAAGTTTTTCCAATAGCATCCAAAGTCATATGGTCAGGATTTTTACCTAAACCGTATCTTTTTGTAATAATATCTCTTGACCTTTCAGGAATAATCAAAAGAAATTTTTTAACTGTTTCTTTTGGTTTAAAATCCAATATTATTGTTTTCATAAATTTTAATTTTAATATTTTATTTCTACCTAATCATATTACCTTATATTAAAAATAAAGTCAACCCGAAGTTCGCAAAAAAGTTGTTCGCAAAAATTGTTCGCAAAAAAGTGGCGAAAAAATAAAAAATCTGCTACAATATTTGAAATTTATTTTAATTAGTTTTATTATAAAAAAATTATAAATATAAGAAAAAGTGGAAAAAATTGTTTATCAAATTATTAAAATTTTTATAAAATGAAAAAAGAAAAAAATATAAAAAAAATAATAGAAACTATTCTTAGTAATATGAATGTTGTTTATGATATTGTAGAAGAAACAGAAGATTTTACTACACAAAAAAAATTATTCAAAATAAAAAGTTCTGAGCCAAGTTTGCTTATTGGAGAGAATGGGGAAACTTTTCACGCACTTTCACATATAATTAAAAAAATTGTTAGTAAAGATTTAGTAGAAGAAGAAATTGATTTTTTATTAGATGTAAATGATTATAAATCTTCTTTAGTAGAAAAATTAAAAATAAAAGCGGATATGCTTGCGAATAGAGCTAGAGATATGAAAACAAATGTTGAGATGGAACCAATGTCGTCTTATGAAAGATTGATAGTTCATAGCGCTCTTTCAGGACAATCAAATATAAAAACTGAATCTGTCGGAGAAGGAAGAGAAAGAAAATTGATTATTAAATATATAGAAAACAATTAACATTTAACATTTGATAAAATTAAATTAAAATTTAAAAATAAAATTAAAAATTAAAAGAAAAAAATTTTAAAAATTTTATTTTTTTATTTTGTTTTGGAGAGGTGGCTGAGCGGTTGAAAGCGTCAGTCTTGAAAACTGAAAGGCTCGTAAGGGTCTCGCGAGTTCGAATCTCGCCCTCTCCGCAGTTTTGAACGCAGTGAAAAACTACGGAGAGGAGCAAGCAAACTGCTTTGCTTGCGTGCGAGATTCGAAAAGGTTTCCCTTATTTTTGAGTAATTACTATTACGAAAAAATGGGAAACCTATACTGAACCTGTAAGGTTCGAATCTCGCCCTCTCCGCAGTTTTGAACGCAGTGAAAAACTACGGAGAGGAGCAAGCAAACTGCTTTGCTTGCGTGCGAGATTCGAAA
>JBDRFT010000045.1:0-10790 GCA_043818495.1 bacterium | reverse complement strand
ATTATCATATGTATAGGTGTAACCATTTGGAATAGTTTCATTATCATAAGTATAATTGTAACCGTTTGGAATAGTTTCATTATCATATGTATAGGTGTAACCATTTGGAGTAGTTTCATCATCATATGTATAGGTGTAACCATTTGGAGTAGTTTCATCATCATAAAAATAATCATCTGCCAATATAATTACAGGAGAAAAAATAATAAAAAACATCATAATCAAAATAATTTTTATAATTTTAATGTATTTAATTATATTGTTTATTTTTTTCATTATTTTTTTAAATTTATTATAAATTTTCCTAACTTAATTTATTTAATGGTATCATATTAAATTATATTTGTCAATTTTTAAAAAGTACTTACATCTCTCCAAACCTCTTAATTTGCAAGGGTTTTAATAGGTTAAAGAAAAATACTTTTGAAAGAAATTATCAAGGTTTGTTCATTTAAGAGAAAGCAAAACCGAAGCTAAAATAGAAATTGTCTCTGCTCCCTTTTTGGTTTTAGAAATGTGAGGAGACCCTAGTTATAAAGTTTATAAAGTTTAATTTTTTGCTACAATATTTATATGGATTTAAAATCATTAAACAAAACAATTTTTCGTTTAACAGAGTTTCAAAAAAAAGCTTTAGAAAAATTAAATATTAAAAATGTAGAAGATTTACTTTATCACTTCCCTATTAGATATGGAAATACTTCAGAAAAAAGAAGTATTGGAAGTTTAATTAAAGGAGAAAAAGCTGTAATTTTTGGAAAAATTTCTGGATTAAAAACTAGTAAAAGTTTTAAAAGTAAAATTCCGATGTCTGAAGCTTTTATTGAAGACGAAAGTGGAAAAATAAAAGCTGTATGGTTTCATCAACCTTATATTGCAAAAATAATTTATGAAGGAACATTTGTTAGAGTAGACGGAAAAGTATCTGATAGAAAAAATGAACTTTATTTATCAAATCCTAAAATAGAAACTATTACAAAATTACCGATAGGGGTCGGTGATTCTCTTTTTGGCGAAAAAGGAGAAGTTCATTCTCTGTATCCTGTTTATGTTGAAAGTCGAGGCATCACTTCAAATTGGTTTTATTATGCAATACAAAAAATTTTTAATTCTGGAATTTTAAATAATTTACAAGACACTATCCCCGAATATATTTTAAATAAATATAATCTTCCTTCTTTAAAAACTGCGTTTGTTTGGATTCATACGCCACAAAAACAAAAACATGCATTCGCTGCGCGAAAAAGATTTGCTTTTGAAGAAGTATTTTTTATACAATTACAAAAAAAAAGAGAAAGAATAATTTGGAATAAAAATCCTTCTTATATAATAGAAAAAAATATAAAAGTTGAACAATTTATAAAAAAATTTCCTTTCAAAATGACAATGGCTCAAGAAAAAGCTATCAATCAAATAATGCTTGATTTTAAAAGTGGCCATGCAATGTTAAGGCTTTTGGAAGGAGATGTGGGTTCAGGAAAAACAGCAGTGGCTGCGACAACAGCTTTTGCTATTATTAATTCAAAACCCAAAGGACAAAATTTTGGCAATCTTCAAGTTGCTTATTTGGCTCCAACAGAAATTTTATCTAAACAACATTTTGAATCTTTTATAAAATATTTTACTTATTTAAAAATTAATATTGGTCTTATAACAGGAAAAGAATGTAGAAAATTTCCATCAAAAACAAATCCAAAAAGTTGGACAAAAATTTCTAAACCTCAACTTTTAAAATGGGTTGCGAATGGTGAAATTCCTATTCTTATAGGCACACATGCTTTAATACAAAAAAATGTAGAATTTAAACATTTAGCATATTCTATTATTGACGAACAACATCGTTTTGGAGTCAGCCAACGTTATGCTCTGGCTCGCGGAAAAAACACAGAACTCACACTGAAAAATACAGAAAAAATTAGTGATTTGACAAGAAATAATTCCGCGCCAGTTCCACATAGTTCTGCGTGTATTCCGCATCTTTTATCTATGACAGCGACTCCAATTCCTCGTACTTTAGCGCTCACTATTTATGGTGATTTAGATTTAACATTACTTGATCAAATGCCAAGTGGAAGAAAACCTATTCTTACAGAAATTGTGCTTCCTAATGAACGAGAAAATATTTATACAAAAATAAAAAATACTCTTGAAGAAGGAAAACAATTATATGTAATTTGTCCAAGAATAGATATTCCAGACCCCGCAAAAGAAATGGCTTTAATTGTAAAATCTGTAAAAGAAGAGGCCGAAAGACTTAAAAGAGATATTTTTTCAATTTATAAAATAGGAATATTACATAGCAAAATGTTGCAAAGCGAAAAAGAAAAAATAATGAATGATTTTAAAGAAGGAAAAATAAAAATTTTAGTCGCAACATCTGTGATAGAAGTTGGAATAGATGTTCCAAATGCGACGATGATAATTATTGAAGGGGCTGAAAGATTTGGCCTCGCTCAACTTCATCAACTTCGCGGACGTGTTATAAGAAGTAATGATCAGGCATATTGTTATGTTTTTGCAGAAAGTAAAACTGAAAAAACTTTGCTGAGATTAAAAGCTTTTAAAAATTCTTCAAATGGTTTTGAACTTGCAGAATATGATTTAAAACTTCGTGGTTCAGGAGAACTTTCTGGAAATAAACAATGGGGCATTTCTGATATTGGTATGGAAGCAATAAGAAATTTAAAAATGGTTGAAGCCGCTCGCACCGAAGCAGAAAATTTATTATTTCAAGATGAAACTCTTTCTAAATATCCATTAATAAACGAAAAACTTTTATCTAGAAAAAAAGAAGAGATACATTTTGAATAATTAAAATTGAAAGGTGGCCTCTTAATTTTTCAAAAAAAATGTCACTCTCATATGAGAGTGACCAAAAAATTAATAATTTTTTACTTTTATTAACATTTTTTTACTTTTATAAAATTATCTTTTTGTTAATTTATTTTTTCTATCTGGTCACTCTCATATGAGAGTGACCAAAATAAATAAATATTTTAAAAATATTACTTTGAATTACGAAATACAAAATTTTTATTTTTTTCTATTTTTTTACAAACACAACAAAATACCCATTTTGGGCGATTTTTTAATTTTTAAATATTTTTAAAACAAAAAGTAATAAATACGAAAACTAAATATAATTTATTGTGCAAGACTCTAATAATTTGTATAATTTGAATAATTTATTATAATTAACTAATAATAAACAAAAATAAAATTAAAGAAATGTTTGAAAATAATCAAGAAGAAAAAATGGAAGAAAAAAATCCTCCAAAAAATAAATTCACTTTTGAAATTTTTCTTGCAGAAAAAATGGGTATTAAACATGGAGAATCTAAAGCGCAAAAAAAATGGGTAGACGAATATGGTGAAAAAATAAGTGATATTATTGATTATCTGAGCAAAAATAAAGAAATCAGAACTTTGATTGAAGAACATAATTTTGAAGAAGCGTCGGAATATGTTTTAAAAATATTAAAATCAAAAAAATAAAAAGTAAAAAGGGTTTTCGGCAGAGCCGAAAACCCTTTCCGCTTTTTATTTTCGCATTCCATATTCCATATTCTATTTTTTAATTACTCATTATTTTAAATCTTGTTTATAAAACTTGGTGAAGCTATTATATAATCATTTTCTTTTAATCCAGAAATAATTTCTATATATCCATCAGCACCACGAATACCAGTTTCTACTTTAGTTTCAATTATTTTTTGAGAATTTTTTGAATCAATTAATTTTACATATTTTTGATTATCAATAGAATAAACCGACCGAAACGGAATTGCCAAAATATTATTTTTTTGATTTGTAAGAATATCTAAATTTGCTGTCATCCCAGATTTTATTCTATTATCAGAAGATGAGGCAAATGCAAAAGTAATTTTATATGTTGGAACATTTTCTATAATTGTTTCGCTAGGGTCAATTTTTATAATAGATGTTTTAAAAAATGTATTAGAACCGTAAGCATCAAGAGTTGTTGTTGCAATATTTCCAATTTTTATTTTTGCTATATCAGCTTCAGGCACATATGATTCTATTTTATATTGTCCGTAAGAAATAATAGAAAAAGCTGTGATGCCCGTTTGTGCCATTTGACCAACTTTTGCATACACATTTGTAATAATACCATTTACTGGTGAAATAATTATTGTTTTATCAAATTTTGCTTGAGCGGAATCAATATTTGCTTTTGCTTGTTCCACAATGGCTTCTTGCGCTTTTATTTGATCAATCGTAGCACCAGTTTTTATAAGAGCAAGTTGACTATTTGAAATATTTAAAGAAGAAAGATTAGATTGATATTGATTTTCTGTCGCAGAAATATTATTTATTGCAATATCAATATTTGTTCTTGCTATTGAAATATTTGCTTTCCAAAGTGTTAAAGTATTTTGATCAATAGAAAAACTTGGAGATAATTTATTTACAGCAAAAGCCAAATCTTGTAAAAAAGTTTGTATAAAGTTTAAATTATTTTTTGTAATTTTAAATATAGAATCAAAATCAGAATTTGTATTTAAATTTACATTAGAAACATTCCAAGAAATTAGTAAATTTTCAATAAAAGCTCTTCCAGTGGTAATATTATTTTGTAAAGTAAAATCAGTTTGAAATTGTAATATTGGATTTTGACTTCTAGGACTTATAAATATTAAATCTGTATAATTTCTAATTGCATCATCTGATTTTGTATATGAATCTCGTATTGAATTTGTAAGATTTATTTTTGTATTCAAAAGATCACTTTTTGCTTTTTCTACTTGCGATTCATTTACAGCAATTTGTTCTGCCGTCGCACCATTTTGAAGAGATGATAAATTTGCTTGTGCTATTTTTAATCCTGCTTTTGCTTGTTTTATTGTCGCAATAGCATCTGCATTTGAAAGCTCAGCAAGATATTTTCCTTGAAATACTTTATCTCCAACAGAAACAAAAACATTGGAAACTTGCCCGCTTATTTCAAAAGAAAGATCTAAATCAGAAAGTGGTTTAACATTTCCCGTCGCATTTACTTCCTCAATAATATTATGTTTTTGAACAGTAATTAATTCAACTTCAATATTTTTCTTTTTTCCAAAAAATAAAAATGAAAAAATAATGATAATCAAAATAATTGACATCAAATACCATTTATTTTTTTGAATAAAATTTTTCATTATTATATAAAATTTTAGTGCGCGTGGTAGGACTCGAACCTACGGCCAGATGTGTATAAGACATCTGCTCTACCGACTGAGCTACACGCGCGATTATTATATTATAAATATAAACTAAAATTTAATTTTGGCAAATTTTTTACGAATTTTGTGTTTACTTCTTTACCAAGGTCGGACATTGATAACAGCATACTTTGATAAACAGAAAAAATAAAAAGGGTTTTCGGCGGAGCCGAAAACCCTTTTTATTTTTTCATTTTTTTTGTTTTTATGTTTTAATGTTTTAATAATTTTTGTCAAACTTAAGTATCAAATATTACTAGACTTTTTTATTAAAATATTATAATATTAAAATGTATAATTAATAATTTAATTTTTAAGATTCTGTTTTTATTAGGTTTTAAATAATTTCTGAAAAATAATATGTTTTATTTTAATTTTTAAAAAATCTATTAGTGTTTTGTTTCTAATAAACTAAATAAAATTAGGAAAATCTAAAAAAAACGGAGTTTTTTATAATAATATGTCATTAAAAATAGTTGTTTTAATTGCAGGCCTTGCTGGTCTTATTGGTACTGCAATTGGATATTATTTGAGACTTATCATATCCTTAGGACAAAAAGGTTCTGTGGAATTGGAAGTTCGGCAAATGATGTTATCTGCTGAAGAAAAAGCAAAAAAAGTAATTATTGATGCAGAAACAAAATCTGTAGAAATAATAGAAGAAACTAAAAAAGACGTAAGAGAAAAAGAAGAGAAATCTAAAATCACAGAAGATCGTTTGATTAAAAAAGACAATCTTCTTGATCAAAGACAAACTGATTTAGGAAAAAAAGAAGAAGAATTAAAAATAAAAATTACTGAAATAAAAGACATAAAAGAGAAAATAGGAAAAATAGAAGAACAAAAAAATACCGAACTTTTATTTGTCGCAAAAATGTCTGAAGAAGATGCAAAAAATAAACTTTTTTCATCTATGGAAAAAAAATATGAGGAAGATATTTTAGGGAGAATGAAAAAATTAGAAGATTTTGGAGAAGAAAAACTTGAACATAGAGCAAAAGAAATACTCGCAACATCTATACAAAGACTTGCTGTTTCAGTTACTCCAGATATTATGTCTACAACTCTTATTATTCCCTCAGATGAAATGAAAGGAAAAATTATTGGAAAGGAAGGAAAAAATATTAAAGCTTTTGAAAGAGTTACAGGTGTTGAAATAATAGTAGATGATACTCCGGGAATTATTACTATATCTTCATTTGACCCAATTAGAAGACAAGTAGCAAGAGTTGCTCTTGAAAATTTACTTCTTGATGGAAGAATTCAACCGGCAAAAATTGAAAAAATTGTAGAAAAAGCGCAATTAGATATAAATAAAATTATTAAAGAAAAAGGAGAACAGGCTACATATGAATGTGGAATTATTAATTTAGATCCTAAAATTATTACTATTTTGGGAAGATTGCATTTTAGAACAAGTTATGGACAAAATGTTCTTCAACATTCTATAGAAATGTCTTTGCTTGCTGGAATGATTGCCGAGGAACTTGGAGCAAATGTTCAAATAGCAAAAACCGCGGCACTTGTTCATGATATTGGTAAAGCATTGGGCCATGAAGTTTCAGGAACTCATGTAGAAATTGGTAAAAGAATTTTACAAAAATTTGGAGTAAATGAGAATATTATAAAAGCTATGCAAAGTCATCATGAGGAATATCCTTATGAAAATATTGAAGCTATTATAGTTCAAGTTGCAGATACAATTTCAGGAGGAAGACCCGGAGCAAGAAATGATAGTATAGATAATTATATTAAAAGACTTCAAGAACTTGAAGCAACTGCGAATGGTTTTGCGGGAGTAGAAAAATCATATGCTTTACAAGCTGGTAGAGAAATAAGAGTTTTTGTTATGCCAGAACAAATTTCAGATATTGAAGCAAAAAAACTTGCAAGAGATATAGCAGATAAAATAGAAAAAGATTTAAAATATCCTGGGGAAATAAAAGTTACTTTGATAAGAGAATCAAGAATTATAGAATATGCGAGATAACAAGGACGCGGATAACGCAGATGGAGGACGCGGATAACGCGGAAATTAATAGAAAGATGCAGACTTAATGCAGAAAAATGCAGAAAAAAATAGAAAAATTAAAAGGGTTTTCGGCTCCGCCGAAAACCCTTTTAATTTTTAATTTTTTTGTTTTAATGTTTTTATGTTTTAATGATTTTTGTCAATTGTTAAACGCAAATGTTTTCCTCGTTTTTACTTGGTTTTTTTTATTAAAAAAGATATAATTAAACTAACAAACTTTATTTATTAAAAATATTTTTATTTTTAAAAAATTTAATTTAATAAAAATGATTTTAGAAAATACACAATTCAAAGATTTTTTGATAGAAACAGGCCTTATTACCAAAGTTGAATGCGAGAATATTGAAAATCTTATAAAACAAGGTGAAATAAAAGACACTTTTGAAAAAGCTTTAATTAGTCAAGGAAAAATTTCCGAAGATGATTTGCGTGGAGCATACGCTTATATAACAGGTATTCCTTTTATTGATTTAAAAAGTCAAAAAGTAGATTTTGATGTTCTTTCTTTAATTCCCGAGCCATTAGCTAGAAAAAATAATATAATAGCTTTTAAAAGAAATATTGATTCTCTTGAAGTTGCAATGCTTGATATTAATGATTTATCTACTATTGAATTTATTAAAAAAAAAGTTGGTTTAAAAATTTTACCAAGACTTACTGATTCTTTATCTATAAAAAATGTTTTACTTCAATATCAAAAAAGTTTGAAAGCAGAGTTTGGTGATTTAATACAAAAAGATATTCAAGTTTTAAAAAATTCTGGTAATTTAGAAATAGGAGGAAAAGGAGAAACTATGGAAGAATTATTAAAAAGAATGGCAGAAAATCTCCCAGTCATTCGTATAGTAGAAACACTTCTTAAACATGCTGTTTTACAAAATGCTTCTGATATACATATAGAATGTATGGAAAATGATTTACTTATTAGATATAGAATTGATGGAATATTGCATGATGCGATGATTCTTCCTAAAATTGCAACAGCAAGTATTACAGCTAGAATAAAAGTTCTTTCAAATTTAAAACTTGATGAAAAAAGATTACCTCAAGACGGAAGATTTAATATTGATATAAATGGAGAAAAAGTTTCTTTTAGAGTTTCTATTATTCCAACATATTTTGGAGAAAAAACAGTTATGCGTCTTTTAAGAGAAAATGTTGGAGCATATTCTTTAGAGTCTATGGGTTTTCATGGAATAAATTTAGAAAGAATTTATGATGCAATGAAACAAGCAAATGGTATGATTCTTACAACAGGCCCTACAGGCTCTGGTAAAACAACTACTCTTTATACAATATTAGAATTATTAAATTCTACTGATGTAAATATTGCGACTATTGAAGACCCTATTGAATATCAAGTAGTCAGAATAAATCAAACTCAAGTGAAGCCAGAAATAGGTTTTACTTTTGCAAATGGACTTAGATCTTTAGTTAGACAAGACCCGGATATTATTATGATAGGAGAAATTAGAGATAATGAAACAGCTTCTCTCGCAATAAATGCAGCTCTTACGGGGCATATAGTTCTTTCAACTTTACATACAAATTCTGCGGCTGGTGCTATACCAAGACTTATAGATATGAAAATAGAATCTTTTCTTCTTGTTTCAACTATAAATATAATTTTAGCGCAAAGACTTATTAGAAAACTTACAAAAAATAAAGAAAAATATCTTTTATCAAAAGCAGAATTGGCATCTTTAGAAAAAATTGTAGATTTAAAAAAAGTCCTTGCTTCTTTAAAAGAAGAAAATATGGTGGGAAAAAATGATGATTGGAATAATATTTATTTTTATAAAGCAAAAAAATCTCCAGAAGCGGAAGATGGTTATTCGGGAAGGATTGGTATTCATGAAATATTAAAAATGACTCCCACAATAAGAGAATTGGTTATGAAAGAATCCACTTCACAAGAAATAGAAATTCAAGCTAAAAAAGAAGGAATGTTATCTATGATTGAAGACGGAATATTTAAATGTGTCACAGGGATGACTACAATAGAAGAAGTTTTGAGAGTGGTGACGGAATAGAATAAAACATTTGACATTTGAGTTTAATATTTAATAAAAAAATAAAATTAAAAGGGTTTTCGGCTCCGCCGAAAACCCTTTTAATTTTATTTTTTTGTTTATTAAGTTTTTTTTAAAACAAAAATGTCTACAGAAGAATATATTTACTCCCGTAGACGTTTTTTTTAATAACCGCCTTGCAGCAGTATTTTCTAATCAAGGAATGAGCCTCAAATCTTGGATAGCGCATGAAGCGTAAAATGTCGGAAATTGAGGTTTATGTTTAAAATTTTTAAATAATTCGACTTTAACTTTTTTCATTTCTTCAGCAAATTGATTGTCACTTTTATTGTAAGCAATTTTGTCTAATTGTTCAAACGAAATGTTTTCTTTAAGATATTTTTCGGCGTTGATTAATGATTTAAGTTTTTCATAAGGCGTGGTGTAATTTTCTTGCGGATAAATTTTTTTGATTTTTCCTTTAACATTAACAATCTCTTTTGCAAACCCGCACGGATGATGAAAATTTAAATAGACATTAAAGTGGTGGCGATAAAATTCATTAATCTTTGACGCTTCTTTTTTATTAATAAAAGCATAACCAATATTTTTTCTAATTAACGATCCATTTTTTGTTTCTACTAAACCATTGTCATTAGAATGTCGAGCTCTAGATTTTGTCTGACTGATTAAAAGTTTATTCAATAATTTAGATACAATTTTATTTATACATTCACTACCATTGTCTGAATGAAAGTTGATAATCACAAATGGAAATTGCTCAAGTAATTCTTCCAAAAGAGGTTGTAAAAACTTTTCACTAATACCTTCTACACAACCAATAATCTCCCATTGAATTATTTCATCAACTAAATTGATATGATAAACACCCTTCTCTTTGTCTAAATCCCCTTGATGCACCGTATCTACGCGCAGAAAGCCCGGTCGACCATAAGGTGATGGTTTAATCCTTTTCCCAATAGGCACACTCACCGCTTTGGTTTTAGCTACCGTTAAAGTATGAGATTCATATTGTCTAGTTTCTCGTAAATTATAAATGTGCGAAATAGAAATATCTTTTATTCTTTCAAATTCTTTTCGACTAAAAATATTATATTCTCTCTGAAAAATTGTTTTGGTTGCTTGTCCCGACAAACGATTATGACAATTATCTGTTTCAATAAGTCTGGCAATATCTGTGGTTGTGTAAATTGTTTTAAACTTATTTCGTTTCCCATAATGTGGAATGATGATACCAAGTTTCTTTTTTCTTTGAATCAATCTAGTAACTTGGGCTCGCTTCAATCCTGTTATCGTTTCAATATATTCTTTAATAATTGTTTTCTCTTTCTTTTTTAATGAAAAGTACTTAAATCGACCTAGTACTTCTTCAATCCATTGATATTTTTCTTTTAAAGATTTTACTTTAAATTCAAAATCTTTGGTGACCTTTATTAATTCTTTTAATTGATTAATATTATTAACATTTTTGTCTTGCATAATGATGTTCATATTTCTCAA
>JBDRFT010000044.1:0-6693 GCA_043818495.1 bacterium | reverse complement strand
AGTTTTCGTATTTTTTCGAATTATTAAATTCGAGAAAATATACTCAAACTTTGCAAGTCCTCTCACGCAAGCAAAGCAGTTTGCTTGCTTCGCACACAAATAAAAAAAATTGAAGCTTTTTTTATTTGTGCGCGAGAGAGGACTTGCACCTCCACGTCTTACGACACACGAACCTCAATCGTGCTTGGCTACTAGTTACAACACTCGCGCATTGTTTTATATTAAAATATTTTTGATAAAAATTCAAATTTAATTCAAATTTAATATTATTTTTACACTATTTTAAATAAATTTTTAAAAAACAACTAAGTTATTACTTTCTCCACAACTTAATAACATATTATCAATATTTTTTTATATAAATATTTTTAGTTATGATAAAATTAGAATAGTTTAAAATAAATTAAAATAAATTTAAAAATAATTTTTTCACTTTTTTTATTTGAAGTTTTTTTTTAAAAAAATTTTCAAATAAAAAGAGCGAAAAAATTAAATCTAAAATCAAATAATAATTATGACAACAGAAAATAGAAAAATAAATATAAAAATTCCACCACAAAATATTGAGTCTGAAAAAGCTCTTTTGGGTTCTATAATGTTGCGTCCCGAAGCTTTGCCTGAAATTATGGACATTCTCCGTTCAGAAGCTTTTTATACTGATAAACATAAAACTATTTTTGAAGCAATGTCGCATCTCTATGAAAAAAGAGAGCCGATAGATATTCTTACTCTTTCTTCAAGATTAAAAAATTCTGTAGATTTAGATAGAATAGGTGGAATGAGTTATCTTGCGGAAATTGTAAATGCTGTTCCTTCTTCTTCAAATGCCGAACATTATGCAACTATAATTTCTAAAAAACATACAATGCGTAGACTTATAGAAGCCGCCGAGCATATAGTAAAAATTGGTTATGATGAAGAAAATGAAATTGAAGAACTTTTAGATAAAGCTGAAAAAAAAATATATGAAGTGACAAGTAAAAATCTTTCTGGAAAATATATGGAGATGAAAGATGTTTTAGGTGAAGCTATGGAAAGATTAGAAAGAATTCATAAAACAAAAGGAGTGCTTCGCGGAGTTCCCACAGGTTTTAGAGACCTTGATATTAAACTTTCTGGACTTCAAAATTCAGATTTAATAATTCTTGCGGCAAGACCTTCTGTTGGAAAAACTTCTTTGGCTTTAGATATTGCAAGAAATGCAGCAATCAGACATAATATTCCCACAGCAATTTTTTCTCTTGAGATGAGCACACAACAACTTGTTGATAGAATGCTTTCCGCTGAATCTAGAGTTGATGCTTGGAGACTTCGAACAGGTAGACTTGATTTAGAATCAGAATTTGAACAAATTAGAGCTTCTCTTGACCCACTTTCAAAAGCTCCCCTTTTTATAGATGACCAAGCCGCAAATAATATTTTTAAAATTCGTTCTGTGGTTCGTCGATTAAAACATGAAAAAAATTTAGGTCTCGTGATTATAGATTATTTACAACTTATGACTCCAGTTCATACAAAAGGTGGAGATAATATGGTTCAACAAATTACAGAAATTTCACATTCTTTAAAACAACTTGCAAAAGAATTTGATATTCCCGTTCTTGCTCTTTCTCAACTTTCTCGTGCAGTAGAACAAAGAGGAGGAAAACCGAGGCTTTCAGATTTAAGAGATTCTGGTTCTATTGAACAAGATGCGGATGTTGTTATTTTTATTCATCGTGACCAAAATGATGAAGGCGGAGGTAAAAAACAAGAAGCAGAAATTTTAATAGAAAAACATAGAAATGGTCCCACAGGAAATATTAAACTTTTTTTTGATGCTAATAAATCTTCATTTTTATCAATAGATCATCTTGAACAATTTGGAGAATTTGATAATACTAAAGAAGCGTTTTAAAAATATAAAAATAAACGATTAATAATTTAACAAAGAACAAATAATTAGGACTTTTAATTTTAAATTTAAAATTTTGAATCAAATTAAAATTTTTAATTTAAAATTTAATTTAATTTAAAAAAATATAAAAAATGTTAATAAATTAAAATTAAAAATATGAAAAAAGAACAAAAACAAGTAAATGAATGGGTAAATCAATATAAAATAGGATATTGGAAACCACATGAAATTTTGGCAAGAATTACTGAAGAAACAGGCGAACTTGCAAGAGAAATAAATCATATGTATGGTCCAAAAAAGAAAAAACCTACTGAGGATAATAAAGAATTAGGAGATGAAATAGCAGATATTCTTTTTGCATTAATATGTTTAGCAAATTCGTTGGACATTGATTTAGACGAAAATTTTAAAAACATTATGAATAAATGTTATGGAAGAGACAAAGATAGATTTGAAAAAAAATAAATTTAATTTCTAAAAAACCACGAATTACTATTTTAAAAGTTTAAATTTTATTCTTGACAAATGACTTTCCCTGTTTTTTTTATTTCCCAAACCAAAGGATCTTCATTAACAAAATCTTTTGGATGATAAGGATGTGGCTCAATAGTATATTTCATATCAAAGATTACTTTTGAAGATAAATATCGCATATCATTAAAAGTGTTTTTAAATTTAGGCGAAATAATACATAAATCTACATCACTCCATTTGTTTTGTCTACCTTTTGCATAAGAACCAAAAAGTACCACCTTTTTTATTGGTAATTTATCTTTTTTTAATATCTGAATATATTCGTAAATTTTACTTTTTACTTTTTTGGGTATTGTTTTTTTAACCATAAATATAATTCTTCACAAATTTTAAAATATTTTTCTGTATAAAGCTTAGTACATTGTTTATAAAATTTGTATTTTACATCATCATAACGACCGGCTATATTAAAATCAGTAATAATTTTTAAATTTTCCATCTGCTCCTCTGTTAATTTTAACTTGATTAATTTTGCTAATTTTTCTAAATGATGAATATAAGGAGCATGAATTTTTGTTTCAGCAACAACCAACCCTTTTAATAATTTCTCTAAACCTAAATGACAAAAAAATAAACAGTGAGAATAATGTTTTAATTTTAATAAACTTTTTGCAACAACAAAATCTCTTTCTGCTCCTTCATTCCAATAATTAACTACTTTTTTAACATCAATTTTTTCTTTCATTTTTTTAAAAAATATTTGAAGAATTCTTAATTGCATAAACCCTATAGTTATATTATAGTTTATTTATATTTAATTTACAACTCATCAACTCCTTTTAAGTATTATCATAGAATTAATTTTAATTAACTTTGAATTACGAAACACATATAAAACACGTCTTTGCGAGCGTGAGAAAGCAAAAGTCTTTGCTTTCTCACGCTCGCAAAGACGAAACAAAAATGAGTTTCGTAATTCAAAGTAATTCACAATTTATTTTTAACTTTATAACTTTACAAACTTTATAAACTTTCAACTTATTTAAGACTTTCAACTTGATAAACTTTATAACTTTCAACTTATTTACAATGAATTCAATAGACAAACTTATAAAAATATTTTCAGAATTTCCTGGAATTGGACCAAAACAGGCAAAAAGGTTTGTTTATTTTTTAATAAATAAAAATAAAAATTATATAGAAGAATTAAAAAATGAAATAATCAAACTTCATAATGAAATAATATCTTGTTCTGATTGCAAAAAATATTTTTTTCCAAAATATGAAAATCAAAATCTTTGCAATCTTTGTTCTGATAAAAATCGCAATTCAAATATTTTAATGATAGTTAGTAGAGATATAGATTTAGAAAATATAGAAAAAAGTCATATATTTAATGGAAAATATTTTGTGCTTGGCGGACTTATTCCTATACTTGATAAAAATCCTGAGCAAAGAATTCGTCTTAAAGAACTTTTAGCTTTAATAAATAGAATAGCAGATAAAGGTCTTGAAGAAATTATTTTAGGACTTGATGTAAATTCCGAAGGTGAATGGACAACAAATATTTTAAAATCTTTTCTTTCTCCTATTATAAAAAAAAATTGTTTAAAAATATCTGAACTCGGTCGCGGACTTTCCACAGGAACAGAACTTGAATATTCTGATTCTGAAACTATTAAAAATGCGCTAAAAAATAGAAGTTAAACTTAAAAACTTTGAATTACGAAATACAAACAATTTAGCAAATTTATAAGATGCTAGGTTAAGCCTAGGATAAAAAATTCATTTCGTAAACAAGGTTAAAAAGTTAAAATAAAAAAAATATCAAGATTCAACTTTGATATTTTTTAAAAATTTTAAGGGAAATCCTAAACAAAGAATTTCCCTTAAAGATGATTTTTTTATGACCATAATATACACATAACTTTGTCCATGAAATGACATAGACATTTTACTATCTTGTATTTTCCCCACTCCGGCCATTTGTTTTTAAATAATCCCACAATAAATGCTGATGGAACAACAATTATTGTTTCGCAAATGGTAGTCACGACCAATCCGATTAGACCAGCCATAAGAAAAATAACTCCTAGAGGAAAAAACACAACCTGTTTTCTAAAACTTTCTTCCATTTTTTACTACCTCCTTTTATTTTTAATAACTTTTTTCTAAAAATTAGATTAGCAAATTTTTAAAACTGTCAATTTTTATTTTTATTTTTATTTTTTTGTCAAACTCAAATGTCAAATGTTTTTTGAACTTGCTTTTATAAATTTTAAACTTTATACTATTTATATGAATTATATTATTGCAGGTCTTGGTAATCCAGGACAAGAATATGAGAATACAAGACATAATACGGGAAGGATTATGCTTAGTGCTTTTGCAAAAAAAAATAAAGCAGATGAATGGAAAGATGACAAAAAAATTAAATCTGAAACTGCTAAAATAAAGCTCGAAAAAAATACTGCGTTTTTAATAAAGCCGAATACTTTTATGAATAAAAGCGGGGATGCTGTTAAATTTTTAATAAAAAGTAAAAAACAGGCCGAAACTTTGATAATAGTTCATGATGACCTTGATATTCCTTTTGGAAAAATAAAAATATCTTTTAATAAAAGCGCCGGGGGACATAAAGGAGTTCAATCTATTATTAAAGCAGTGAAAACAGAGGGTTTTATAAGAATGAGAATTGGTATTGCTCCAATTACAAAAAGTGGAAAAATAAAAAAACCTCAAGGAGAAAAAGCTATTGAAAATTTAATTCTTGGAAAATTTAAATCATCTGAAAATGATATTTTAAAAAAAATAATAAAAAAAGTGATAGAAGGACTTGAATCTATTATTGTGGAAGGAAGAGAAATTGCAATGATGAAAATGAATAGTTAGTTTGTAGCTTGCCTGCTTGCCAAAGCTTCGGCGCAGGCAGGTAGCTTTTTAGCTTATTAGTTTTTTAATAAAAATGAAAAATAAAACAATAATTTTAAGTTTTTTGATATTAATATTTTTGATAATTACTTTTTTTGTGATAAATCAGAATACATTTATTATTAATTTAGACAATATTATTAATAATTTTATGGGAAATAATCAAATTCCTTATATTAATAAAACAATGTCTTCTATTACAAAGATTGGAGATGTTTATGAAACTTTTATTATTTTTATAATTTTTGGATTATTTCTCATATTAAAAAATAAAAAAAAATTTTATATTTTTACATTTGCGACTTTTTTGGGAATTATATCAACTGAAATTATAAAACATTTAATACAAAAAGTTCGTCCTTATAATTTAATAGAACAAGGTTTTAGTTTTCCTAGCGCTCATACCGTAATAGCCACAATTTTTCTTTTTTCTTCCATTTTTTTATTGCTCCCGATGATGAAAGAAAATTTTTTAAAAAAAGTTTTTTTATTAATTATTTCAATTATTTTTCCACTTATCGCTTTCAGTAGAATATATCTTTCTTTTCATTGGACATCAGATGTATTTGCGGGCATAATTTTAGGTTTGATTTGTTTTATATTTGCAAAAATAATTATAAAAGATTAAAATTTAATAAGTGGATAAATAGGAAAATAAATAAAATTGAAAAAAAATAATTTTTGTTATTCTTACATAAATTATGAAAGTAAGTAAATGTGTAAAAGTTGTTTTATTAAATTTGTTAAGTTTCGCGAAAAAACGCAGAAATTAACGCAGAAAAACATAGAAAAAGATTTCGTAAATAAGGTAAATTAATAAATTTTTTTCTTTGTTTGTTTTATTTAAAAATTTTAATAAATAAAAATATGATAGAAAAATTATTAGAAAATCTACCTGAAAAAGCAAAACCAATAATATTAGAATATTATATTGAAGAAGATAGGCCTAAAAAATGGTTATATTCAAAAGAAGACATAGAACATAAAAATCATCCGCTAGATAAAAAAAATATATCACTTCATCTTGCTACTGTAGAAGAAAAAGAACGGATAAAAGAAAGATTAGGTGAAGAATATTTAAGTGATAATATGTGGATAGGAGAAAATCCAGATGAAAAAGTTTTGGAAGACAAAAAATTGTGGCGTGGAAAAAATTAGAAGAATTACTAAAAAAGCAAAAAAATAAAAAACTAAAAGGGTTTTCGGCTCCGCCGAAAACCCTTTTAGTTTTTTATTTTTTTACCTTTTACTTATTACGAATTATTTTTTATCAAATGTTTTGTTTTACATTAAAGAATCTGGTTCAATATTCACCAAAACATTTCTAGGAAGAATTTTTAATTTATCAGACAAATTTTTATCTGGCCATTTTTCTTTTGGAATTTTAATAA
>JBDRFT010000043.1:0-8493 GCA_043818495.1 bacterium | reverse complement strand
TCATAGTGTAGCGGTGAAATGCGTTGATATTATGGGGAACACCAAAAGCGAAGGCAGCAGACTGGAGCATTACTGACACTGAAACACGAAAGCGTGGGTAGCGAATGGGATTAGATACCCCAGTAGTCCACGCCCTAAACTATGTTTTCTAGGTTTTCGGAGTATCGACCCTTTGAGAGCCACAGCTAACGCGTTAAGAAAACCGCCTGGGTAGTACGACCGCAAGGTTAAAACTCAAAGGAATAGACGGGGATTCGCACAAGCAGAGGATCATGCGGTTTAATTCGTAGGTAAACGAAGAACCTTACCAGGGTTTGAAACCCAACTGAAGTCATTAAGAAACTTTTGACGTCTCACAAGGACAGTTGGGCAGGTGATGCATGGCCGTCGTCAGTTCGTGGTTTGAATTGTTCCCTTAAGTGGGGTAACGAACGCAACCCTCGTTGTCTGTTATATATGTCAGACGAGACTGCCCAGCTTTTTGTTCAGTAAAACAAAAAGCAAGTTATAAAGTATAAAGTAAAAAGTTTTTAAAGTTTTTGCATTTGCATTTACTTTATAACTTTATAAACTTTTAACTCTTTTTATTCACTAGTGAATAAAAAGCTGGGAGGAAGGCGAGGATGACGCCAGGTCAGCATGTCCCTTTGATACCCTGGGCTACACGCGTGATACAATGGATATTACAACGGGATGCGACGAAGAAATTCTGAGCTAATCCTTTAAAGATATCCTAAGTTCGGATTGAAGTCTGCAACTCGACTTCATGAAGTTGGATTTGCTAGTAATCACAGGTCAGCCATACTGTGGTGAATACGTTCTCGAATCTTGTACTCACAATAAAAGCGCACAGCAGGTTGTGTTTCTAGGTGGTTAAAATCCACACTTCTACTTTAAATAAGTAGATGTAGTCAAAAGATAGTTAAATATCGCGAGGTATTTAGCGAAGGATCTGGAGACAAATAACAGCCCATACAAAAAAAGCGAGAATTGAGCTATGAAAAAACAGGGCGGTGAGCATAGTGAAAATTCATAAAAAATCGCGTATGGGATGCTAGGAAAAGAAAGACAATTTACCTGTGGAGATCTGACGTTGTTATCCGTTGTAAAACGAGATATAATAACTTATGCGGCGTCAGAAGTCAGCTGAGTCATAGTAACTCTATTATTAAAAATGGATGAAGGACTCACTCAAATGCAAAATTTTAAATCAGATTATATTTTAGGTTTAGTTGATGGTGAAGGAAGTTTTACTGTTTATATTCGTGATCCAGATATTTCTAAAAATGTTAAAAGAAGAGTGGTTGTAGAACCAAAATTTTACATCAAACTCATTGAACGTGATAAAGAAATACTAGATTCTTTAAAACATTATTTTAATTGTGGAAGTGTGTATTTTCAAAAAGACACTCGTCCAAATCATCAGAATTGTTATAGATATGAAGTATATAATCGACAAGACTTAGAAAAAATAATCATTCCGTTTTTTAAGAAAAATAAATTAAAATTTGTTTCCAAAAGAAATGATTTTGAAATATTTTGTAAAATTATGGAGAATATTTCCGAAGGTAAACATCTTACGGAAGTTGGTTTAAGAAAGTTGTTTAAACTTAAACAGTTAATGCATTAGAGCTCGCGTAGTGCGGGAAATCCGCATGCTATGTCGCCTAGTATCGTGACTGATACTGGGGCAAAGATAGTAATGTCTTTGGGGAACATCAATTCATTAAGTTAAATGAAGATAATCGCCCGTCAACTCAAGGGAGCCAGGAATACCCGAAACCAGCGCTAGTCGTTGTCTACGGTAAGTTTGGTAACAGGGAGTAAGTCGTAACAAGGCACGGGTAGCGGAAGCTGTTCGTGGAATTTTTCAAATCGAATACGCAAACCAATATAATTATTAGTTTGCTGATCGGTCGGTTTTGTTGCCTCAAAACAACAAAAGTTTGTGTAAACTTTAAATACAATATGCAGTAGGAAAGACTACAATAAGTCCTTATTTTTTAATAAGGCTAGGAAACGGAACAAAAGAAAAAATAATATATGTTTTAAAAAAGAAAAAAAAGGATTTAAAAAATAGCAAAAGGATTATTTTTTAAATCCTTTTTTTTTGCCTTCCTTTTTATTTTTGAAGTGCTAATAATATTAAAAATAAAAATTAAAAATAATAAAAATTTTCTAAACTAAATTCAAAAACTAAATTCAAAGAATATTAAGGTAAAAATTTAAAATTAAATAATAGTCTAGTTTTTTGATGATTTATTTTTTAGAAGGTAAAATTATTTCAGTTAAAAGATATTCTGAGTCAAAAATAAAAGAAGTAAAATCAACTACATCATCATATGTTACTTTTTCTAAATTTTTTAATTGTTCTTCGTTTGTAACAATATGACCATTAAATCTTGAGATTTCATAAATGGTATTTGTAGCTATGTCGTCCGAAAAAAATTCTTGAGATTTTAATTGTTCTTTATATAAAATTTTTATTGTATTAAATCGTTCTAAATGTTTTTTATTTATAATTTCTTCAATTACATTTTTAATTTCTTTTTCTACTAATTCAATATTTTTTTCATCCGTTTTTACATTTACAGATAAACGAGTGCATAATTTTGTTTTTGCTAAAGAAGTTAAAACACCATAGCATAAACTATGTTCTGTTCTTAATTTTTCATTCAAAAGGTCTCTCATAAGCCGAGTTGATACATTAGAAATTTCGTCTTTTTCATAATCTATTTTTTCTAAAAGTCTAACTATTGATATTTCAACTTGTTCTTTTACTTCTCCTATTTCATCTGCCGTTTTTGTTATTTTATTTTGCTTAGGCTTATTTATTTCTCCAAAATCAAAAAAACTTGGCTCTACTTTTGGTAAATCTCCCAAAAAATCTTCTAATTTATCTATATGCATTTCTTCTATGGCTCCAACTA
Organism: bacterium; assembly: GCA_043818495.1. GTDB lineage: Bacteria > Patescibacteriota > Minisyncoccia > Phycocordibacterales > GWA1-40-21 > Bog-1340. The sequence continues at coordinate 5,563 of JBDRFT010000043.1, read as the reverse complement.
TCACTACATAGAAATTACCTATACCGTAATTTTTCTTGTGCCAGGATACTATATCTTCTTGTGATATTTTTAATATTGTTTCTGGCCAACCCAAAGAACTACTAAATCGTGAATGTTGGTTTCCATAATAAAAAATATCACAAAATTCTTTTATATAAACAAGGAATTTATTATTTAAAAATTGTCCCCATGCTTCTTGAACTATAACTTTTCTTTCTTCTTCAATATCTTCTGATTTTAGATATGAATTAAAAATCATATCTTTTAATCCTATAAGAACAGTGTCATATTTTTCTGGCAAACATTTTAAAAAATAGCATGTATTATAAAAATTAGTCCATGCATTTAAAGTATTTAATGCATTAATTTTTGACCATTCTCTAATAGCTTTTTTACTTGGTATACTTGGACAACCTTTAAGTAATAAATGTTCTAAAAAATGAGATAACCCCTCTTTTCCGACAGGATCATTAAAAGCCCCATTATTAAAAACTATACAAATATGTATACAAGGAGCCCAAGGTAAATTTTTATAATAAACTGGAACTCCGTTTATTTCTTTTTTAGAAAAATCATATGGGTCAAATTTTTTATTCATAAATAAATGATAGCATAAAAATTAAAAAAAATAAATTATAAATTATGAATTATGAAAAAAAGTAGTTCGTAATAAGTAATAAGTAAAATGTAAAAATTAAAAGGGTTTTCGGCTTCGCCGAAAACCCTTTTAATTTTTAATTTTTTATTTTTAAAATAAAAAATTTATCCAAAAAATGGAGAATAAAGCATAATCATACTTAAAATTAAAAATATGCCTATTATAATCCATGCGTATTTGATTATTTTTTTTGTTTTTTTATGAAAAAGCATCTGATTATTATTTATTGTATTTAATTAATTGATAAAATAAGATATAATTTTTTAAACACAAAAAATTATATCTTATAAATAATTATAAATCTAAAATGAAAAATTTTCAACAAAAAAAACAATTTCATAAAATAATATATTCTAAATTATCTATTATAATTTTACTTATTTTAATTATTTTTTTGATTAAACCAACTTATAATATTTATAAAAAATCAAAATTAAGTTCTGATAATTATAATGAAATTAAAAAAAATTATGAAAATTTAGAAAATAGAAAAAATATGTTAGAGTCTGGAATAAATAAATTAAAAACTGATAATGGCATAGAAGAAGAAATAAGAAGTAAATTTAATGTGGCAAAATCAGGAGAAACTGTGATAAAAATTATTAATAGCAGTAGCAGTGTTTCTACAAGCACAAATAAACAAAAAAATTTTTGGGAAAAATTAATAAATAGATTTTAAATATTTGTTTTATTTAGTTTATTTAATTTATTAAGTTTAAAAATAATTTTTTAAAACTGAAAATTAAAATTTAGAATTTACTTTCGCGGATATAATTTAGTGGCAAAATGATTGCTTCCCAAGCAATACACCCGAGTTCGATTCTCGGTATCCGCACCAAAATTATTTTTTTGTTTTTAGCCATATTCTTGTTTAAATTTTTAATTAAATATGTAAAACTTTTAGAAAAAATGAATAATCATCATATTCTTGATGGACTTGAAGAAATGTTGACTAAATCACAAAAAGATTGAGCTAGAGCAAAATTACGAACTGAAATAATTTTTTATTAAAAGTTTTATTGGAAAGTACGAAATAAAAATGTTATATTATTTTTATGTTAAATATTAAAGATATAGATAAACTTGCAAAATTAGCAAGAATTGAACTTACTCTGGAAGAAAAAGAAAAACTACTTAAAGAAGTGGATCCGATTTTAGATTATGTCACACAATTAAAAGAAATTGTGGCAAATATCGGTGAAGAAAAAAAAATAAATGAACTTAGAAATATTATGCGAGATGATATAAATCCTACTGAAACAGGAATAAATACAAAAGATATTATTGAAAATATGCCAGAGTCGCAGGATAATTATTTGAAGGTGGAGAAAATATTGTAAATTGAAAATAAAAAGTTTTAAATTAAAAGTTATAAAGTAAAAATAAGAGAAATTATTCTCTATATTTAAAAATAATATTCATTTAATATTCATAAAACATTTATAAAACTTGTAAAAGTTTATTTTTATTGATATAATTATATTATGAATTGGCAGATAATTTATAAAAAATATGCAGGTTTTTGGATTTCTATGAGTGATGATGAAAAGACGGTTATTAGTAAAGGAAAAACTGCAAAAGAAGCTTTAATCAAGGCTCAAAAAAAAGGTTTTAAAAAACCTATATTAAATTATATACCCAAAAAACTCATAACTTTTGTAGGTTTTAGACATTGTTTTTAATAAATTGCACAGATTATGTAAAATGTGCTACGAGGGCTGACACTACGAACGAGTAAAATCTTGAAACATACTTTATGTGATAAAAGATTTTACGACAGATTAGTGTTGGTCATCGGAGATACATTTTATATAAGATATGTGAGTTATTAAAAAACAACCTTAATTAAAAAATGAAATTTTTGTATAAAAAATTACAAACAGGAATATCAAGGCCAATAATTCCAATTGAAGTTATAAAAAATAATAAAAGTTTAAAATATTATGCATTGATAGATTCTAGAGCTGATATCAATGTTTTCCATTCAGAGATAGGAGAGCTTTTAGATATAAACATAAAAAGTGGAAAACATGGAATGATTTCTGGTGTTTCTCAAGCAGAGCCTGATGATTATTTTATACATCCAGTAACAATTAAAGTTGGTGGATAGAAATATGACCGAAGTTGCTTTTATGCTAAATTTGTCAAAAAATGGGCATGGTCTTTTAGGTCAAAATGGTTTTTTTGATTTGTTTAAAATTAGTTTTGATAAGAAAAAAGAAGAAATAGAATTAAAAGAAAATAAAAAGTGTAAATCCCCACACCAATTATTTTTTAAATAAAAAATAATTGGTGTGGGTAAAATAGAAAAAGATTTATGATTTGAGATTTATGATTTAGAAATAAAGGTTTATGATTCAAGATTCATAATTCAAGAATAAAACAAAAAAATATTTGACAAGGGCTTTATAACTTTTAACTTCATAACTTTATAAACTTTATAACTTTTTTTAACTTTTTAACTTTATAAACTTTATAACTTTATAACTATAGTAATGATTGATTTAAAAAATTTAACAATAAAAAAAGCGCATAATGCTTTTATAAAAGGCGAATATACTGCTGTTGATTTGGCTAATGCGTATCTTGAACAAATTAAAAAAAAAGATAAAGATATTCACACATATCTTGAAGTCTTTTCTGATGTAATAGAGCAAGCAAAAATTGCAGATGAAAAAATAAAAAATGGAAAAGCAAATTTGCTAACAGGAATTCCAATTGCAATAAAAGATAATATTTTAATAAAAGGAAGAATAGTATCTGCTGGGTCAAAAATTTTAGAAAATTATAAAGCAACATATGACGCTACTGTTATAGAAAAATTAAAAAAAGAGGGGGCTATTTTTATTGGTAGAACAAATATGGATGAATTTGCGATGGGGAGCTCAACAGAAAATTCCGCATATGGCCCGACAAAAAATCCTAATGATTTAGAAAGAGTCTCGGGGGGTTCTTCAGGGGGTTCGGCCGTTGCAGTCGCAGGAGATATGGCTCTTATTTCACTTGGTTCAGACACAGGTGGTTCTATTCGTCAGCCCGCAAGTTTTTGTGGGCTTATAGGATTGAAGCCAACATATGGTTCAATTTCAAGATATGGATTGATAGCGATGGGGTCATCATTAGATCAAATTGGTCCATTTGGAAAATCTATTGAAGATGTAGAAATTCTTTTTAATGTAATAAAAGGTTATGATAAAATGGATAGCACCACGTACGCGGATAATGCGAATGAAAATACAACGCAGATAAACGCGGATAACATCAAAGACGCGGATAACGCGGATAAAAATACAACACGGATAAACGCGGATAAAATAAAAGACGCAAATAATACAAATATAAATTCAAAATTTAAAATAGGTGTGTCAAGAGATATTTTTAATAATGGGGGGATAGACGAAAGTATAAAAAAAAATTTTGAGGAATCTTTGATTAAATTAAAAAATTTAGGCTATGAAATAATAGATATTGAATTGCCAAATTTAAAATATTCTTTGGCAGTTTATTGTATAATAGTTTTTGCAGAAATTTCTTCAAATATGGCTAGATATGATGGTATGAGATATGGAAAAAGAGTTTCTGGTAATATAGGAATAGAAGATTATTTTTTTTCAAGACAGGTAGGACTTGGCAGGGAAGTTAAAAGAAGAATTATTCTTGGGACATATGTTCTTTCTTCGGGTTATTATGACGCATATTATAATAAAGCAAATATTGTTCGTGAATTAATTAAAAATGATTATAAAAAAGCTTTTGAAAAAGTGGATATAATTGCTACACCAACAACTCCATCAGTCGCATTTAAAATTGGTGAAAAAATTGATGACCCACTTCAAATGTATCTTGAAGATATTTTTACTGTGCCAATAAATTTAGTTGGCATACCAGCAATTTCTATACCTTCGGGAGTAAAAAATATTGACCTGTCTGCAATGTCTGCACAGGCAGGCCTGTCTGCAATGTCTGCACAGGCAGATGGAAAAAATTTGCCGATAGGAATACAATTTATTGCTAATTATTGTGAAGAAGAAAAATTATTTAATCTCAGTAAAAATTTTTTGGGAGAAAATGTTGTAGATTTATAATTTAGTTTCATATAAATTTGAATGTGAATTTGAATATGCGACATCCAAAATTCATCCAAATTTAGGTGATTAAATTTTAATCAAAATAGATTTATTATTGCTGTGAGAATATGTTTTAAAAATTAGACTTTAAAAAAAATTTTACAATTAATCGTATTTATGATATTATTGTTAAAGAAGAAATGGTGTAAATTTGTAAAAATTTTTTTATTTTATAAATTTAACAAGTTCTTTGAGAGGTAAAAAAATGGAAAAAAAGGAGAAAAGTTATGAAAATAAAAATTGAGAAATTAAAAAATTTTTTGGAAAAAATTAAAAGAAGAAAAAATTTTTCTAATCCGAATACTATACTTGAGTATAGTTTCGGATGTCAAAAAGAAAAATTAGAACAAAGGGTGAAAAAAATAATTATCAGCAAATAATAGCTGATTAATTAATTTAAGAAAGGAGGAAAAAATGGGATTAAAAATAAAAAGATCTTCGGTTATAAATCTCAGTGGTAAAATAACTGAGAAAATGCGTCAAGAGATTATAAAAATAGATAATGATATTTTTTTTCTCAAAAATAGAATAAACATTTTAGAACAAGAGAAAGAAAATATTCTCTCTGAAATTGCAAACTTAAGAAATAAAAACTAATTACAAGCCTCAAAACTTTCTTGAAAGTTTTGAGGCTTGATTTGTTTTTTTTATTTCGTTGCTCTCCCTAGGGAGAGCAACGAAATTTTTTAATTTTTTTAACATTTTTTTTTACTTTTATAAATTTTCTTTTTTATTTAATCCCCACACCAAATTAAATAATTCTAAAACACTTATTTTT
>JBDRFT010000042.1:0-18244 GCA_043818495.1 bacterium | reverse complement strand
AGTATACTTAATGGATAAAAATCGATGAAATAAACAAGAATTTATTTAGATGAAGAGGGTGTAAAATAAATTGCCAAAAAAATAAGGAACAAAAATTTCTGACTACATCACATAACAGCGTGTATCTGGCTACGGAAAATTAACATTAATTAAATCCATAAGAAAAGCAAAAAGGTTTTCGCTTCGCGAAAACCTTTTTGCTTTTTTTGTTTTTGTATTTTTTATTTTTATTATAATTCATAATTTATAATTTGGTTTTTTACTTCCATTTTTACTTCATTTAATTTTTAATAAAATATTTTTTTAAAAAAAACTTGTCACTCTCATAGATGAGAGTGACAGAAATAATTTTTCTATTTTTCTGTATTTTTAAGATGTCTACGGAAGCGAACATATGTTCGCTTCCGTAGACATTTTTGTTTTAATGAAAAACTAAAATAAAATTTGTTTTAAATTAAAATTTAAATTTTTAATTATATAGAATATAATAAAAAAATCTTCAAAATTTTTGTCAAAACAAAAAATAAAAGGGTTTTCGGCGAAGCCGAAAACCCTTTTAATTTCCTCTTTTTTTATTTTTTTGTTTTAATATTTTTATGTTTTAATGATTTTATGTTTTCATGTTTTAATAATTTTTATCAAATACCAATTATTTTCTTTGTTTTTCTGTCAAATGTTAAATATTTGCCAACTATTTTTAAGTATTTCCTTAAACTAATTTTTATGTATAATTAACATATGGATATTTTGAGTATATTATTTGGCAATGAAGCCAAAGTTAGAATTATGAGACTTTTTCTTTTTAATCAAGAAACGGTTTTTGATATTAAAATGATTTGTGAAAAATCAAAAGTCAATAAAAAAATAGTAAAAAGAGAAATTTCAATTTTTGAAAAAATTAAACTTATTAAAAAAAAAGATTTTACAAAAATAAATAAAAATAAAAAAAATAAATTTACTAAAATAAAAAATATTGGTTATTATTTGAATCAAGATTTTTATTATATTACCGCACTCAAACAATTACTGATTAAAACAAAAATGTTGGAAAATGGAGAAATAGTAAAAAAACTTTCTAGGACGGGTAAATTAAAATTGATTATTATTGCGGGTATTTTTATTCAAAATGATGATAGCAGAGTAGATTTGTTTATTGTGGGAAATAATATAAATAAAACTACTTTGAATAATGCTATAAAATCTATAGAAGCAGAACTTGGTAAAGAATTAGTTTATGTATATTTTGAAACTCAAGATTATCAATATAGATTAAGTATGTATGATAAATTAATACGAGATGTTTTAGATTATCCGCATCAAGTTTTATTAGACAAGATTTCTGGATAATTAATTTTTAATTTTTGTCAGTATAAATGTTTTTTATTTTTTTTCCTAAAATTTTACATAAAAATTTTACTTTTATTTAAAATATATTATAATTTATAATATGGATATCATTGAAATTTTAAAAATACTATTTTGGATTTTTATTATTGCTGGAACAGTTTTTTATTTTACAAAATCAGTAAAAAGATTTTTTCAAGTTGCCGGGGGTTTAGCAATTTTTGAAGCAGTTAATGGTATTCTTGACTTTGGTTTATGGCCAATTATACAAGGAAGTTTTGGATATAAGGGAGTTATTGCCCTTTTTATTTTTGCTATTTTTTTTAATTTTTTTGTATTTAAATTATATCAAAAAATGGGTATAGATTGGCTCGGTATTACAGTTACTGATGATATTATAAAAAAGACAAAAACTATGCTAAAAAAATGGAAAATGGAAAATGGAAAATTATTATAAAAAAATTTTATTAGCACCATATACTTTTTTTATGTTTCTCTTATCTTTAATTATTAAGATAAAAATAATCGCTTTTTTTATTTTTTCTTTATTTTTTGACCCTGTTATCGCCACGGCGCTTTTCGTTCATAGAAAATATGGTAGTGCATATACCAAACTTGAATTAAAAGATTATATTTTTTTTTATTCAAGTAATACCCCGCAGCAAGCTGACGGGGTATTATTTGAATAAAAAATTCAACACAAACTAATTATAACTTTTAAACTTTATATTTTCTGGTTTTTACTTCATCCATTTTTTGTTCCAAAACAAAATTTTATTCAATATGGTTTTATCGAAATTCTTCATCCGATTGATTGCTGTTATGAAAATAATTACTATTTCTCAACGTGGAAGAAAAAGAGATTTTTTTGACTTTTATTATTGCGTAAAAAATATTGAGCCATTAGAAAATTTAATTAAAAGATTAAAAATACAGTATCCATCTGTCGCCCATAATTTTCATCATATTTTAAAAAGTTTAATTTATTTTAAAGATGCTGAAAACGACCCAGAGCCAGAAATTTATTTTAAAACTTCATAGAAAGATATTAAAAAATTTTTTAAAAAAGAAATTTTATATCTCACCAAAAAAATAATAAAGAAAAATAACTAAAAAGCAAAAAGGAAAGGGAAAAAGTATCAGGAAAAATATCGAGGGTAGTAAAACTTATAAAAAAAGCAAATTTTTGGGTAAATACTCCTTTTTCAAATGAAGGTCATTGGCTACGATAAGGGTGGGAACTAAAAAATTCCGCTTTTTTTAATAATTAATTTTAACAACTTTTATAAAAACAATTTTTTTAAAAATATTTAAAAAAATTGCCCTAATTTATTTTAAATGTTTATTTATTATGTGAAAAAAACACATGAAAAATGTATTTTGTAATTCATAAATTTATAAATTTTTGTTTTTAGTTAATATTTTTTATTTTTTCAAAGTTCAGTTGGTGAACTTTGGAATAAATATTTTTTTTATTTTTTATTTATTATTTGCTATTTGTTTGAAATTATCTTTTTTATAAAATAAGTAATAATAAAAAAACTAAGCAAAAAATTTTTAAAATTTTGGTCACTCTCATTAATGAGAGTGACCAAACTTTTTACTAAATTTTTTATTTTTTCTATTCTTCTTTTTTAGATTTATAAAAAACTTTGATTACTTGTTCTTTTTCATCATCAACAATTCTTTCATAAGTTGCACAACTACCATCTTTAAACAAAATTATTCCATTCTGAAAATATTGTATTTCTTTTTTTTCCCTTTAATTTCAATAAAATTAGGAGCTCTTCCTTGATATAATTCTTTAGGATTCCATTTCCAAACCATCTCTTTTTTTTCATATTTTTTACCTCCTCCTTCAAACAATAATAAATTGTAAATATAAATTATAGTTTATTAAATAAAAAATATAAAATCTAATATAAAATATTTTATTTTATAATGTTTTTTTTATTTTTTGCTTTTTGGACTTGTCTACGGGAACGAACATATGTTCGCTCCAGTAGACATTTTAGTTTTATAAAAAAAATTAAAAAAAAATTAAAAAGGTTGACAAATTTATTTATGTCTAAATTCAAAATCTTAATTCATAATTCATAAGTTTTCTAGTATTCCCTCATTGTTATTTGTGCTTGAATTTTTTTTATTAAATCTATGACAACTGAAACTACGATAAGCAATGCTGTTCCTCCAACGGCAATGGAAGATATTCCTGAAACAGACTGAACGATTAAAGGCAAAACAGCAATTGTACCTAAAAACAAAGCTCCTATCAAAGTAATTCTTGTTAAAATTTTTGCTAAATATTCAGAAGTTGAAATGCCTGGTCTTATTCCCGGAATAAAAGCTCCGCCTTGTTGAAGATTTTTTGATATTTGATCTGGGTCAAAAGTAATTGCTGTGTAAAAATATGTAAATAAAAAAACTAAAAGAAAATATAATATGCCATTTACCCAAGCATTTGCAAGAAAATCATTTAAAGTTATTGCTATATTTTTTACTATATCATTTATTGCTATTGATGATAAATATTTAAATATCATTTGAGGAAAAAGCAAAATAGACATTGCAAAAATTATTGGTATAACTCCTGCTTGATTTAATCTAAGTGGTAAATATGTTGAAACTCCTCCAGAAACTTTTGAACCCATAACTCTTTTTGCATATGTAACAGGTATAGGTCTTTCCGCTTCAGAAATAAATACAATTCCAAAAATGACAATTAAAAATACTATACCGAGAATTAAATATATCGGAATTTGATCTATACTAAAAGATGCGCTCATATGGGAAATAGTTGCTGGCAATCCAGCTACGATACCAGCAAAAATAAGTAGAGAAGTTCCATTTCCAATTCCAAATTCTGTCATAAGTTCACCAATCCACATCATTAACATCGCACCTGCCGTAATAATTAAAAGATTTAAAGAAAAATCAAAAAAATTAATATGAGTTATAACTGCAGAATTTTCAAGAAGTTTAAGAAAAGCAAAACCTTGAATCAAAGCGATGGGAACAGTAAGAATTCTTGACATTTGCATAAATTTTCTTCTACCTATTTCTCCTTCTTCCTGATACATATTTTTTATTTTTGAAGACATCATGGTAAGAAGTTGCATAATAATAGAAGCTGTAATATAAGGACCGACCCCAAGCATTACAATAGAAAGATTGCTCATTCCGCCTCCTGAAAATACATTTAAAAAACTAAGGAAATCATTTCCTGAAAAAAAAGAAAGGAGTTTGGCTGTATCTATACCAGATATTGGAATAGATGCTAATAATCTAGAAATACATAATGCACCAAGAATAAAAAGAATTCTTCCTCTTAAACCTTTATCATAAAAAATTGTTTTTAATTTATTAAAAAAATTCATTTTATTCATATGCGGACCTGCCTGAGCGAGGCTCGCAGTCAGGCTTCACGCGGACTAATGCGGACCTGCCTGAGCGAGACTCGCAGTCAGGCTTCACGCAGAAATTACAAATTATTATTTAATTTATTGATTTATTAATTTATTTTTTATTTTAAACTTTCTACTTTCTTTGAATTACGAAACACTACATTTTGACATTTTTGTGCGAGCGAAAATCTGAAAAATGCTAGCATTTTTCAAATTTTCGCTCGCAAAAAAATAATTTTTAAAGGATTTCGTAATTTAAAGTATTTTATACTTTAAATAAGTTTATACTTTTTATTTTCTATATTCCATATTCAACATTCAATTTTTCTAAAACCTAAAATCTACTTCACCGTTCCCCCCACTTTTTCTATTTTTATTTTTGCTTCAACTGATACTTTACATCCTGAAATATTTAATTTTTTTGAAAGATTTCCTAAAGCAAGTATTTTAACTTTTGGATTTTTTCCTGATTTTATTTTTAATATACCTTTATTAACTAAAATTGATGGATTTACAGAATCATTATTTGAAAAAAAAGTTTCTAATTTTCCAATATTAATTATAGTAAATTTACTTTTTATACTTTTAAAAGCATAACCTCTTAATTTAGGAATTCTTTTTATAATATCTCTAACTTCTGGTCTTATTTTATGACCAGCGCGGGCTGTTTGCCCTTTTCCTCCTCTGCCAGAAGTTTTGCCTCTTTTTCCACCTCTTCCAACAAGAATAGTTTTTTTATTTTTTATTTTTCTTTTTAATTCGTGTATTTTCATTTTTGATTAGCTTTTAGCTGTTAATAAATTAGTTTTTAGTTTTTTAGATATTTTGTAAAGTTAAAAGTTTAAAGTGCAAAGTCAAAGTTTAAAATTAAAAGTTAAAGTTTATAAAATAATTTTGTTTTTGAATTTTTAAACTGAATAAATTTTTAATGATAAAATTTTAAAACTCAAATATTTAAATTTGATTTGAAATTATTTAACAGTCAGAGCTTAAAATTAAAAGTTTTAAAATAGCTTTTTGACTGATAGTTATATTTTTATTTTCCTTAACTCTTCATCTATTTTTAAACCTTCTTTTTCTACTTCCTCTCTTTTTACAAAAACAGGGAAATGTCCATGGCCCACTTCTGAACCATTGTAATTGTATGATTTTATTCCTCTTCTTTTAGTTTTCCAAGGATTGTTTTTCCAATCCTCTTCATCAGCAAGATTAACTAAAAAAATTTCATCATTTTGTAATTCAGGGTGTACAAAACACTCCTTATTCTTTTTAATCAAAGATACACCTTCCATACCCCCCCCATTTTGTAATTCTAAATCGTTCATATTTTTTGATTATTTTTTAAAAATTTTTAAATTAAAAACTTCCAATAATAAATTATTTGATTAATAAATCAACCTTTTAATAATTATTATATACTAATTTATTTTTTTAACAAGCAATAATTGGCTTTTAGTAAAATTCAAAATTTATCCCTAAAAATTAATCAATTTTTATTTTGACTTAATACCTTCAGCAATATATTTTTTTAATAAAGATTGATACGGTATATTCATCTCATTAGCTTTTTCTTTGGCTCTATTAATAATAAATTTTGGTAGACGAATAGAAATTGACCTGCTAGTTGGTTTAATATCAGGAAAAGAAACAGATTCAAAATCTTTTATTTTAAAATATTTAGATAAGTCGGTTTTAGACCAAAAATTTCTTTCTGCATCTTCATTTTTTAATTTTTTTAATTTAAGTTCTTTTTTCATATATTTTTCTTTCATTTTTATTAACGTTTCGACATGAAATAATCCTGATTTTATTATTTCTGATTGTGAATACTACGAATAATAATTTTTTAATTTTTGTTTGTCCCAGAAGAATAAATCTTAATTCTTTATCCGAATGTAAAACATCTTTTAAAATAAGTTTTTTATCATCAAAAAATAATTCTTCACATTCTGTATCAGTTATTTTATGTTTTTTGAAATTCTTATCAGTATTACCATTATCCCATTGAAACTGAATTATTTTTGAAAATATTTTCATATTTTTTGTATATACTGTATTATACACTTATCAAATTTTATGTCAACAAAAAACTATAAAAACCAAAGGTTTGACCTTTGTAATATGTTGAAATCTCGCCTCGGCAAATATCCTTATTTTAAGCCAGATTTTATGTTGAGGCTTATCCTCGTATAAATTTTCATATTATAAATTGATTTATGATTCATAATTCAAGAATAAATTAATTAATTTTTAAACTAAATCTTATTCATAAATCTTTTATTTAATTTCTAAATCCTGAATCTGTTCTATTTTTTCTGAATCTTGAATCATAAATCCTGAATCTATTTTTTGTTTTCTTTTATCAAAAACAGAAAGGGCTAATATTGCCGCCCTTGCTATATTTAATTTATTTTTTGACGGAGAAATTATTTTTGCTGTAATATCTTTAATTCCAGTTAATTCTATAACACTTTTAAGCGCGCTTCCCGCACTAACACCTCTTCCTTTAGCAGGAATTAATAAAACTCTTCCACTACAATATTTTGCACTCACATCATATGGAATAGACATAGTTTTTGTAAGATTTAAAACCATAATATTTTTTTTCGCGTTTTTATATGCTTTATCTATTGCCAAAGATGTATCATTTGCTTTTCCTGTTCCTACTCCAATAGAACCTTTTTTATTTCCAATTACGATATGAACACTGAAATTCATTTTTTTACCTCCTTTTGTAACTCTAGTAACTCTTCTTATATTTAAAATTTTCTGGTCAAATTCTGGTTTAATCTTTTCTGGTTTTCCATGCGAAAATCTTCTCGGATTTTTTGCTCTATCATCTTTATTAAAAACTGTTTTTGTTTTATTATTATTATTAGGAAAAATTTTTCTTGCTTGAAAAGTTCTAACAGAATTTGTTTTTACAAAAGGTGTTGTTATTTTATTTGTTTTATTAATATCTATATTCATTTTAATTAGATTATAGCTTTTCAGCTTATTAACTAGCTTATTAGTTTGTAGTTTTTTAAAAAATTTTGAAACTAAATAAATTTTTAATGATTTAATGTTTAAAACAAATAATTCTGTTTATAAATTTAATTGTTTTATTGCTTTTTAACTTTACACTTTAAACTTTACACTTTCAACTTACATTATTAATCCTCCTTCCCTCGCTCCCTCGGCAAAAGCTTTTATCTTTCCAGTATAAATAAATCCTCCTCTATCAAAAACAACTTTTGAAATACCTTTTTTAATTGCTAATTTTGCTATTTCTTTTCCAGCATCAGCAGACTTTTCCACAAAATTTTTTCCCTTAGCTTTATCGGTAGAAAAAGAAACAATAGTTATTCCTTTTGTATCATCAATTATTTGCCCATAAACTGAAGTGTTTGATTTATAAACACCAAGCCGTGGTATTTCAGAAGTACCAGAGATTTTTGCTCTAATTCTATTATGCCTTATTTTTATTTTTGCTGATTTATTTGTTGATCTTTTCATATTAATTAATTTGAGATTTATGATTTAAGATTTATGAATTTAATTAATTTGAAATTTAAATCATAAATCTTAAATCTATTTTTCTACGTTGTCTTCTTCCCCTCTTTTCTTCTAATCACTTCCCCTTCAAATCTTATTCCTTTTCCTTTATACGGCTCTGGTTTTTTAATCGCTCTTAAACTTGAAGCAAAACTTGTGACTAATTCTTTATCAATACCTGTTATAATAATCACTCCTCTATCTGAAATTACTTTAAGATTTTCAGGAATTAAAACTTTTACTGGATGAGAAAAACCTACTTTAAAAATAATGTCTGTGGGTGTAATATCAGCTTTATAACCAATACCTTCTATAATAAGTCTTCTTGAATATCCTTTGTTTACTCCTTCTATCATATTTGTAATATGTGAAGCATATGTTCCCCAAAGCGCTTTATTCTCCAAAGTTTCTTTAATCGGTTTAAGTTCAATTTTATTTTTTTCCAAATCTAAATAAATTGAAATATTTTTTTTAAAAGTTCTTGAAAGCTTGCCTAATGGTCCACTTACATTAACAATACCATCATCAATTTTTACTTCAATTCCTTCTGGTATTTCTATTCCTTTTTTTCCTAATCTTGACATAATTTAAATTATAAAGTTTATAAAGTTCAAAGTTATTGATTACCATATTTGAAATAAAACCTCCCCACCAACTTTTTGTTTAATCGCTTCTCTATTTGATAAAATGCCCGCTGGTGTAGAAAAAAAAGTCATTCCAAATCCACTTTTAAAAGGTTTGATTTCTGATGATTTTTGATAAACTCTTTTTGATGGTTTTGAAATTCTTTTAACTCCTATTATTTTAGAAGTTTTGTCTGATTTATAATTAAGAATAATATCCAACATTTTTCCTTCTCCATTTTTTGAATTTGAAAAAGATTTTATATATCTAGCCCTTGTCAATGCATCTGCAATAGCTTCTTTTTTTTTTGAAGAATACATAGAAACAATTTCTTTATTTCTAAAATTTGCATTTTTAATTCTTATTATAAAATCTCCTATATTATCTGTTACCATGATGATTTTTTAATTCCGGGAATTTTACCCTGATTAGCAAACTCTCTAAAACATATTCTACATAAATCAAAATCTCTTATATAACCACGTTTTCTTCCGCAACAAAAACATCTTCTCACTACTCTTGAAGCGAATTTTATTGGTTTTTTTGCTCGAGCTATTACTGATTTTTTAGACATTATAAATAATTTTTTGTTTAAAAAAAATAACTAAAATAAAAAGCTTTCAAAGCTTATTAAATAAAATAGCAAAAAATAAACATAAAGTCAAATGAATTAAAGGTAAAAAGATTTAGGATTTAGGATTTAAGATTTAAGAATTATAATTCAAGACTTATGATTTAAGAATCAATAAAATAAAAAAACAAAAAGGGTTTTCGGCGGAGCCGAAAACCCTTTTATTTTTCTAATCAATATACTTGTTATTTTTTATTTACTAGATGTGCTTGTTGGTGTAGATAATGATTGTTTCAAACTATTAAAAAACTGATCTAATAATGGTTTTGCTTCATTTAAAACTTTTGAAAAAGGTTCTTGTGTTGAATTTGTTGAATTTTTAGTAAAATTTTTATTTTGAATTTCATCTTTTTTCCATATTAAATTAATATTAGAATTTAAAATTATTATTAAAATTGTAAAAAAAAGTGCCAATAAAAAAGAAAAAAAGTTTTTTCTTTTGTCTGACCATTTTTTTATTTCATTAAAAAATTTATTAATAAAATTCATTAGAATGTGTAATTATTTCCAGAGTAATTATTTTTTAAAAAACTCTTTAAAAATCATTAATGGTCAATTAAATTATTCTAATAAAATCGTATTGATAATTTGCAGAATATCATGTTTGTGGTTTTTAGATAAAATACCAAACATTTTGACAATCTCTAAAAATACTTTAATATTACTCTCTGTGATTTCAAAATAAGTAATTTCTTTTGTTTCAGCCGTCCGTCCAAATCAACTACCCCATAGCAGAGCTACGAGGAATTCATTAGACCCACTGCACTATTGCACAATGAATCAACTTTGGTAATAATAGCATATGAAAAATAAAAAACACCAAAAGCGGTTATTTAAAAAAAATAACCAAAAACATTTCAAAGATTAACAGGAATATTACCAGAGAAATTTGACGAAATACATAAAGTAATCGTTCCTCTATTGAAAAAAGTGAAAAAGTAAGATTAAGCAATCCGAAAAGACAAAGAGCTGTAAGTATTGGCGGAAGCTCAAGTTGAATCAAGTTGAATATTTAAATTAATAAAATTTCTTTTCTTATTTTTCATATTTTTCGACTTGTCTACGGAAGCGAACATATATTCGTTTTCGTAGACAAGTCGAAAAATATGAAAAATAAAAAATTATTAATTTTTCTGTCACTCTCATATGAGAGTGACGAGTTTTAATAAATAAACCTGGATATGTAATATCCAGGTTTATGTTTTTCGGTTTATTTAATTACACTCAATTATTCTTTAATCCTTTAAAAAAAATTGGGTCCACAATTTCTTCCTTAAGCGAAAAAATCGCTTTAGGAGAAATTGTCATAGATTTTTGCATATTTTCCCATATTTCTCTGGGAGAATATGCTTCCACAATTTTTAGTTCTTGTTCAGAATCATAATTGCTGGCATCTTTACCAGCATAAACAACCAAAAAAACTTTTTCATTTTTTACCTCCAAAAAAATAATTTTGAAAATTTTTTGCTTCAAATATTATTTTGTCTAAAATTTAGTTGTTATTCTAAAAACTATATTAGTTTTAAGATTTTGTCTATTTTTTTTAAATTTTTATTTGGAAATTCAATTTCCAAATAACAAATCTCGAATTACTCGGAAACTCTGCTTGGAGGCTCAATTTCCAAATATTTTTTCTTTTTCTTTTTAAAAATTAAAAAGTAATTAAGACCTGTTTAAAAGCTGTTGATAACTCAAATCAATTTTTTGTTAATTTTTTTATTTAAAGTTTATTCTCTATTTTGAGGCTTATTTATAGCCATTTTTTGAGATTATTTTAAAAAATAAATTTTTGGAATAGTTTTATTTTTTTAAAACAATTTAATTGCATTTTAATTGCATTGTGGGATAAAGTGCTATAAAATACATAGTAAGTGGGAATAAGTGGAATCTTAATTAGTTTGTAATTGGTAATGAGTAGTTAGTAGATGGAATTATGAATTATGAATTGGGAAAACTTAAAAAATTCCTGCTAATAAAAATATGCTTATTGGAGAATACATTCATATATTAGACGAAAAAAAGAGAGTATCTCTTCCTATTAAATTTCGTAAAGAAGTTGGCAAGAATATTGTCATTACAGCGGGGCTTGATAATTGTCTTTGGATTTTTACTCTCGCTCAGTGGAAAAAAATATCAAATAAACTTTCTGATTTTTCAATGTTGCAAATAGATAATAGAAGTTTTAATAGATATATGTTTGGTAGTGCGACAGAAATAGAAGTAGATGCAATTGGAAGAATTCTTTTACCAGAATTTTTAATTTCAAAAATTTCTCTCAAAAATAAAGTTGCGATAGTAGGAGTTCAAGACAGAATAGAAATATGGAATGAAAATTCTTGGAAAAATTATAAAGAGGAGGTAGAAAAAAAGGCGGATCAATTAGCGGAGAAATTGGGACAGGCGGGAGCGTTATAAACAAATAGAAAGTTTATAAAGTTGAAAGTTATAAAGTTTGTAAAGTAAAAAGTTAAAAAAGATTTAAGATTTAAGAATTAAGAATTATGAAAAAAACTAAAACTAAAAAAATAAAAGAAATTTTTTCTGCAAAATTCTGCAGAATTTTGCAGAAAAAATTTCTTTTAGTTTTTTAGTTTTAGTTCAGGCCTAAAAAAATGATCCACAAAACAGTTCTTTTAAATGAAGTAATAGAGAAACTTAATCTAAAAAAAGGCGCGGTTTATTTTGATGGCACTCTTGGGGGGGCGGGGCATAGTTTAAAAATTTGTTCTGATTTTGGAAATAATGTTCGAATAATTGCTGTTGACAAAGATATTTCTGCTATTAAAAACGCTCAAGAAAAATTTTCTAAACTTAATTGTCAGACAGATTTTATACTTTCAGATTTTAGAGATTTAGATATAGTTTTGACTAATTTAAATATAAAAAAAGTTGATGGAATACTTTTTGATTTAGGACTTTCTTCAGACCAATTAGAAAATTCAAATAGGGGATTTACATTTAAAAATAATGAGTCATTACTGATGACATTTTCAGAAAATAAACAAAAAGTTAATGCAAAAATAATTTTAAATAATTGGAGTGAAGAAACAATAGCAGATATTTTATTCGGATATTCAGATGAAAAATATTCAAGAAAAATTGCAAAAGCGATTGTATTAGCGCGAAAAATCAAAACAATAAAAACAACATTTGATTTAATAGAAATTATTAAAAATGCAGTACCGAGAAATTATCAAAAAGGAAAAATACATTTTGCGACAAAAACTTTTCAATCTTTAAGAATTGCCGTGAATGATGAAATTACAGCTTTAAAAGAAGGAATGGAAAAAGGTTGGGGGTTTTTAAAAAATGGCGGAAGAATAGCAATTATTTCTTTTCATAGCGTAGAGGACAGGGAAGTTAAAAATTTTTTTAAAGATAAAGTAAAAAAAGGGGAAGGGAAGTTAATAAATAAAAAACCTATAATTTCCAGCGAAAAAGAAAGAAAAGAAAACCCTCGGTCAAGAAGCGCAAAGTTGAGAGTAATAGAAAAGATAGGTTCTAGATTTTAGAAAATACTTTAATATAAAAAATATGAAATCAATAGAATTAATAGTAAGAATAATAATTAAAAGAAACAATACTTTTTTATTTTGTAAGAATAAAAAACGTGGAAATTATTATTTAATTGGTGGACATGTTGAATTTGGTGATTCTTTAGAAGAAACTATTTATAAAGAAATAAAAGAAGAAATTGGATTAAAAAAAGAAAATATTACGAATATTTCTTATAAAACTTATTTTGAACAAAAATTTACACAAGAAGAAAAAGTTCATCATGAACTCAATATGATTTTTACCGCGAATATTCCGGATAATATTAAAATTATATCAAAAGAAAATCATATCAGTTTTGAATGGATTGATACAAAAGATATTAAAAATATAAATTTATTACCCAAAAAAATGATTCCTTTAATAGTTAGTTAAAAATTAAAAAAGATTTAGGATTTAAGATTCAGGATTTATGAATAAAACAAAAAAACAGAAAAAAACAACTTTATAACTTTACAAACTTTATAACTATATATATGGTGGCTCAAATAGTAAAAAAACAAATAGAAAAAATTGATGATAAAGAAAAAAAAATCTTTCAAATTCTTTTTTTGATTTTTGTTTTTTTAATTATATTTTATGGTTTTCTTGTAAATAGCACTATAATGAATATGGTATCAAAACAAAAAATAGAAAAAGAAATGATGTCTTTAAGTTCAAAAGTAAATTCTTTGGAATTTGTTTATTTAAATATAAAAAATAGTATTACTTTAGAATTGGCTCAAACAAAAGGTTTTGTTTTATTATCTTCAGATAAATTTGCTATAATAGATTCTACTCAAAAAAATCTGTCTGTAAAATAAATATAATTATCGAAAAAGTTATAACTAATTTAAAATCTGATAATTCTAAAAAGAAAAATAAAATCTTTTTAGAAATTTACAAAGGAATTTCAATAAATTTGGTTGATAAATTTATAAAAAGTTTTGTTTTGTAGATAAATAAAAATTTTTATGGAAATTAATAAACTTGTTGTTTTAGACAAAAACGAATTTAATCAAAAGCAAAGAGAAGAAATTAAAAAATTAGCCGTTCAAGTTAGTATTTTTGACGATTTGCCTAAAAATGACGATGAAGCTATTGAAAGAATTAAAGATGCCGATGCAGTTATTGTTTGTTGGTATTCTATAAATAAAGATATTTTAGATTCTTGTCCTAATATTAAATATTTAGGTATTGTTGCGACTGGTTATGAATGGTGCGATGTTGATTATGGTTTCAAAAAAGAATCATCGTAACAAATGTTCCTTCATACGCGACAGAAGCAGTTTCTAATTATGTGTTTAAACAGCTTGAACAATTTGATATTAAAAATAAAACCTTGGGCGTGATTGGATTGGGAAATATTGGGACAAGAGTTGCGGAAATAGGCAGATCTAAAAATTTAAATGTTCTTTGTTGGAATAGGACGGTTAAAAAAATAGATTTTCAAGCTGTTGAATTTGATAAAATTTTTAAAAAATCAGATATAATTACCTTACATTTAAAATTAAACGCGGAAACTGAAAAAATAATAAAAAATAAACATTTAGATTTGATTAAAAAAGATTCAATTATTATTAATACAGTTAGTTCAAAATTATTTGAAGATGTAGATTATTTAATTAAAATTGTGGATATAAAAAATATTAAACTTATTTTAGATTTTAATGAAGACAAAAAACTATCTGAATTAACAAAACTAAATAAAAATATAATTTATACTCCGCATATTGCTTGGAAATCTGAAAAATCTATTTTTGATCTTCATCAGATTGTGATAGAAAATATAAAATCATATATTAAAGATGATATTAAAAATCAAATTAAATAAAATGAAAAAAATACCTGATAATAAAAAATCACAAATTATTATTTATAAAGTCGAGAATGGGCAAATTAAAATTGATGTTCGTTTTGAAAATGAGACAGTTTGGCTTACGCAAAATGCGTTGGCGGAGCTTTTTCAAACAACCAAAAATAATATTAGTATGCATGTAAAAAATATCTTTGAAGAGGGTGAATTAGATAAAATGACAACTGTTAAGAATTTCTTAACAGTTCAAAAAGAAGGCAAGCGTGAAGTTTCTAGAAATATTGAATATTATAATTTAGATTTGATAATCTCTATAGGTTATCGCGTTAAAAGTGCTATTGCCACAGCTTTTCGTCAATGGGCAACGGCACGACTTCGTGAATACATCGTCAAAGGTTTTGTGTTGGACGATGAACGGCTGAAAAATCCCGATTTGCCATTTGATTATTTTGAAGAGTTAACTCGTCGTATTTCAGAAATACGCACTTCTGAAAAAAGATTTTATAGAAAAATTACCGACATCTATGCCACCAGTGTCGATTATGACCCAACAGATGAAAAGAGTATTCTATTTTTCAAGACAGTTCAAAACAAGATTCATTATGCAATTACTGGCAATACCGTAGCAGAAATAATCGCTAGTAGAGTAAATAGTAAAAAATCAAATGTAGGTCTTACAAACTTCAGGGGAAGTAAACCAACAAAAGAAGAAGTAGTTATCGCCAAAAATTATTTAAGCGAGCAGGAACTTCTCGTTTTAAATAATCTCGTCGAGCAATATCTCGTATTTGCCGAAGGACAGGCAATGCAGAGAGTGCCAATGTATATGAAGGACTGGATAGATAAACTTCACGGATTTTTACAAATTAACAATAAAGATATTTTGAAAGATGCAGGCAAAGTTTCGCATGAGCTGGCAAAAGAATTAGCGGAAAAAGAATATGATAAATATTACAAAAAAAGTTTGAAAGCACCAAGCAAAGCAGACAGAGATTTTGAAGTATTTGCGAATAAAGCAGTGAAACTTATTAGTAAAGTTAAAAACAAAAAATAAAATATTAGGGGCATTGCCAAAATAAATTGTCTAGATTCAGCTTCATTGTGCCTAAGATTTATTTTTTCCTAAGAAGAAATAAAGATTAAATACATGAAGTTGGTAGATAAGTTATTTTGGCGAGGCGACTTAGTTGAATAAAATAAATGAAAAATAATGTTTTTCAAAACAGAGTCCGAATTTTTTTTTGTTTTGTAGTTTTTTTTTCTTTGATTATAATAGTAAGATTATATTTTTTACAAATAGTTAATGGGCAAAATTATAGTAAAAAAGCAGACAGACAATATACGAATATATCTGTTGATACATATAATAGAGGAAGTATTTTTTTTCAAGATAAAAATGAAAATTTAATTTCGGCTGCTAGTTTAAAAACTGGTTATATTTTGGCATTAAATACAAAAATAATGGCGACTGATACAGAAAATTATTATAAAAAAATATCAGAAATAATTCCTATTGACGCAGAAATTTTTTATTCTAAAGCAACAAAAATCAATGACCCATATGAAGAAATTGCTAGACAAATATCAGAAGATAAAATTTCAAAAATAAGTAAGTTAAAACTCCCCGGTTTAATAATAGAAAAAGAAAATTGGAGATATTATCCCGGAGATAGTTTGGCGGCAAATCTCATTGGCTTTGTTGGATTTGATAATGCCGGTGAAAAATTGGAAGGCAGATATGGTCTTGAAAAATATTATGATGATAATTTAAAAAGAGATAATAATGGTCTTTATACAAATGCTTTTGTTGAAATATTTTTAAATATAAATAAAAATTTTATTCAAAATAAAGAAAGGGAAGGGGATATTATAATAACAATAGACCCAGAAATACAGGGTTATGTAGAAAAAATAATTGATGATACTAAAAAAAAATGGGATTCTAAAACTATCGGGGCAATAATAATAAATCCAAAAAATGGAGAAATATATTCTATGGCTGTTTCTCCGTCTTTTAATTTAAATAATTTTAAAAATGAAAAAGATATAAGTATTTTTTCCAATCCACTTGTTTCTGATTCATATGAAATGGGGTCTATAATAAAAGCTTTGACTATGACTGCTGGAATAGATAATGGTGATATTACCGCGCAGACCACATATGATGATAAAGGTTTTTTAAAATCTGATGGATATACAGTATATAATTCTGATAAAAAAAGCCACGGCATTGTTGATATGCAAACTATTTTAAATAAATCTTTAAATACTGGAGCAGCTTTTGTTATGGACAAAATCGGAAAAAATAAATTTCTTGAATATATGCAAAATTATGGAATAGGAACGGAGACGGGTATAGATTTGCCGTCTGAAGCAGGGGGAAATATAAATAATTTATTAGATAATCTTAATAATAATAAAAAAATAGAATACATCACAGCTTCTTTTGGTCAAGGTATTTCTATGACGCCAATAATGGCGGTTAAAGCTTTTTCTGTTTTAGCAAATGGAGGAAAACTTATAATTCCTCATATTGTTAAAAAAATAAATTATAAAGTTGGTCTTTCTAAAAATATTTCTTATATAAATGAAGCAAAACAAATTATTAAAAAAGAAAGTTCTGAAGAAATTACTAGAATGCTTGTAAAAGTTGTTGATGATGCTTTGGCTGGAGGAAATGTAAAAATTAAAAATTATAGTATTGCGGCTAAAACAGGAACAGCTCAAATCGCCCGTCCAACGAATGAAGGTGGAGGATATTATCCTGATAAATGGTTGCATTCTTTTTTTGGTTATTTTCCAGCATATAATCCAAAATTTTTAATTTTTCTTTATATGATAGAACCTAAAAATGTTAATTATGCATCACAAACTCTTACCACACCTTTTTTTGATATAAGCAGATTTTTAATAAATTATTATGAAATAGCACCGGATAGATAAAAAGTTGAAGATTATAAAGTTATCTATTTTGGATAATAACTTGCTTGATAAAATCAATATTAACCAAATCTAAATTATTTTGTTTTGCGCGCAAATACTCTGCTACGCAATGCAAATAACTTTTGATAGTCTTGCGACTATAATTTCGCAACCTTAATTCATCTTCCAATTTTTTAAATAGACATCCATCTGTTTTTAGTATATAATTAAATTGTTATTAACAATAACACACAATATTCGTAAATTACGCAATATTATGTATAATATACGGGAAAATTCATAGGTGAAATGCAATTTTTTCTGATAATGTTTCCGACCAAATATTCAATTTGAATTCTGGTATCTTTTGTATGATACCACGTTCCAAAGCAACTTCATACGCATTTTTGTATCCTAGTGACTTTCTATACT
>JBDRFT010000041.1:0-25981 GCA_043818495.1 bacterium | reverse complement strand
TTGTGTTGAAGATTTAGACTTATTTTTAAAACTCGGAAAGCTTGGAAAAATGAAAAATTTAAAAGAAATAACAACTTCTTATACAAGACATTCACAAGGCACATCACAAAAAAGAAAATTCGCAATGGCATGGAATCATTTTAAAATAGTTTTTAAAAATTTTGGTAAATATCCTAATTGGTTTCAAGCTATTTTTTTCGCCAAAATAAGAATTTTAAAAAGTTTTTTTTAAACTAATTATTTTTTTTATTTTTTTATTTTTTTAAACTTTTAATTTTTAACTTGTTTAAAATTTTGCTTTTTAATCTTTCTAAAAGCTAGTTTTGGTATTTTTTTAAAAAATTATTTTTAAATTCCTCAAAATTTTCATCAAAAATTGATTGACGAATTTTTTTTACTAAATGAACAATAAAATAAATATTATGAATTGATGCAAGTGTTCCACTTAACATTTCTTTACTATGAAAAAGATGCGCCAAATAAGCTTTTGAAAAATTTTTACAAGTATAACATTCGCAATCATTTTCAATGGGGTTTATATCTGTTCTATATTCTGTATTTAAAATATGAATTTTTCCATTTTTTGTATAAAGAGTTCCATTTCTACCAAGACGAGTGGGTGAAACACAATCAAAAAGATCTACTCCATTTTCAATTCCCATAAATAAATCTTCTGGTTCTCCAATACCTAAAAGATGTCTTGGTTTTTCTTCGGGTAAAATTTCATTTACCCATTTTACTGATGTTGACATATCTTCTTTTGCAAATGACCCGCCAATTCCAAATCCATCAAATTTTTTTTCGTCTACTTCCATTTCAGAAATAATTTTTGCTGATTTTTTTCGCAAAATTTCTTCCCTGCCTCCTTGAATAATTCCAAATAAAGCAATTTTATTTTTATTTTTTTTATTAAGTTTATTATGTTCCGATAAACATCTCTTTGCCCAATTATGTGTTCTTTCAAGTGCTTCTTCTTGATATTTTAAATTTTCTATTGGCGAAGTGCATTCATCAAAAGTAAAAATTATATCTGCCCCTAAATTATACTGAATTTGTATAGATTTTTCTGGGGTAATATAATGAACTGAGCCATCTAAATGCGATGTAAAAGAAACTCCGTCTTGGCCAATTTTTGCAAGTTTTGGTGCAGATGAATCATCAAATCTTTCTGGAATTAAAAGTGATGGATTAGTAATTTGTAAAACTTTTGAAATTTCTTTTTTGTATGCAACTCCAAGAGAAAAAACTTGAAAGCCACCTGAGTCTGTCATTGTTGGGCCTGACCAATTCATCATTTTATTAAGCCCGCCCATTTTTTTTACAGTTTCATCTCCCGGTTGAAGATATAAATGATATGTATTTGCGAGAACAATTTGTGTGCCAGTATTTTTTATTTGTTCTGGATTTAATGATTTTACAACTCCTTTGGTTCCAACAATAACAAAAGCGGGAGTTTCTATTTTCCCATGTATCGTTTCTATAATTCCAGCTCTGCCAAGTTTTCCTTCAAGTTTTTTTTGTATTTTAAAAGTAAACAAAATAATGATTTATTATTTATAATTTATTATTTTTAAAAAAAATAAAAAAATTTTTCTTTTAAAGAATTAAATTTTAATTTAGAAAGTTTTAAATTTTTTATTTTTTTTTGTTTTAAATTTTGTAAAAGGAATTTTATTTTGCATGGCGTCTATTATAAAATTATTTTTTCTTCCATTAACAATCCAAACTTCAATATTTTTTTGTCTACAAATTTCTACAGCTTGAATTTTTGATGTCATTCCCCCAGTTCCTAAAGTAGTTTTTTTTTCTTTAATAAAAAATTTAACTTGTTTTAAGTTTTTTACTTCTTTAATAAACTTTGCATTTTTATTTAAATGTGGATTTTGATTATATAATCCATCAATATCTGAAGCAATAATCAATAAATCCGCGTCAATAATTATTGCGACAAGAGCCGATAATTTATCATTATCACCTAAAATTATTTCTTCAATTGCTGCTGTACCATTGATAATAGGAATATAATCATACGCCAAAAGTTTATCAATAGTATTTTTGATATTTGTTTTTGCTGTAATATTTTCAAAATCTCTATAAGTTAATAAACATTGAGCGATTTTTAATCCGAAACTGCCAAAAATCTCATCATAAACTTTCATCATCTTCGGCTGTCCAATTGCAACCATTGCTTGTTTTGAATCTATATATTTATTATATCCATTAATTTCAATAAATTGTTTTGCGGTTGCAATAGCCCCAGAAGATACTAAAATAAATTCATAATTATTTTTTAGCATTACTATTTGTCTTGCAATATCTTCAATTTTTGCATACGAAATCCTATTTGTACCAGCTGTAAGTGTAGAAGTTCCTATTTTTATTATTAATTTCTTTTTCATAATTTATTTACAACTTTTTGGCTTTCTAATTATTAACTTATTAGCGGTTTAAGTATCAAATGAATTTGAACACCTAAAATTTGTTTAAATTCAATGAAATTCAATGAAAAAATTTAATGAAAAATGCTACATTTTATCATTCCTAAACTTTACCCCACACCCAGTATATGTTTCGTTTTTATGAGATGGCGTCGTAGAGAATGCTAGAACTGTGTTTGTTAAATTAAATGACATGAGTATTTATATATCAGCATTCTACTCCACTCTGTAATTCACTATATTTCCTATAAATTTGTTCCTCCCCATTCTATGACAGTAAATCCCTTGCGAACAAATGATTTAATTTCTTGAGGTTTAATATCAATCATATTATTAAGTGGCTTGAAAACCATAAAAACACGCAACATTGAATCTGGTTTAGGAACAATAGTCAGAGGTGCTGTTTGAGTATATTCATCTCCTGCAAAATGAATTAGATTGTATTTATTATCTTTCATTTTAGGATACCAATAAACAATAAATTCATTGTATTCTTTTGGAGTAAGACCTATTTTAGATAAAGTATTTTGCAAAAATTCTATCGTATCTTCACCGCGGACAACGAAACCTGTAGACAAATCGTAATCTATTTTATTAGATGGTTTACCCTCCCAAAATAAATAACTATATTCTTTTCCATCTGAACTAACTATTTTTCCATCTGGAGATGCTGTTACTGTCCATCCTTTTTGCAAAACATCATATGTAGGATAGTCCGCAACGATATTTCCTTTATAATCTAATTCAATCTGAACTTTTTCAGTTGAAGTTGGGTAAAGATAAATAACTGGTTTATATGGCATTCCTCTTGTATTTGGATTAAAAGAAGGAAAAATATTATAAAAAACTTGAGTTACGACTGGTCTATAAAAAGGTCCGGGCATAAAAGGACTCTCCTCTGAAGCTCCTTTATCCCAAGCGCTTCTCACAGAAACATACTCGGAAAAGTTCACAACCTCTAAACCAAGCCAAATAATCACAAAAATAGATAAAATTACTAAAATTATTTTTTTTACTCCAGAAATATGTAGGATTTTGTTTGTATTAATATTTATGGGTATTGGTATCACTGTCGTATTTGGATTTTTTGCCACAATAGTAGAAAAACTTTCTGCAATATCTCTTTCATTCCATCCATTTAAAAGTAAATTTGACTGAATAATATTTCTTGGAGTACCCTTAGAAATTTCATTTTCTATATACTTAAGTAAGTCTTGATTAATCATTGCAAAATTATATCAGAGTAGAGGTTATATATCAAATGAAAACGAACAGTTAATTTTTAAGTAATTTTTTGTAATTTTTCTTTTGATATTGGATTAATTTTAAATGATATTTTTTTGATTACTTTCGATTTTTGTTTTTTTTTTCAAAATGAATAAATAAATTTTCTCTCTTAAGATTCCATTCAGCTAATACAAAGTAATTGATGTAAGATTTTGGAAGAAATATTTTTTCTCTAAGAATATCAATAAATCCTTTCTGAGTTTTTTCGTTTTCTTTGATTTATCTAATGAAATATATTTTTGGAATAAAATTTCTTTTTGAACTTTTTTCCTTAAATGGTTTTTGATAGCGACAATATTTCTCCGAAGATTTATTAAACCATTCTATTTTTTCATCAACCTCTTCTACTGATTTAAAGTTAATTGTTTTCCAAAATTTTTTACTAAAAACAGAATTGTTGCCTTCAATCGATGCTTGCGAAAATGGTTTTTGTGTAGCGTATTATAGTGTTTTAGTTTATAGCTTGTAGCTTATTAAAAAATTTTGAAACTGAATAAATTTTTAATGGTTAAATGTTAAATATCAAATGTGTTTGTTTTTTCTATATTTCCTGTAATTTTCTAATCGCTAAACCGATTGCTACTGTAAATTCAGGGCCAGCAGTTTTTAATATTTCTTCTAGAAAAGCAGGGTATTCTATTTTAGAAAATGGATTCGCAATTTCTACGAGAGTTTCAAAAGATTTTTGAGCTTTTTCTTTTAAACCATGAAGAAGCGAGCCTCCACCTGTTAAAATAATTTTACTAATTTTTTTACCAGATTTTTTATAATAATTCATTATGAAATGTTCGGTTTCTGATAAAATATAATCTATTGTGACAGATGAAATTTCAAAAACACTATCTATTTTAGTATTTAAAATACCTTGTTTAATTTTAATTTTTTCAGCTTCATCAAAAGAAAGACCCATTGATTTTGAAATAGACAATGTAATATCTTGAGACCCTTTATTTATAACATGAGACGCTCTAAGTATTCCTTTTTCAACAATAAAAACTTTTGTGCTACTTGCGCCAAAATCCATTATAACTTGTGGTTCAATACTTGGTTCAAGTATGGCTCTCATACAACTAAAAATTTCTACTTCGGAAAAAGTTGTCGCAAGACCTACAATTTTTTGTATTTCTTTATTTTTATTTAAAATATCATTATTTATAATTATAAGTAATATTTCTGTACTTTTATTATCTTCAATTTTTTGTCCACTTTGAAATTCTGAAATAGTTTTTTCATCTTTTGGAATTGCCCACCAATCCAAAGTCACTTCAGAAATTGGCACTGGAATATATTTTCTTGCCTCAATAGGAACCATTTCGGTAAAATTTTTTTCTTCAAAGGCGGGCATTTTCATAAAAATAATAAAACTAGAACCAATAGAAATAGACAAACCGCTATTTAAAGTAGTAGTATTAGATTCTTTCAAAAGATCTTTAATTACTCCTGATAATTTATCAACAGGAAGTATTACTACTCTTCCAATATCTGTTCCAGCATAAGGACCTAAAGCAATTTCTCCATAAGTTTCAAGTATCGCTTTTCCACCTTGTTTTTTTAATTGAACTACTTTAACAGAAGAAGAACCAATATCAATACCCAGGACACTTGTATCTTTAGGAGCAAAAATTGAACCAAAAAAATCTGAAATTAACTTACTCATAATATTTAATAATTTTTAACTTTTAAAAAAATATAAAAACAAAAAAACTTATTTATTATAGTAGCATAAAAAATGAATTATTGCTAAAAAAATAGGGGACTTTTAAAAATTTTAAAAAAATAAAAAATAAAAATAAAAATACAAAGGTTTTCGCTTCGCGAAAACCTTTTTGATTTTTTTATATCAATCAATTGTCAAATGTTTTTTTTCTATGTTATAATATATCTATGAAAAATAATATTGGTGTAATAAGTCATAAAAAAAAAATATATATTGGGGCGGACCATGCGGGTTTTTTAATGAAGCAAGAATTAATTTCTTTTATTAAAAAATTAAATTATGAAATTGTGGATTGTGGTTCTTATAAATATGAAAAAGAAGATGATTATCCCGATTATATTTCAATTGTAGCAAAAGCCGTTGCCTTAAATCCTGAAAATAATTTAGGAATTATTCTTGGGGGTTCCGGGCAAGGGGAGGCGATTACAGCAAATAGATTTCCAAATGTTCGAGCAATAGTTTTTTATGGAAATACAAAATTATTTTTAAAAAATGAAATTATAAAATTAGGTAGGGAACATAATGATTCAAATATTCTTTCATTAGGCGCGAGATTTTTAAAAATAAATCAAGTAAAAAAAGCAGTCAAACTTTGGCTTATGACTAATTTTTCTAATCAAGAAAAACATATTCGTAGAATCAAAAAAATAGAAAAAATTTCCAGAGAAATAAAAAATAATTTTGATTTTAAATAAAGAATAATGCGCTATAAACAAATTTTTAAATTAAATTTTTTGGAAGCCCCCCAATCCACCAAAAACAATTCACTTTATTGATTTGATAAGGGTTAAATATCATATGAAAATGAACACCTAATTTTAAGTATTTTTTGTAATTTTTCTTTGCAAAATATAAAACATTTGATATAATTTTATTAGGTTTTTTTTATTATTATAAAACCTTATTTTGTTTTTCGAGACAAAATTTTATAAAAAATTAATCAAAGTTATTTATTATTTAAACAAATAAACAAATAATAAAAAACTTTTAAAAAATATGCCGGGATATATAATATTAGGAATTTTAATAGTTTTGATACTTTGGATTGTTTTATCATATAATAATTTTATTACTCTTATAAATAGAACAAAAGAAGCATGGTCAGATATAGATGTTCAATTAAAAAGAAGGTATGATCTTATTCCAAATCTTGTAAATACAGTCAAAGGTTATGCTACTCACGAAAGTGAAGCTTTTGAAAATGTTACAAAAGCAAGGGCTCAAGCTATGGGTGCACAAAATATTGTAGATAAAGGTAAAACAGAAAATATGCTCACAAGTGCTTTAAAATCTGTTTTTGCAATAGCTGAAGCTTATCCAGATTTGAAAGCAAATCAAAATTTTTTATCTTTGCAAACAGAACTTTCAGATACAGAAAATAAAATTCAAGCTTCAAGAAGATTTTATAATGGAAATGTTAGAGATTTGAATATTGCTGTGGATTCATTTCCTAGTAAAATAATTTCAAATATTTTTCATTTTGTAAAGATGGAACTTTTTACATTAGATGAGAATGATAGCATGGCCAAACAACCAGTTGAAGTAAAATTTTAAAAAAAATCGTTCGCCAAAAAGCGAACGATTTTTTTATTTTCTTTTTTTATCAATTTTTTTAAAATTGATTTTTTGATTAAAAACTTTTATAATTTTATTATTAGTAGTAGAGAAGGGTCTATAGTTCAGTGGTAGAATAATCGTCTCCAAAACGATTGACCGAGGTTCGAATCCTCGTGGACCCGCAAAAAAAGATTTTAGAATTTAAGATTTAGGATTTAAGAAAACAAAAAACATTTAACATTTATTAAAAAAGTAATAAGTAATCTGTAATAAGTAAAAGGAAAAAATAAAAATTAGAAAAAAAATAAAAATTAAAAAAATTAATAAAATAATTTAATAGAGAAGGGAAGTTTTTGATTTTTATTTTTTTTATTTTGTTTTACTTTATATATTTTTTTAATTACTTAAATTTATATTAAAGTTAAAATTAAAAAAAGGTTTTCGCGGAGCAAAAACCTTTTTGTCTTTTTTGTTTTTTGTCACAATAAACTATAATTTTTATTTTTAAAAAATTTGTTATTTTTATTAAAGAGAGTGACAAAATTTTTAAATATTTTTTTATGATATAATTTTATTGATGGATATTCCACTAAATTTAGTTTATTTAGTTTCTCTTATTCCTGTTTGTTTAATTTGGGTAGTATTATTTATTGCGGGAAAATATACACGTAGGGAAATGTTAATTATGAGTGTAATTATAGGATTGATTAGTTTAGTGTCTTCTTATTATTGGTGGACAATAGATTGGTGGCAACCACAAACTATTACTAACACTAAAATTGGCATTGAATATTTTATTTTAGGTTTTACTGCGGGTGGAATTATGACATCTATATATGAAATTATTTTTTTTAAAAAATATATTAAAGTAAAACGTAAAATTAAAATGCCAAATTTTCTTACAATTTTGTTGGTCTTAGCTTCTATTACAGCTTGGTTAATTTTGGAAAAGGTAACTAGTTTTTACGCAAGCACAATTTCTATGATTTTGGTGTCCGTAATAATTTTTTATTTTAGAAAAGATTTATTGATTAACGGATTATGGAGTGGATTATTAATGCTTATTATTTCATTATTTTTTTATTATACAATAATTTTTTTATCTCCTGAATGGATAAATCAAACATATTTATTTAAAACATTATCAGGCGTAAAGATTACTGGAATACCTATTGAAGAATTAATTTTTTGGTTTTTGGCAGGTTTAGTGTGGGGACCATTATATGAATATTGGCATTCCGAACAAATAAAAAATTAAAAAAAGTTTTCCCGTAAGAAAAACTTTTTTTAATTTTCTTTTTATTATTTTTTTAATTTTTTGTATTCGTCAAATGTTAAAGGTCAAACTTAAATGTTTTTATATATTTTTAACCACATAATCTATAATATCAACCATACCATTTCCAGTAAATATATTTTCTATATTATACCAAGAATGTTTTACTCTATGGTCTGTAACTCTGTCTTGTAAAATATTATAAGTTCTAATTTTTTCAGATCTATCAGCTGTTCCTATTTGATCTCTTCTTTCTCCCGCAAATTTTTTAGCCTCTTCTTCTTCTTTTTTAATCTCAAGTTTTGCTATAAGTATTGACATTGCTTTTTCTTTATTTTTTATTTGGCTTCTTTCTGCGGTTGAACGAACATTAATTCCAGTCGGTAAATGAACTATTCGCACAGCTGTTTCAACTTTATTTACATTTTGTCCTCCCGCTCCGCCAGATCTAGAAAATTCTACAAATAAATCTGTCGGTTTAATTTCTATTCCTGTTTTTTTTCTTATCGGCAAAATTGCTATTGATGCTGTTGAAGTATGAACTCTGCCAGATTTTTCAGTTTCTGGAATTCTTTGAACTCTATGTACTCCCGTTTCAAATCTTAATTTTTTATAAACATCTTTTCCTTTAATTTCAATTGATACTTCTTTATAACCGCCAAGTGCCGACTTTGATTCATCAATAAAATAAAATAACCATCCTTTTATTTCTGAAAATTTTTTATATATTTTTACTAAATCTTCCGCAAAAATAGCGGCTTCTTCGCCTCCTACTCCAGCGCGAATTTCCATAATTATTTCATTCGGAAATTTTTCTTCTTCCACATCAATCGCTGTAATACTTTTCATTTGTTCTAAAAGATTATCTTTTTGAACTTTTATATTTTTTATTTCTTCTTCGGCAAGAGAAAACATAGCGGGATCTTTTTCCGCCATTTTTTGTATAGATTCTTCTTCATTTTCTAAACGAATATATTCTTCGGCCAAAAAAGTCGTTTTTTTATTTTTTATAAATTCTTCAATTAATTCTTGATTTGGATTCATATTTTAAATATAAATTAAATAAATAATAAAAACATACTTTAAAAAGTATGTTTTATTATAAAAATAGTTATTTATTTGTTTTAGTTTTAGAAACTTTTAAAGTTTTTTTAGCTGAAATTTTTGGGGCTTTTATAACTTTTGCCGCAACTCTAGCTTTAAATTTTTCAATTCTTCCAGCAGTATCTAAAACTTTTTCATTTCCAGTATAAAATGGATGACAATTGCCACAAATTTCCACATTAATAATTTCTTTAGTTGAACCAAAATCATAAACAGCCCCGCAAATACAAGTTGTTTTTGTTTTATTAAAATATTTTGGATGTATATTTTTTTTCATATTATTTTATTATATTATTTAACTTCACATTATCAAATTTTTCCCCAAAAAGCAAATTTTTGAAAACGGGGAAAACATTTGAGTTTAACAATTCAGCATTAATATTTGACAAAAATCATTAAAATATAAAAACATTAAAACAAAAAAATGAAAAAACTAAAAGGGTTTTCGGCTTCGCCGAAAACCCTCTTAATTTTTTATTTTTTGTCAAATGTTCTTCTGCTATAAAGGTGCAAAATAAATAAAAAATGTTATTATATATTTATGAATAGTTTGATTATATATTTTTTTTTGTTTTGCTCTTTATATTTTGAAGTTTTTTTGCTTATAACTTATATAGAAAAAAGAAAAATAATAAAAACAGAATATTTAAAAATTACAAAAAAAAATTGGCCTTTTGTGGATATTATTGTTCCATGTTTTAATGAAAGCAAAACTATTATTGCAACAATTGATTCTCTTTTAAATTTAATTTACCCAAAAAATAAATTAAAAATAATTATTGTAAATGATGGGAGCACAGATGATTCTCTTAAAAAATTAGAAATTTTTGAAAAAAATTTGCAAATAAAAATTTACCATAAAGAAAATGGAGGGAAACATACTGCATTAAATTTTGGTATTAAAAATAGTAATTCTGACCTTGTTGGCTGTCTTGATGCAGATTGTTTTGTGGATAAAGATGCATTAAAAAATATGCTTCCTTTTTTTGAAAATGAAAAAATAATGGCGGTAATTCCAGTAGTAAAAGTACATAATCCAAAAAATTTATTACAAAAAATACAAAGAACTGAGTATAATTGGAGTACTTTTGTAAAAGAAATATTGGTTTATTTAAATGCATTATTCATTATCCCCGGAACATTTACCATAATCCGCCGAAAAGTTTTTGAAAAAATTGGTGACTATAAAGATGCATATCTTACGGAAGATTTAGAAATGGCACTTCGTATGCAAAAACATAATTATAAAATTGCAAGTAGTCGTAAATCTTCTGTTATTACTATTACCCCTAAAACTTTTAAAACTTTTTACAAACAAAGACTTCGATGGGCATATGGTTTTTTAAAAAATATTATTGATTATAAATCTTTATTCTTTAAAAAAGAGTATGGTCATCTTGGTTTTTTTATTTTACCATTTTCTGTAATATCTATTATTGCTACTTTTTATTTTATTGTAAATTCAATTATATCGAATGTAAATGTAATTATGGAACAAATAATAAAAATTAAATTAATTGGTTTTTCTTTTAATAAAATAAATTTTGATTGGTTTTACTTAAATACAAGTTTGATATCTATAATAATTTTTTTTATTTTAATAATAAGTTTGACTTTAATTTTGATATCGGTAAAATTTACAGAAGGAAAATTAAAAATTAAGCCTGAATTGTTTTATTTTATATTTTTGTTTCCAATTATTGCTCCTCTTTGGTTAATAAATGCATTATTTAATACAATTTTTTCAAGAAAAGTAACATGGAGATAAAACACGAGAGAGAAAAAACAGATTGGTTAAAATATTTTTACACTTTTGTAATAACAGCTTTGATATTTGCAACAGCAATATATGTAAGTAATTATTTTAGTGATAAAAAATTATCTCAAATGAAAATAATTGGAGATAAAATATCTTTAGATATTCTTTCTTCAGAAACACAGTTTTCTCTATTAACTGAAACTTCTTGTAAAAATATTAGCGATAATACTTTATCTAAAGAAGTTGGGCAACTTGGCGAAAAACTTTCTTATACTGAAGAAAAAGTTGGGCCTAATAATTTAGATTTTCAAAATCTTAAAACATATTACTCTTTACTTGAAATAAAAGATTATCTTTTAATGAAAAAAATAAGTGAAAAATGTAAGGACAAATTTGTTTTTATACTTTATTTTTATTCAAATAAAAATTCTTGTCCAGAATGTCAAAACGAAGGATATATATTAACAAAATTACATGAAATGTATCCGAAAATAAGAATATATTCTTTTGATTATGATTTTAATATACCAGTTATGGAAACTTTAAAATCTATTTATAATATAGAAAATAAACTTCCTGCTTTATTTATAAATGGAGAAGTTTTTTATGGTTTTAAAAATATTGATGATATAAAAAAGATTATACCTGAAACAAAAATTTGGGATAAAGAAAATTTAGCGACTAGCACCTCGGTAAAATAATTTTTATTTTTTCCTTACTTGGAGATTGAGCCTCCAGTCAAGCTTCTAAAATCTTGACAAAGTAGTAATAATATTGTAGAGTTATTATTTTTTAATTTGTGATAAACTTCATAATAGTTATTGATAGAGCCATATTTTGTAAAAAAAGAAAAAAACACTCAAAAAAAAGTTAATAAAAAGCCCAAAAAAATTTGACAAAAACTAATTTTTGGTATAACATATATATTGAAGAATGTTTGTAGAAGTTTTCCGTTTTTCTCTAGGAAGCACAGCAAAAAGTATCAGAGAAACACCAAACATTCTTCTGAGCGCCAGAAGGTACCTGGCGCTTTTTTTATTTTTATTTTTTTTAATTTTTTGATTTAGTGTCTTAAAATTCATTCAATTTTAAAATTCAAAATTTAGTTTTCAATTAAATGTCAAATATTTTTTTTTCTATATTTCATATTCTACATTCTATATTTTATTTTCATAATTTTTAAATCCTAAATCCTAAATCTTAATTTTCCTAGATTCCGCACATTCCCCAGCCACAAGTTAAACATCTAAGACAACCTTCTTGTCTTATTAAGATTATTTTACAATTTGGACATTCTTTTTGATTAAAATTATCATTTTCAATTTTTGTTAAATCTTCCGGTAATAAATTAAAATTATCGGTATTAGTTTTTGCACTTGCTTCATGATAAATAACAAATCCTTTAGTTTTTTCATCTTTTTTAATAATAGATAATTTTGGAGTATCTTTAGGATTTTTCTTTGTACTACCACTAACAAGTACTTGAGTGTGTAAAGATTTGTCACGATAAACCGTAACTCCTTTACAACCTAATTCATATGCTAAAAGATAAACTTTTTTAATATCTTCTATTGTAGCTTCAGCTGGAAAATTATTAGTTTTAGAAATTGCAGAATCAACCCATTTTTGAAAAGTTGCTAATACACGAACATGATCATTTGGAGAAATATCCATTGCTGTGGTAAATATTTTTTTGTATTTTTCTGGGATATAAGAAATATTGCGAATACTACCGTTTAAACGAGCGGTGTCTATAATTAAATCTTCATCCATTAGTCCTATTTTTTTCATTTGTTCTTCAAAAACTGGATCAACATAATAAAAATTTCCGATAGTTACATTTTTTTCAAAAACTAAACTAAATATCGGTTCAATACCAGAAGAACAACCAGCAATCATACTAATAGAACCTGTTGGCGCAATCACTGTTGTAAAACTATTTCTAATGCCAAATTTTTTAATTTTTTTAGTTAATGCCAACCAATCAAAATTCCATGATTTTTTATCTTTAAAACCCGCAAATGGTAATTTTCCTTCTTTATAAAATGATTTATCAAAATATGGCATTCGACCACGTTTTTTAGATAAATCAATTGAAGCTTCTTTAGAATGATAATTAATAAATTCCATTAATTTTTCCATAAATTTCAAACTTTGTTGAGAGCCATAAGAAATTTCTAATTCGCAAAGTAGATTACCCACTCCCATTATTCCTAAACCTAATTTTCTAGTATTTAAAGTCATTTCCTCAATTTCTTTAAGTGGATATTTATTGACATCAACTACATTATCTAAAAAACGAATAGCAATTTTTACATCTTGTTCTAATTTTTGCCAATCAAATTGTGGTTTTTTATCACCGTTTTTCTTTAAATAAGACCAGATATTTATTGAACCAAGATTACAAGATTCATATGGATAAAGAATTACTTCACCACACGGATTAGTACTTTCAATTGGTCCTAAACTTTTTAAAAATGGATTATATTCATTGATGCGATCATAAAATAAAACACCCGGCTCAGCTGATTCCCAAGCTTGATAAACAATTTTTTCAAATAATTGTTGTGCGTCAATTTCTTTTTCTACTTTTCCATTTCTTGGATTAATTAATGAATAAGGTTTTTTTTCTTTTAAAGCTTCCCAAAATTCTGGCTTGAGCATTATTGAAATATTAAAATTTTTTAATGCTTTATTACCTTCTTTTGCATGAATAAATTTTTCTATATTTGGATGGTCACTATTTAAAATTCCCATATTTGCGCCTCTTCTAATTCCGCCCTGTTTTATTACTTCAGTCATATTATCAAACATTGACATAAAACTAATCGGCCCTGAAGAAACACCACCAGTAGTTTTTACAAAATCATCTTCTGGTCTTAATTTTGAAAAATTATAACCTACTCCGCCACCAGATTTAAAAATAATTGCTGCCGCTTTCAAAGTGTCCATAATTAAATCAATAGAATCTTCAACATTTAATGTAAAACAAGCAGAGCCCATTCCTAAATAATTACCAAAATTAACTAAAGCTGGAGTATTCGGCAGAAATTGACGATTAACCATTAAATTAAAATAAACATCAATTTCATTTTCATATTTATCAAAATAACCATTTTTTAAAAAAACCAAAAAATTATTCCATGAAACTTTCATTTTAGATTTCTGCACTAAACGATCATAAAGTTTTTTAACAGCTTCTAAATGAAATTGATTTAATTTATATTTTCCGATAGAAAATTTTCCTTCCGATTTAACTTGGTCAAATTCTTCTATATGATGTTCTGGTGCGCCACCTCGTTTTTGATAAATTTTTACATCATAAAATAAAGATGGAATTGTTGTATGAATAGCTACTCTTTGAAAAAGTTCTTTTGGTGATTCAATAATTTTTCCTTCTTCGTCTTTTTTTAAATAACGACTTGCTAAAACTCGCAAAGCATTAATATCAAATTTTTTATCAATTTCATCAATCTCAATTTTATTAAGAATTTGTTTTTTTTCTTGGCGAATTTCTGCCCGATGTTGACGATATAAAATATAAGCTTTGGCAATTCGAGAATAAACTTTTTCTATTAAAACTTGCTCAACAACATCTTGTACTTCTTCAACATTTGGAATAATATTTTTATTATTTTTTTTTTCTAATCTCCTTATAACATCCTTGCCAAAATTATTTGCTAATTGCCAATTTGGTTCACCAACCGCTACAGACGCTTTATAAATAGCATTTGTAATTTTTGATAAATCAAAAGGAACTATTTTGCCATCTCTTTTCTGGATATTTTTAATAAGATTTGCTCTTCCATTTTCTGTTTTTGCCATAATTTTATTTGCCAAACATTTTATTTTAAAGTCACAAATAAACGCGATGCGAATAAATGTGTTTTTATGTTAGCTTAAAAAAATTAAAATTAATAAAAAAATTGATAAATTTATTAAATAATTTTACTATAAAAAATATTATAAAAGAAGTAAAAAGTGTTTTTTTATTAAAAATAAATTAAAAAAGATAGAATGTAAAGGACGAATCGCTACTATGCCGAAAAATCTAATTTTTTTGGCTAAAAAAATTAGATTTTTCGGTAATCGTCTTTTTTCTTTATAAAAAATGGTGGGAAAAAACATAAAAGCCGAATTTTTGCTTCGCAAAAATTCGGCTTTTATGTTTTATTTTAAATTTTAATAACTTTGAATGAAAAAAAAATATGAAAAATGCATTTCGTAATTCATAGTTAATAAAAAAGATGGATTTTCGGCTTCCGAAAACCAGTAAGTATTAAAAAGATTCGGAAAGATTTATGATTTTTAAATTTAAAAAAATATAGACATTTTAGACGATCGTCATAAATGTCTATAAAGTTATAAATCACTAAATTGAAAGGTGTCTTGTCTTTCAATCATTATTTTCTAATAAAATTTTCAAATTTTAAAATTTATTCAGTTTTAAAATTCTTTATGGCTTATAACTTACATCATATGACTTAATTTTTTCTAAAAAGCTAAAAAACTAAAAAACTAATTTTTGTTTGCATAAAAAAAAAATATTGATAAGATTAGTTAATAAAATATTATATTTTTTTAACTTATTTAAGATAATTAAAAATTTTAAAAAATAAATAATAAAAAATTTATGCGAACATATATAAAAGAATTAAATAAAAAAATTGGGGAAGAAGTAAAAATTTGTGGCTGGATTGATGTGAGACGCGACCATGGGAAACTTATTTTTATTGACTTAAGAGATATGTCTGGAAAAGTTCAGATGGTTGCTTTGCCTAATCATATAGAAGCTTATTCATTAGCGAATATTATAAGACCTGAATGGGTTGTTGAAATTATTGGAAAAGTAAATGCTCGTCCTGAAAAAATGGTGAATGAAAATGAATTAAACGGAAATGTGGAAATTGAAATATTCTCACTCATTGTATTAAATGAGGCAATTACTCCGACAATAGATGTTCGTGGTGATGGTATGGAAATTGGCGAAGAAGCTCGTTTAAAATATAGATATTTAGATCTTAGAAGACCAAGAATGCAGAAAAATATTCGCAATAGATTTAAATTGATGCAATGCATTAGAAATATTTTTGAAAAAGAAAATTTCGTAGAAATTGAAACTTCGTCGCTTACTGCTTCTACCCCAGAAGGTTCAAGAGATTTTATTATTCCTTCAAGATTGGAAATGGGAAAATTTTACGCGCTTCCACAATCTCCACAACAATATAAACAACTTTTAATGTCTTCAGGTTTTGAAAAATATTTTCAATTTGCAAGATGCTATAGAGATGAAGATTTAAGAGGGGATAGACAACCAGAATTTACTCAAATGGATTTAGAAATGAGTTTTGCCACCGAAGAAGATGTGATGAATATAAATGAAAAAATTCTTATTGAATCTATACAAAAACTTTATCCAAATAAAAAAATTCAGCAAATCCCTTTTCCGAAAATTACTTATAAAGAAGCTATGGAAAAATTTGGTTCTGATAAACCTGATTTGAGAAATGATAAAAATGATAAAGATTTATTAGCTTTTGTTTGGGTAGTAGATTTTCCTATGTTTGAAAAAGATGATGATGGAAAATGGACATTTACACATAATCCATTTTCAGGAACAAAGTTAGAATCATTTAATGATTTAATAAATAAAACAAATATAGAAAAAATAATCGCTGCGCAATATGATATTGTTTTAAATGGTAATGAAATTGGAGGTGGAAGTATTAGAAATCATAAATCCGAAGCTCTTAAAAAAGTTTTTGAAATAATGGATTATTCTGATGAAAAAATAGAGAAAAATTTTGGTCATATGTTGCAAGCATTTGAATCTGGCACGCCCCCTCATGGTGGAATAGCTTGGGGATTGGATAGGCTCCTTATGATACTTGAAAATGAAATAAATATTCGCGAAGTAATTGCATTTCCAAAAACAGGCGAAGGAAAAGATTTGATGATGAATGCTCCTTCTGAAATATCGTCTGAACAATTGAGGGATTTGGGAATTGAAATTCACACTGCTAAATGATTTTTTTAATTATTTGTTTTCTTATTTTTTTATATTTTTAAAATGTCTACGGAAACAAACGTGTTCGCTTCCGTAGACATTTTATTTTGGTGAAAAAATTGAAATTAAATTTGCTATGACTCCAAATCATGGCTACTAATTTTGATTAGTTTTTTTTATTGATTATTTTTTTTGTTTTTAAATATGTCTACGGAAACGAACATATGTTTGCTTCCGTAGACATTTTTGTTTTAGGAAAAAACTAAAAAAATTAGTTTAAAAAATTCTAAAAATTAATTTCAAAAATTAATTTGCTAAAAGTGAGAATTTATTATATATTTGTTTTTGTCTTTGTATCGGGCAATTGCTCTAATTTTTTTAGAGAGGAAAGTCCGAACACTACCATAGTAATTATGGAAAAAGGTAGCGGGTAACACCCGTCCATAGTAATATGAGAGATGCGAACAGTGACGGATTTTTTTGAAAGAAAAAATCCACCCTAATAAAATTTATTTTGTTAGGATGAACTTTTAAGGAAACTTAAAAGGTGAAACGGCAAAATTTCTTACTTTAGTGCAAGGCCGTGTCTGGACATCTCATAAAGGTTTGATAATTAAATTAAACTAGATAGTAAATTGATAATAAGAAGTAAATTATTTTTTTATTTTAATTATTAATTTTTATGAGATGTCTAGAAGTGCCGCTTGAGTTAAATAGTAATATTTAATCTAGATAAATAATTGCCTAATCATAAATGGTTAACAGAATTCGGCTTATAGATACAAAGATGAAAATAGCACCGAAAGGCGCTATTTTCTTTTTCTTCTTTTTTCTATTTTTTTTAGAGACTTTTATTAGACAAATTTAATTTTTGCAAATAACGAATAGCAAATGGATTAAAATAATCAATGAGTTGATTTTTATCAAGTTCAAATTTTTTTTGACTTAAATTTTCAAGAATTGATTTTAATATTTCAATTTCACCAGTCCTTCCTTTCATTTCTGGAAAATTTTCTATTTTCATTATTATATTTTTTGCTCGAATAAGTGAATTTTGCATTTTCTCAAAATCTTTTTTTTGATAATCTGAAAGAGCACGAGAGAATTCGCTTCCTAAATTTGCCATATAAAAAAGTGATGTTCTATCATTATTCATGATAAATATTTTAATATTATTGATTTCATTTTATCACGTAAAGTTTTATCTTGTATTTCCATTACTCTATTATTTTGAGCTGGACGAATATTTATAAGTGAAATGTATTCTATTTGTTCATCTGCAATTTTATCAAAATACCAATTAAAACCCCAAATATTTTCTTGTTTTGATTTATTTTTAATGAGCACCATATTTGCATCTATATGATATTCTCCACCCATACTAAGAATTTCACGTTCAATATCTACTACACCTTTTATCATTTCGCCATAAAAATCTTTAGCAAGTTCGCGAAGTTCAGAATTTGTTATTTTTTTATTTATTATTTTTATTTTCATAAATTAAATTTTTAAACTAAACTTTATAACTTTATGAACCCTGTTAAATTTAGTTTATTTAACAAAGTGAACTTTATAATTTTATAAACTTTTCATTTTACAAATACCGATATATAATTTTTAAGCAAAAAAACTGCTTCTTTTCTCAAATGATTTTTGACCCATGCTTTTTCTTTTTCGCTCAAAAGCTCACCAAGCCCCTGCAGGATTTGATTATCTTTAACCTCTTCAATAACCGAGATGCAGTCAGCCAAGTGCTCTTTGATAGTTTTGTCTGTTCTCGCTTTAATAACTTCTACATTGATATCCCAATTATTTTTGGCGAAATACCAAATGTCGTAAATATCGCGCGTGGCTGTTTCGCTTCGAAGTGTTAGTGCGACCAGTTTGCTCGCGAACAAATAATCCTTCTTGCCGACCAGCATAGAAATGCCCAGATATTCTTTCATTTCGTAGTGTTCCTTGATATCGGGCACTAATATTCGAATATTCATTTCAACCTTGATATTATGGTCGGTATCGCCATATGAAAGTAAGAAAAAAATCGTATTTCGTTTGATATAATTATCTTTAATCTCCCCGTATTTTTTCAACATGCTCCCGACTTTTTCAAATATTAATTTTTGAGTGGCTTCGTTCGTCGAAAACAAATCAAAATCCAAATCAACAGAAAATCTCGGCAAGCCGTAAAAAAAATAAGCACAGGTACCACCCTTGAATCCGATGAGAGAGGAGATGGAGACATCGGTATAAATATCTCTCAAAATCTGCCCCATAATCAGTTGATGTTTTTCTTTATTCAACATAATTTTTTTGATATTTAGTTAAACGTTTAATCAATTGCTGATTATCATAAATTTTAGCCAGTTCAAAACACGTCTCCCAGTTTATTGATTTCAGATTATCAAAATAGTATTTCGGGAACAGATAAATCATATCCAAGAATGCTCGCTCCGGTGTGGCAATGCTAAAATTATTTTCATTCTTAACTCCGGCTGAATTGTAAAGCACGCTGTCTTTAAGTTTTCTAAAAGTAAATATGTATTGCCTGATTTTCTTGGTCAACGGCCAGGGACCGGCAATAAAAATAGTGTCGTAATGCTGGAAAATAATTCCTGCTTCTCGCAAGACCGTCTCAAAGCTGATGTAGGAGGGCGTATAAATGCTCGTCGCTAATTCTTTAGAATTATAATTTTTATTCTTTGCGAAAACCCCCCGAGTTAATCGGATTAATGCGCCTTGCTTGGCATAATAGCCAATCTTAGACTTTAAGTTGAACGGGTTGGTTTCCTCCCAAAGCAAAGCCAAGTCCTTTGTAGTAAGGATGGTTTTGGGGGATTGGTATAATTTGGCAATTAAGCTGTCCATAAATATGTTTGACGGAAGCATTAAATACTCTTGCTTCCATTGTATATTATTAAAAATAATAAGTCAAATAAACGACGAAGTGTAATTTAACCAAGGTGAACTTATTCAACAATGAATTTTTATTAGAACCAAATGTGTGCTTAAAACAATTAAAATAACAGAACAATTAAATTCAAACATTCCTGGACGAATGGAATGGTTGAGAATTTTAATAAAAGAGTTAAGAATAATGTTTTTAAAAAATATCTTTTTTATCAATTTTTAAAATGAAAGATTTGACAATTAAATTTATCAATAAAATATAATTTTAAAAAAAGATTGAAATCTTTGAGTTATAAAACACCAGCTCAACTTAAAAAATTTAAAAAATATTCTCATAACATATCGTTATCTAATAAACTTTATAACTTTTTTATTTTATTTTGCCACAGAAACCGCTTCTTCAAATTGAATAGAAAGCAATCTTGATATTCCATCAGCTCCCATAGTCACTCCATAAATAATTCCGGCATGTGTCATTGTTTCTCTATTATGAGTAATGAGAATGAGTTGAGAATATTTTGAAAGTTCCACTATCATATTTCCATA
This sequence comes from bacterium, assembly GCA_043818495.1. Classification (GTDB taxonomy): domain Bacteria; phylum Patescibacteriota; class Minisyncoccia; order Phycocordibacterales; family GWA1-40-21; genus Bog-1340. The sequence continues at coordinate 5,383 of JBDRFT010000041.1, read as the reverse complement.
TTTTTTTGAATTAGCCTCATCTAATGCCGCGTCTGTTTCATCAAGAATAATAAAAGGTGGGGGATTGACTTGAGAAAGACCAAATAAAAGTGCGATAGATATAAGAGCTCTTTCTCCGCCTGAAAGCATCATCAAACCTTTTATTTTTTTCTTTGGCAAAGAAACTTCAATATCAAGGCCATCTTCTTCTTTTTCTTCCTCTTCTTTTTCATTATCATTAATTGTCAGAGATAAATCTAAATCACTTTTTTTACGATTATATTGTGGAACTTTAATAATAGAAAGTGATGCTGAACCACCACCAAACATTGTTGAAAAAAATTGATTGAAAGCAATATTTATTTTTTCAATACCGTTTCTAAATTCTATAGCAAGTTTTTCTTCTAATTCTTTAATCAGATTTTTAAGAGATTCTGCCGATTTAACAAGGTCTTCAAGTTCTCTTTCTAAAAAAACATCTCTCTCTGTTGTTTCTTTATATTCTTTTACAACTTCATCACTTCCAATAATTCCCGCATCTTCTAAACGGATTTTTATTTTTTCTATAGCATGTTTTTTTTCTTCTTGTATTTGTCTAGATTCTTTTACAATTTGTTCAATTGTTAAAACTAAACCATCAGAATCTACGGGCCAAAAATCTTTATATCTTAAAGCTGAAACACCAACTAAAATACCGGCTTCTTGCAATTCTTGATTAAAATCATTTTCAATATATTCTATTTTTGATTTTCTACTTTCTAAAAAAGTTAATTTATTTCTAATATCATTTTGTTCGGCAACAATTCTAAATAAAGATTTTTCTGCGTCTCTATTTGAATCTTTTTCTTTTTCTACCATTTTTTGCAATAAAGAATATTGCTCTAAAAGTTCTGTTTCAGAATTATTTATTTCTTTTAATTTTATTTCAGAATTTTCCTTTTCTGTTTCAAGTTTTTTAATTTCATTTTCTAAATCTATAATAGCTTGTCTATCCTCATTTTCTCTTGTTTTTTTGCTAAAATCTTTAATAATTTTTTTTATTGAAATAAATATTTCTTTTATTTTTAAAAAATCATTTGTTTCAAAAACGCTGTCAATTTCTAAATCTATTTGTTTAAAAATATTTTCAACTTGCGATAAGTCCACTGTTTTTTTTACCATCGCCGAATTTATTTCTATTGTTTTTTTAATCATTCTTGAAAGAGAAATAATTTCTCCTTCTATTCGTCCAATACTTCTCATTAAATCATCTTTTAGATTGCGAACTTCTTTAAGTTTGCCTTCTATTTTTATTAATTCATCACTTCTTAAATTTTTAAAAGTTGATTTTGCTAAAATTTGTTTTACATCGTTAAGTTCTTTTTCCAATTTATCTGAAATTTCAAGCAATGGTTTTTTTTCAATAAGGATATTTTGTTTTTCATATTTAATATACTCTTCTTCATGTTTAAAATAATCGTGATATTTTTTTGTAAGGTCTTCTCTCATTTCAACCATTTTTTCTATTTTTTCTACTTGTTTTTTAAGAAAACGAATATGAGGCACGATTTCTCTTCTTAAAGATTCAACTTGTTTTATATTTTCTTCTGTCTTTTCAAGTTTGCGAATACTTTCATCTTTTTTATTTTGATAAATTTTTAAACCCAAAGCATCTTCTATCATTTCCTTTCTTTCACGAATATTAGAATTTAAAATTTTATCAGCCTCTCCTTGAGAAATTATTTGATAATTTGAAACTCCAATATGAGCCGAAGAAAAAAGTTCAACTATATCTTTTAAACGAACTAAACCTCCGTTTATAAAATATTCACTTGACGAATCTCTGTTCACGACACGTTCTATAGAAACTTCATCAAAATCTATATTTAAAATTCTTTGTTCATTATTAAAAATTAATTTTACAGAAGCGCGATTTGAACGAGGCGCGTCTTTTCCGCCATTAAAAATAAGGTCTTCCGCTCTTTTGCCTCTTAAAGATTTAATAGATTGTTCTCCTAAAACAAAACTAAAAGCTTCGGCGATATTTGATTTGCCAGAACCATTTGGTCCAACAATAGAAGAAATAGGAACATTAAAATCTAATACGGCTTTTTTTCCGAATGATTTAAATCCTGATATTTCTATTGATTTGAGATACATTATTGGATATTATAGCAAAATTTTTGAAAAACAGAACAATGGTTTGTTTATTTCTTTTTTCTTTTTATTAATTTTTTATAAAAACTAACTAATTAAAATTACCATATTTTACATAAGAATAATGATTTTTGTTTCGTTTTTGTTTCATTAAAAAATGATGAATAATTATTTTACTTTCATATCTTTCATTTCATTGTAAAAAAAATAAAAATGTTATTCTTTAAATAACAGTTTTTATTAGTTAATTTTTAATAAAAAAATATGGAACAAAAAAGAGAAGAAATAACTCAAGAAAAATTTTTAAAAAGATTTGAAAAATTAAAAAATTCTCTTCCAGAAGGATTTTCTATTACAGGAAAACCTGATGGGAATGATATTATTACTTTATAGGAAAAAAAAGATGAAGAATTAGAAAAAATATTATTTTTTAATCCTTGTACTGAAAAGAATATAGACTTTATAGAAAAAGAAATAGAAAATTATTTTCTGAAAAAAAATAGTAAAAAAATTTAAAATAAGGAAACATTTATTAAAAAAAATAACTCAAAAACTAAGTTATTTTTAAACAAATTTTTAAACTACAAAAATTGTTTCATTTATAAATAAAATTTTTTTGGTTTTTAACTATTTTTGACTTTGGTTTTGATTGGTTTTTTTTTCTAAATTTATTACAACTTTTCCTTTATATTTTCCACAATTTGAACACATAATGTCTCATAATATTAGTATTACAATCTAAACACTTTGTAAGTGCAAGCCCTTTTTAAGGAATGATGCGACTGGGTATTTCCTCTTTGGTCTATTATGTCTCATTCGATTTACCATAAACAAAAGTATAACTTATTTTATAAAAAAAGAAAGGCGTCAGGTGAAATTTTGTCAAAACAATTTTCATTTCCTGACACCTTTAATTTTTCAAATTTTGCCCCCGCGATATGTTTTAGAAGGAACAAACCTTCCTACTTTCTCTCTCTCCACCTTCTTATTTTTATCACCTTCTATTATTTCTATCATCATCACTGCAACAGCTCTCCTGCACAAGCTTTTTTTATCTAAATTTTTATTTTTTCTCATTTATCCCTCCCTACTTATTTAAAAAATTTACTTTTTTTAGCAACTTGTCTCCATAATAAAAAAACAAATTGCTCTAGGTAATTTACACTCTTTAATTATTTCTCTTATTTTAAAGTTTGCTTTGATTGCTATTTTGCAATCAAAACAGCAGCTCACCTTTCCCTCCGAACATAAACCACAATCTTTCTTTTCATAATGCTCGCAACTTTTTTTTCTATCTTCCATTTTTTACCTCCTTTTCAATTTTTTTAATAAGAGTTTCTTCTGATTAAAATTAGAGCATAAATACAAAAATTTAGCAAACTATACTACAATAAGTCCGTCTTTTACTTTGCTTACGAAACTCATATATGTTAGTTATCATGCTTTAAGAATAGTGCTCTAAAACAATTTGTTTGAAGAAAAATAAAGTCTTTTGTTAAATATTCAACGTTTTAGACCAAAAAACGCTTTTTGTCGTTGTTTTTGTTTTTTTATTTTTATTTTTTTTAATTCGGTTGCTCTCCCTAGGGAGAGCAACCGATTTTTTTCTTTTCATAAAATTTTCTTTTTTATTTAAACCCCACACCAAATTAGATAATTCTAAAACACTTATTTTTCTGCTATTTTGTTTAATCTGTGTAATTTTAATAAAATTTGTTTCTAATTTGGTGTATGGGTGAATTTATTTTTTTTAATTCGGTTGCTCTCCCTAAGGAGAGCAACCGAATTTTTTTATTTTTTTGTTGCTTTTATTATAGAATTTTTAAAATTTATTTATTTTATTTCTATATTTCTATTTTTCCTTATTCTGCTATTATTAACAAACAAATCCTAAAAAAATGAGTAAATTTGCAGAAAATAAAAAAGCATATTTTAATTATGAAATCCTTGAAAAATTTACGGCTGGTATTGAATTATTTGGTTTTGAAGTTAAAGCAATCAGAGCGGGACGAATATCTTTAGACGGAGCATATGTTATTATTCGTGGAAATGAAGCCTTTTTTATAGGCGCTGGAATTACACCTATTCAGCCAAAAAATATTCCGAAAGATTATGATGAAAGAAGAAATAAAAAATTATTACTCACAAAAAAAGAAATAAAAAAAAATGGCGAATAGTGAAAAACAAAATTTGACAATAATAGCCCTCTCAGTGTATAATGATAGACATAAGCTAAACCTACACGGAGCCCTCAAGCCGAACACTTGACTTCATTAATTTTACTAATAATACCCTCGACAGAGGTATTTTTTATTTCTAATAATATATCACAAATATTCTGAATTTTGTTTGTCTGTTTTTCAACATCATTTCGTGTGGTGTTTTAAAGTTTAAACATTTTCTCGGTCTATTATTAAATTTATTTTCAATCATTTTAATAAATTCATCAGAAAATTTTGAAACGTCACTTCTTTTTGGAATATATCTTCTAATTAATTTATTCATATTTTCAACTCCTCCTTTTTCTCAAGAATGATAAGGATGGCAGAAATAAATAGGAGCCCCCAAAAGTTCTGACATCTCTTTATGTTTTTTGTCTTGTCCAAAGTCTTGTTCAAGGTCAGACCTTGGTAAATGTTTTTTTGTTCGCCAAATTTATTTCGTTTTTCATATGCTCTTATTTTACATCATTAAGTGTTCGTCTTCAAAGAAGAATTTTCAACATTTTACGCTTCATGCGCTATCCAAGATTTGAGGCTCATTCCTTGATTAGAAAATACTATGGATGAATTTTTTTCGTTCTTTTGTTTTGTGGACGAGATGTTTTATCTTCAACACTTTCAGAATCTTTCCATTTTTTAACTGTGTTCCAAGACAAATTGTATTTTTTTGCTAAATAGTTTATTTTTTTTAGAATCTTTGATTTATTTTCTGATTGCCAATGTTGTTCTGGCATTTTTATGTAATTTAATTTGCATACGTTTTGAAATAAATTTGTTTTTTATGTTTTTTTATGATAAAATATTACAAATAAAGTAAAAGTTTTTTATTTTATTTTTTATAAAATAAAACTATGGCAAAAAGAATAGCAGTAAATACTAAAAATAAAACTTCTCGTTCTAAAAAAACAAGTAAAAGACTTGCTATTAAGAATGCAAGAATTATGGCTAGAAAGAGAAACTAAAATAATTGTTTGTAAAAAATAATTATTTTAGTTTATTTTTTTATAAATAATTTTTTTTATTTTTTTTATTTTTTTTATTTTTTA
>JBDRFT010000040.1:0-3738 GCA_043818495.1 bacterium | reverse complement strand
TTTTTTCTTTTTCACCCTTTTATTTTTTTATTTTTACTTTTTTTAAAAAAAGAAAATAAAAAAGTAAAAAGGCGAGAAATTATGACAAAAAAATAAAGGGGAGCAACTTGCCCCCCTGCGTTTTCTTAATTTAATTTTACAATGGTCTAATACCATCCCCAATTAATCCATTTACATTTTATCAAAAATTTTTGCTACGCCTTTGTAAAAATCTTTCAACATATATCTATATGCTTCAATATTTTTACTTCGGCTCGCTAAAAATTATTGATAAAATTATGTAAAGACCTTAATTGGGAATGGTATAATTCTATTCCCCTGCTTTCACTATGCCTACATATTCAAACCCCATATGAGCATGGGTTTTGCTATGCTGTTTCCAAATTGCTCTAGCAACCTCAGAACTAAATTCAGAATAAGCTGGAATAAATTTTTCTTTATCGGGACCAAAGAGTTCAATTACTCTTATCCCTTCTTCTTCCAACTTCTTTCTATTGTTCCAAACGAGATTTTGTAAATCCAGAATGGAACCTTCCAAATCACCATCAGAGGCTCCTTTTGTTGGGTCAGTAGAATTATGCAGAGATTTTTCTTTCCGTTTTTTATCCACTCTTCCTTCAAGTCTTCCTCCGAGAATATCACTTACACCAATAACCTTATCAGTGTTCTCCGAAAGAATTAACAATGCTTTTAAAACAACATAAGGTATTTTTTTCATACTCTCCGGATGATAAAATTGAATAGAAGAGTTGTTAATTTTTTTAATTAATTCTCCTTTTTCTCCATTCAATTTTATTTTCTCCTCTGTCAATTCTGTTGGCAATTCTTTTTTTTCTTCTAGTGGCGACACCTCCCATTTTTTTTCTGTTGAAGTTGATGTTGTCGTTGTCGTTGTTGTCGCTACTTGCGGTGCAATCAAATTTGAAGGGACGGCTGAGACATTTATGGTCACCGATGTCATCAAAATTAATGCTTGCATCGTCACGACTAAAAATACCAAAAGAAGAATCATTTTTGCCACAAAGCCCAAAAAAGAAAAGAGTTCTTTTCTTTCTGATCTCTTTTCTTTTAAGTAAAAAAATTGAATTATTCTTTTCAATTCGATCACTAATTTTTTAAACATCTCATACCTCCTGAAATTTTATTCCCCCATTTTTTTCAAATAACATTTTTCACAATACTAGTTAATCATATCAAACAAAAATCATTATGTCAAACTACTATATAATTAAACTATATAATTAAATTTATAATTAAATTTGTATTTTATGAAAAAAAATGGTAGACTTTATTTTATAATTAGTTTATTAATTAATCATTTAGTCAAATAAAAAATATTTTGATTAAGTAAAAATATTTATGGGAAATTTTAATCAAGGGGGAAGAAATAGTTTTAATGATAATAGAGGAGGAAATCGTTTTAGTAGAGGAAAAGATTCTGGAAGGTCAAGTTTTAGAAGAGAGGATAAAGGTCCCATTACTCTAACTCAAACTATTTGTGATAAATGTAAAAAAAATTGCGAAGTGCCTTTTCGTCCAACAACTGGCAAACTTGTATATTGCAGTGATTGTTTTAGAAATCAAAATAGCTTTAATCAAGACAGAGCGCCTAGAAGAGATTTTGATAATAATAGACAACAATTTTCAAAATCTAATTTTTCAAATAAAGAAGAAGGAGATGATATAAAAAAAGTTTTAGAATCATTAAATTCAAAATTAGATAAAATAATTGTTTTTATGGAAAATTTTACTCAAATAAATTCTGCTCCAAAAAAAGAAATTGTAAAAAATACAATAGTTTCTTTACCTAAAAAAGAAGTTAAAAAAGAAATCAAAGAAATTAAAGAAATCAAAAAGAAAGTTGGAAAAAAATAGAAAAATAAATTTTAGGTTTTTTATTTTAATTGTTTGATTTACTTTTTAACTTGGATATACGAATTAAGTTTATATTTAAGTTTATTTAAGTTTGAAAATGAATAGGGCGACCGCGAAGCGGTCGCCCTATTTAATTTTTTATTTTTATAAAATAATTTTTTAAACCCATCTTTCACTAAAAAACTTTTGATAAACATAATAATTTATTAAAAATTTATATTTTTAATAAATACTTTTAAAAAATTTGTTAAATTTAAAAAAAAATAAAAAACATTAAGCTTTTTTAAACTAAACAATTTTTTTCTTTTGCCATTTTTCTATAGTCACAAGTAAATTGGAACCGATAAAAATAGAAGAATATGTTCCAAAAAATATACCTACAAACAATGTCAAAGCAAAATTTTTTGTAGCCACTGGACCTATAAAATAAACAACTAAAATTGCAAGTAATGTTGTAAGAGATGTATTTATAGACCTAATAAAAGTTTGCGAAATACTTATTCCAACAATTTCTTCAAAGGTTTTTGGATTTTTTATTTGATTATTATTTTTTAAATTTTCTCTTACTCTATCAAAAACAACTATCGTATCATGAATTGAAAAACCAAGAATAACTAATATTGCTGTCACAAACAAAGTATCAACTTGATATCCATGATAAAAATGATTTAATATTGCAAATATTCCAGTAGGAATAATTATGTCATGACATAATGCTATAATAGAAATTATTCCATATTTCCATGAAGCAATCGGTCTTGAAACTTTTCTAAATGCAAAAGTAAGAAATAAAACAATACAAAAAACAACCAAAATAATTGAGAGCAAAGATTTTATTGCAGCCTCTCTGCCAAGTATTGGTCCTATAGAATTAAATTTTTTAATTTCAATATTATTTGCTGTGTTGTTTGATATTACGGAAATAAGACTTGCTCTTTCTGATTCTGTTAAAGTTCTAAGATTTAAAACATAATTTTTATCCCCTCTTGGAATTAAACTATAACTTCCTTTTATTGTTGGTTCAAAATTTAAACTATCAATTTGTGTTCGAACAATTTCAATAGATAATCTTATTTCTTTGTAAGCAAATTCTAATGAAGAGCCTCCTTTAAAATCTATTCCAAACGAAAGACCATAAACAAATAAAGCTATTACTGATATTGTAATAAGGATAGTTGAAATTATATAAAATATTTTTCTGTTTTTTACTATATACATATATACGAATTTACAAATTATACTAATAATACCTGTCTGCGTGCCTGCCTGAGCGATTACACTCGCAGTCAGGCGTACCCGCACAGGCAGGCGAATGGTTACAAATAAATACAAACTACAAACTATCTTTTCTTAAAACTCTAATCGGTTTTATTTATCTGTTTCCAAAGTTTACCAAAATACCTAATTTAAGACCAGTGATTTGCAAGTAATTTTGTATCTGCCTATAATGTTCTCTTGTGATTATTCTTGTAGATTTCGTTTCTAAAATAATTTTATTATCAATCATAAAATCTAAAACATTTCCTGATTCCGATATTTTATATTCTCTTTTGTATAAAATTTTTGTCTCTTTTAATTTATTTTCTATAAGATCATTATATTGTTTTTCTCTTGCAAAATGTCCAAGTTCATTGTGAGTAGAAAAAAGTATACCAACTAATACATAAGAAAGTTCAGGATATAATACTTTATCACTAATTTTTAAATTTGTAATCATTCGTATTTAATTATTTGTAGCCATTCGCCTGCCTGTGCGGGTACGCCTGACTGCGAGTGTAATCGCTCAGGCAGGCACGCAGACAGGTATCATTTGTGTCATTCGTTAATTCGTAATTATGTCATTCGTTAATTCGTAAATTGTTA
>JBDRFT010000039.1:0-23988 GCA_043818495.1 bacterium | reverse complement strand
TGTGCTATATGACCTATCATCATTCTTTGAGTCAGCAGCAATATCACTCACAATCTCAGTCAGCTTCAGGGATGGTTTGATACCCGTATAGTTTTCATTCTTATCGGCACTTGATTTGTCTCCTGTAGTATTCAGGATTGTCAGTCCGCAGGAAGCCTTACCAACGGCCATATCGAATCCATCATAACCAAGCTTTGCCAGTATCGCGGTTGCATTATTTTCAACAGTACTTCCGTTCTGCTTTCCGCCAGACTGCATAGCACATTCGAGTGAGGCATTTATGCCGCATCCCACAGGGATCTTGCCAGACACAGTAACATCAAGTACTGCATCAGCACTCGCGGCAGATGTCTGTCGTACATAATTTGCCACTGCTACATTTACTTCACCAATCTTTCCGCCCAGCATATAAGCATTGAGGGTATCACGATCAGCTGGTCCATTTGCAGAAACAAGAGTAACATCAACTGGTCCAACCTTTGTGGACAACTTGATTGCATCTGCACTGCTGGCCTGATAAACCAATGCGTTCTTCTTCTCGCCTATATTCTGCCGTCCAATAACAGCATCAACACCAGCAATATCCTTGACATTAAAGTATATATGATAAACTGTGGTCTGTGAAAGCACGGTATTGAGAGTATCGTTGCTATTTGTTACCCCTTGTGCGCTTACATTTTTCAACACAGCCTTCAGTCCTACCTTATCTGCCAGCTCAGCAGACAACTTTAAGTATGCGGTCAACTGGACATTGTCCTCCTTGTCCTGCACATTCTTATTACAATCATAATCATTAGCCGTAATCGACTTAAATCTCAAATTCCCCTTGACATCAATGTTAGGGTAATTCAGCTCGGCAAGTGCCGGCATAGCCATAATACTTACCATTAAGCATGACAAAAATAACTTTTGCATTCTCATCCTCCTTATAATTTTGAGATTCTTCTGGGCTTCCTGCTTTTGTTTGTGCTGCAAAAAAGCTGTGTAATTACTGCATACGGTCTTGCGTTTAGAATCTGCCTCTTCTTCTATAAATTGCAGAACCCATTCATCTACTGTGAACAACATCGTTGTTCACCAAACAATAATTTATACTAACCCCACCAATGACCCTTAATGCAATAAACAAAAATTCCCTCCCCTCCTTCTGCTCTTGTATTTGCAAGTCATTAGCAAGCGATAACTAAGTATTAATTTGCATATATCATAACACATAATGCTTATCATGTCAAGCATTTTTTATAGCAAAAACAACATTTTTTCGTATTTTATTCATTTTTTAAAGCATTTACTCCTCATTATTTTATCGGCAACATAATGTGAAAACTTTATGGCTAATCCAGCAGCAATTATAATAAATCAGTGCTTATTGTTGTGTCAACTGTTAATTGTCGCATAATTAATTATGTCAGGGTGACAGAGGTGCTGCCTCCCCTGTTTCTGCTCCACCAATAAGCGACCACAAGGGTCGCAGCTACAAAGATTCCCACACACAACAATCGATTGCAATGTAGCTGCAGGGCTTGTCCCTGCTTAATGGACACCCACAAGGAGGGAGACTCTCTGGCAGGGATGTCCCTACAAATGGTTATACGACAAGTTAAAGTTGACACGACATTAGTTTGAATAGTTACCAAAAAATTTGAATTCGGCTATAACTTCTTTAATTTTCCTTGACTTTAGTATTTTTTTGCGGTATAATTTTCCTATAGATTAAGGAAAATAGCTGAATGATTGTAATTATTTGGGTACAAGAATGGTTAGGGCATGTGCAAGGGGGTAGCACCCTTGTCACCCTGCAGTTACATTGTGATCACTTGTTGCGTGTTAGTTTCTTGTGGCTGCGACCCTTGTGGTCGCTTGTGTGTCGGCAGGGGCAAGCCCTGCAGTTACATTGTGATCACTTGTTGCGTGTTAGTTCCTTGTAGCTGCGACCCTTGTGATCGCTTGTGTGTCGGCAGGGGCAAGCCCTGCAGCTACAATGTGATCACTTGTTGCGTGTTAGTTTCTTGTGGCTGCGACTCTTGTAGTCGCTTGTGTGTTGGCAGGGGCAAGCCCTGCAGCTACATTGTGATCACTTGTTGCATGTTAGCTTCTTGTAGCTGCGACCCTTGTGGTCGCTTGTGTGTTGGCAGGGGCAAGCACTGCAGTTACAATGTGATCACCTGTTGCGTGATAGCTTCTTGTAGCTGCGACCCTTGTGGTCGCTTGTCAAATTTTTTCAAAAAGGCTGATGATATAAAAAGAGGATTAATAGACATGCTTGATATTCATCATGAATACATCCAATTACTTAGATTAATCAAAAAATATATCGAGCAGGAAACAGGGGAAAGATTACCATTACCAAAAAGAGTTGCTGCCCCCATGATAGCTCATAGCATAAAAAAAACACCCCCCCTACCCTCCTATAGACAACCTTTGCCAGAGATTACCCCTGCCAAAGATGCTATCCCTCAAATGGTCAAACAGCCTGCTGCTGTTACTGATAACCCCCCGAAAGATTTCGATATTGATACGATTGAAAAGATTGAAGAATCCATTCAGGGTTGCACAAAATGTCATCTGGCACAATATCGAAATAATATTGTCCTTGGTACAGGTAATCCTGATGCACAATTGATGATTATCGGAGAGGCGCCGGGGGAAAAGGAGGATATGCAGGGGGAGCCGTTTGTCGGGGATGCAGGACAGCTATTGACTAAAATGCTTGCTGCTATCCATATCAAAAGAGAGGATGTATACATCACCAATGTCGTGAAATGCCGTCCGCAAGGCAACAGGAACCCTAATCATGACGAGATTGAGGCATGTAATTCATGCCTTATTGCTCAGATTAGGGTTGTTAAGCCAAAGATTATCCTGTGTATGGGGAATTTTGCTGCCAAAACATTGCTTAAAAAAACAGAAGGGATAAGTACCTTGCGTGGTAAATTTTTCGATTACCATGGAATTAAACTCTTGCCCACATACCATCCGGCAGCCCTGCTTTATCACCCTGCATGGAAAAGGGATGCATGGGTAGATATGCAGTTGCTGCAAAAAGAGCTGGAGGGATAATTATGAATTATGAATTATGAATTATGAATTGAAAATGGATAGAACAAACAAATATCAGAGGTATTGTCTTTGCAATATCATGTATGTTTCTTTCCTTCTTTAATTCATAATTCATAATTTATAATTTATAATTCATTTCTAACTTTCTACTTTATAAACTTTATAACTTTGTCAGCCATATCCTTCATCTCGTCTGTACAAATAACCAAAATTTCAACAGGTGAAAAAATAGTATTTATTTTTTTATCAAAACCTATTGTTTCATTATTTATTTTTTTATTAAGTTTTATTCCCAAAAATTCAAGACCTTCACAAATTCTTTCTCTCATAATAAAAGACCTTTCTCCTATTGTTCCAGAAAAAATTATAGCATCTACTCCTCCCATTTCTGCAATATAAGAGCCAATATATTTTTTTATACTCATTATAAATTTTTCTAATGCTAATTTCGCAAACTCATCACCCTTTTTTTCAAGTTCAATTAAATCACGAATATCTGAACTTTTTCCAGAAAGTCCTAAAAGTCCACATTCATTATTAAAATATGCTTCAAGTTCTGTAATATTTTTGTTTAATTTTTGTCCAAGGAACATTACAGCAATAGGGTCAATATCTCCCACACGAGTGGACATTATAAGTCCTTGCAATGGTGTATAACCCATTGAAGTATCAAAACTTTTTCCATTTTTGACCGCAACTACGCTTATGCCACCTCCAAGATGACAAATTATAATTTTTTTAGAAGATAAATTATTTATATATTTATTTTTTACTGATAATTTATTGATAATTGACCTTGTAGAAATTCCATGATAACCAAAATGATAAATGTCTAAATCCTCTGCAACTTTTTTTGGTATCGCATAATATTTTACAAAATCAGGAACATTTTTATGAAATGCGCTGTCTGAAATACCAATAATTGGAATTTGATTGAATATTTTTTTAATTTTTTCAATTTCTTTCAAAGTGTTTGGAATATGTCGTGGAGCCTCTTCTTTTTTTTCTATTATTTTTGATATAAAATCTTCATTAATAATTCTATCTGTTTGAAAATAAGTTCCCGGCGAAACGATTCTCACACCAAGACAAGAAATATCATTTTTATTTTCTATAATATTATTTTTTATAGCTTCTTCAATAAAAAAATTTAAAGAATTTTTAAATATTTCTTCATTTATATTTATTATTCTTGATTTGTCTTTTTCTCCATTATTATAAAAAGTAACAATTATTTTATCAGCTTCAATTTCAAAATGTCCAAAAAATAATTCTGATTTTTCAGAATAAATCGCATATTTTGCAGAAACAGAACCTGTATTTACAATTAAATATTTCATATGTAAAATTATAAAAAATAAAAAAATTAAACTTGAAAAAACTAAAAATTAATCAAAAATTAAAAAAATTACAAAAATTATCTAAAAATTAAATTATAATAAAAGACAAAATCTCTCAATTTAATTTATAAATTTAATAATGAATATCTTTTAATAAATCTTTTATTAAATTTTTAGAAATAGTAATTATAGTCATATATTTAATACTACACTCTCTAAAATCAAAAATCAAGTTTTGAAAGTTTGAGTTAATAAATATTTATAAAAAAACAAACACATTTAATATTTGAGTTTGACATTGATTTTTTATTAAAAATTTGATATACATAATATAAGACTTTTCGTCTGCCTGATCGGTAGACTTTTTAATTTAATAAAAAAAATGCGTTCGTGTTTTTTTAATTTATAACCTTGTTATAAATTAAAAAAAACGTAAACACAAAAAATCACACAAAAAAAAATGGAAATTAGAAATATCGCAATTATAGCTCATGTTGACCATGGAAAAACAACTCTCACTGATGCAATTCTTAAACAAACAGGAATGGTTGAAGAAGGCATAAGTATGGATAGTAATAAACTCGAACAAGAAAGAGGTATTACTATTTATGCAAAAAATACTTCTATTTTTTATCCTTTAATAAACTCGGGACGAGAAATTACTAAAATAAATATTGTTGATACTCCCGGGCACGCAGATTTTGGTTCTGAAGTTGAACGAGTGCTTCGTTCTATTGATACTGTTCTTCTCGTGGTAGATGCTCAAGAAGGACCTATGCCTCAAACAAGATTTGTTTTAAAAAAATCTCTTGAACTCGGATTAAAACCAATTGTTGTAATAAATAAAATTGATAAACAAGCGGCTAGACCAGAAGAAGTTTATGAAGAAGTTTTAGAATTATTTATGGAACTTGGCGCAAATAATGAACAATTAGACTTTCCTGTTATTTATGCAATCAGTAAAAAAGGTGTTGCTATGATAAATCCCAAAGATGAACAAAAAGACCTTACTCCCCTTTTAGATATGATTATTGAAAAAGTTCCACCAGCAAAAAATGATATTACAGCTCCGCTTGAAGCTCAAATATTCAATCTTGCATATGATAATTTTTTAGGAAGACTTGCTATTGTTCGAATTTATAATGGAAAAGTAAAAGATGGGCAAATTATTTTTATTAAAAAACCTAATGGAGAAACTAGAAACGCAAAAATAACTAAACTTTATACTTTCAAAGGTATTCAAAAAAATGTCGTATCAGAAGCAATATCTGGTGACATTGCAATGATTGCAGGTATTCCAGACGGATATATTGGAGAAACTATTTGTGAAAATGCCGAGCAAAATCCACTTCCCTCTATAAATATTGATGAACCAACTATTTCTATGGATTTTCTTATTAATGATTCTCCTTTTGCGGGAAAAGAAGGAAAATTTGTTACAGGAAGACAAATAAAAGAAAGGCTTGAAAAAGAACTTGAAATAAATGTGGGACTAAAAATAGATTTTAATTTGCCTGCGCAAACGGGTATTAATTCTATAACAATTTACGGTAGAGGTGAACTTCATATCGCTATTCTTATAGAAAATATGCGAAGAGAAGGTTTTGAACTTCAAGTTTCTCAACCGCATGCAATTCTAAAAGAAATAAATAATATTCTTTCTGAACCTTATGAAGAAGTTACCATTGATGTGCCTGAAGAATTTCAAGGAAATATTATTGAAAAACTTAGTAAAAGAAAAGGAATAATGAAAGATATGAAAATTAAAGATAAACAAGTTCGAATGATTTTTGAAATTCCTACAAGAGGACTTTTAGGTTATAGAGGAAATTTTATTATTGATACAAAAGGTTTAGGAATACTTTGTTCAAGATTTTTAGATTTTAGACCATTTGCTGGGAAAATACAAAAACAAGAATTTGGTTCGATGACTTCTATGATTACAGGAAAAACTATGGCTTTCTCATTATGGAATTTACAAGAAAGAGGCGTACTTTATATTGACCCTGCTGTAGAAATTTATGAAGGTATGGTGATTGGTCATGTTTTAAGTGGTGAAGATTTAGAAGTAAATCCAACAAAAAATAAAGCACTTACAAACACAAGATCTTCTGGAAATGATGAAGCTCTTTATCTTATTCCACCCTTACGACTTGATATAGAAAAAGGTTTAGAAATAATGCAAGAAGATGAATATTTAGAAATTACACCTAAAAGTGTTAGACTTAGAAAAAAACTTTTAACAAATAATGATAGACAAAAGGCTAAAAGAAAATAAACTTAACCTTAATAATTTTAGTCAGAGTTATCACACACTTCACGCGTTCCACTTTTTGACTTTAAAAAAGCTATTAAGTTTTGTATTGGTGTTCTATTCTTAAAAAAAGAATTTGTTTTTTTTAAAAAAATATGATATATTTATTTAACTATTTAGTTATTAAGTTAAATAGAAAGTCGTAAAAAAATTTTAGTAAAAAATTTAATCTGATAAATTATTAAAAACATTGAATATAAGAGTTCGAATAAATCACCAAATAAAAGCTCCTGAGATTCGTGTTATCACGGAAGATGGTGAAAATTTGGGAATAATGTCTTCAAATGACGGTTTAAAAAAAGCGGAGGAGATGAACTTGGATTTAATAGAAATATCTCCAAACGCCACCCCTCCCATTGCAAAAATAATGGATTATGGTAAATTTATTTACACTGAAAAGAAGAAACAAAAGAATTCTAAATCTAAAATTCAAAATATAGAAATTAAAAGTATACAAATTAAAATAGCCACAGATGAACATGATCTCATTATGAAAGCCGAAAAAGCTTCAGAATGGTTAAAAGAAGGTCATAGGGTGAGACTTCTTTTATTTCTTTCGGGCAGGGCTAAATTTTTAGATAAAAATTTTTTAAACGAAAGACTTGAAAGACTTCTTAAACTTATTAAAGAAGAATACAAAGTTGCAGAAACATTTCAAAAAGGTCCAAAAGGAATAACTATAATAATAGAAAAAATAAAGAAATAAAGAAAGAAAAAAAGTATTAAATATTAAGTATAAAATATAGTTGATAAAATAAAAAAATTTAAAAATTTACAAATTGATTAAAGGTTGTTGTCAAAAAATATATAATATTTTACATTATACTTTATACTCTTATCAATAAGCTAAAAAATTATAAACAACAATTATGAAAACAAATAAATCATTTATAAAAAGATTAAAAATTACTAAAAATGGGAAAATTTTAGGCAGAAAAGCTGGACAAAATCATTTTAATGCCAAAGAAAGTGGAAGTAAAAAACAAAAGAAAAAAAGAATGTTAGATATAGTTTTTAGTAATAAAGCAAAATCAAGATTTCTTTTAAAAAAATAAAAGAGCAGATTTTTGTTTTGGTAAATTGTTTTAATAATTTTTCACATCAATTATTTTTATAATAATAATATTTAAAAAAATATGACAAGAGTAAAAAGAGGAGTAATAAAAAATAAAACCCGAAAAAATGTTCTTAAAATGACTAAGGGTTTTCGTTTGAATAGAAGAAATAAAGAAGCCTCTGCTATTGAGGCAATAATGCATGCGGGAGCGAACGCTTTTGCCCACAGAAGAGATAAAAAAGGAGATTTTAGAAGATTATGGAATGTGAGAATCAATGCAATACTCAGAGAAAATGGTTCTACTTATAGTAAATTTATAGATATTTTAAATAAAAAAAATATAGAAATAAATAGAAAAATGCTTTCTTCTATCGCTCAAGAAAATCCAGAAGTTTTCAATAGAATTTTTAAACAGGTTTTACAAACTGATAAAATTGAATAGTTTGAAAAAATAAAAAAATTAAAAAAGTATTAAATAAGTTTTTAATTTTTAATAATATTTTTAAACAAAAAATAAATTAAAAAATTTGTTTATTTAGTTTTGTTACTCTCTTTAATGAGAGTGACAAATTTTTAATCAAATTTTAATTTTCTCAGTTTTTTTCTAAAACAAAAATGTCTACGGAAGCGAACATATGTTCGTTTCCGTAGACAAATCGAAAAATATGAAAACTTGAAATTAAAGTTGGATAAAGTTGGATGTCGGACTAAAGTTGGATGTCGGACATCCAACTTTACTTAATGCTTCTTTTATCGCATCAAGAAGGGTCTCGTTCTCGTCGGGCATTCCTTTGTAAAATTCTTTGTCGATTAAAACTTTCATTTTTACCTCCTTTTCTCTCTTTTTTTAAAAAAGAAATTTTTAATACTATTGAAGCAAATAAATTTATCACAGAATTTACCGCTCGACTCTACTATTAGGGTAGCATATCTATTTTTTTGTCAAGGTTTTAAAAAATTTTAAGGTAAGGTTGCAATACATTTTGTGATTTTTGAATATTAAAAAATTTTCGTAATTCAAAATAAATAAAAATAAAAAAAATAGAAATAGAAGGGTTTCGGCGAAGCCGAAACCCTTCTATTTTTATTTTTTATTTTGAAGCATTTATACTTAAAACTTTATACTTTTATTAATAAATCAATAACTTTATCTTCTGAGGTCTCGGTCTCTTTTCCATTAAATAATTCCTTTATTTTTAATTTCCCAGTTTTTACTTCTTCATCGCCTATAATCATAACAAAAGGAATTTTCTTTTTATCTGCGTATTTTATTTGCTCGCCGATTTTTTTGCCAGAATAATCCACAGTTGTATTTATTTTATTTTCTCTTAACTTTTGAGCTAAATCTTGCGCATAATCAAGACATTTTTCATTTAATACACATATATGTAAAACTGAAACAGATTTTATTTTTGGTAATAATTTATAAGTTTCTAAAATATCTTTAATAACAACATCACCCATACCAAAACCTACGGCAGGAATTTTTTCTTTATCAAAAATAGTCAAAAGCTCATCATATCTTCCACCACCAAAAACAGCCCTTATATTTTCTGGTTTTTTATCATATACTTCAAAAACTATTCCTGTATAATAATCAAAACCTCTCACCAAATCTTGAGCAAAAACAGCATTTGTAATTCCAAGTTTTTCTAGTTTTTCCAAAACTTCTTTTACTTCAATTATTCCTTCATTTAATTCTGCATTTTTAGGAAGTCTTGAAATAAATTCTGGAAAATTTTTACTATTTAATAATTCTATAAACTCTAAACTTTTTTCTGGAATAATTTCTTGAATCATACTTTTAAAATCATTTGAACTTATTTTATTTTTTTTATCAATTATTTTTGATACTTTATAAGCATCTTCTTTTGAGAGAATAAATAAATCATTTAAAATATAATTTAATATTTTTCTATTATTTATTCTTATTTCAAAATCAGAGTCTTTTAAACCAAAATTTCTCATTATTGCGGATATCATAGAAATAATTTCAATCTCTGCATTGAGATTTTTAATTCCAAAAATATCCACATTAAGTTGCCAATGTTCCCGCATTCTTCCTTTCTGTGGTTTTTCATATCTAAAAAGATTTGGGATAGAATACCATCTGAGGGGGAAAAGAGTTTCTTTTAATTTTGAAGCGACCATTCTTGCAACAGTTGGTGTCATTTCAGGTCTTAATGAAACTTCCCTATCGCCACGGTCTTTAAAAGTATAAGTTTGATTATTTATAATTTCCTCTCCAGATTTTGCTTTGTATAAATCTGCGTATTCAAGAACGGAAGCATTATATTCGCTATAACCAAAACTTTCCGCTGTTTTTCTCATTATGTCAAAAATGTAATTTTGAATAAACATATCTTCTGGATAAAAATCTCTGACTCCTTTATATGGCTCCGTGCTAATTTTTTTATTTTTTTCTGACATTTATTTAAAATAATTTATAATAGTTATATTATCAAATTATAGAAACGAAACAAGACAAAAAGGTATGCTCGGCGAATTTGACTTCTCCTTGTTGGTGCTATTCTAAAAAGAATTCAGGAAAGTCGGAAAAAAGGAGTTTCGTAATTCAAAGTTCCTTTGGCTGATTTCTTTATTTCTCTCTCGCCCTTTTTTAGCAAAACAGACATTTGACGAATTTTTTGGTAAGTAAATTAAATTTTTCTTCTTTGTCTGATGAATTGTTTTGCCATGCCGCAAAAAATAATATTGATTTTTTAATTTCATATTATGGAAATTTTAACTCAACTTTTTCTAAAATATCATAAATCCCGTTAAATTAAAAGTTGCAGAGGGTCGTCCTCTATTAATAAATCCAGCAATCCAATTTTCAATGAATCAATCTCCAGAAAACAATAAGAGTTTTTAAAAATGTTTAAAAAGCAACCCTTCGGGGAGTCATTCATTTCGTTCGGTCCAACAAAAATAAAAAAAGAGGGTTTATCCACCCTCTTTTAAATGTTTGTTTTTTCTCTTTTCTCTTTTCATAACACCATTAATAAACCTGTTCAGCACTTCAAACGCTCTTGGTTTTTGGAAATATCTTCTTTTGTTTCTTAACACCTTTTTTGCTGGTTTTTGAAAGCTTATCTCCGATTCAAAAGTAAAGACAATTACTGGAATATCTCTCCGTGAAGGGAATTTACCGTCTCGAAGCTGTTTTAAGATGTAAATTCCCAATCCTCTTCCCTGCATTCCTCTTAAACTCTCATCAGGAATTTCAGCGTCAACTGCAATAGGTATTGTTATTTCCGTCAACACCAAATCGTAAGGCCGACTTCTTAATTTTTTAATAGCAGCACTTCCTGAAAGAGCTATTTTTACTTGGTATCTTTTTCTTAAAGCTCTAATTAAAGAAGCGCTAACCCACGGCTCACCATCTATAAAAAGTATTTTTTCCATTTTTTTCTCCTTTCTGATAGCACTCAATATTGTTTTTGTGCTCCAGAAATCTAAGTTTAAAAATTCAAAAGATAAAAAATAAAACTACAATCTAAAATTTTAAACCCAAATTTCTGGAGCGCAAGGCTTTAATTTTTAAAGAACAATTTCCCCTGAATTCACCTTTAATCTATTCTATCTTTTAATTTTTGTCAAGGCACTCTTGTGACCAATTTGACTTCTCCTTGTTGGTGCTATTCTAAAAAGAATTCAGTTAAAAGGAGGTGAGAAAAATGTTTTTTAATAGTCTTCTTTCCGGGAGGAAATTTATTTTTTTTCCTGATGAAAAAGAGGAAAAAAGGTGATTTATTTAAAGACGGGGTTGTTTGAAAGTTACAATAAGTTGTATAACACGGTCTGCCTAAAGACAGGCAGTGCCAGTTATACTGAAGATCTAAAAAAAGTGGTGGAAATAGAGTTTTAAGAAAGGAGATAATGGGAAATGGATTCTTATGGATAATAGTCTAAGGGAATGCAGACTCTGGCAAAAATTAATTTTTATCCGAGACTCCTTTTTTACTCATCCTTATCAGTATGAGTCGCTCGGAAACGTGGGCAAGGGGATGAAGGTAAGAGTTTCCTATAATCTTTTTTCTGAAGATTATTTTTCAGGAAAGATTATCAAATTAGAGGAATAGTCCTGAATTCTTGTTTGAAGCCGAACACTTAATGATGTTTAAATCTTTCCTCACAACCTTGCTCTCTCATGAGAGAGCAAGGTTTTTTATTTTTAAAAAAATTATTTAATTAGATTATTTTTAAAAAAATATTTTATTAAAAATTAAATGAAGTAAAAATGAGTAAAAAACTAAATTATAAATTATGAATTATAAATTATAATAAAAATAAAAAATACAAAAAAAGGAAAGCAAAAAGGTTTTCGCGAAGCGAAAACCTTTTTGCTTTTTTTTATTTTTACCTTTTACTTATTACTTATTACATTACTTATTACTTTTTGTTTTCATAATTCATAGTTGTTTTTTTGTTTTCTATTTGACTTTTTTATTAACAAAGTTAATATAGTTTTATAGTTAAGTTGATTTAATTTTTTAAAAATTGTGACGATGGCAAAAAATAGTTTTTTTAAATTTTTTTAAAAAAAAATGGAAAAAAAATTATTTTTCGCCGTCGCAAATCACAAGTGATATTTACTAATTATTAATTAAACTTTATTTATTTTATGCCCCCACTTGGTGATTTTACAACAAAAGCAAAAGAAATAATAAGAAGAGCTCATGAGCTTGCTGTTGAACGTGGGCAAAATTATGTTAATTCGCTCCATCTTTTAGCCGCTTTAGTTCTTCAAGAAGAAAGTGTTGTTTCTTCAATTTTAGATAAATTAGAAATTGATATAATTTTATTTACAGACTCAATTCTTGAATCAATAGAAACTAATATTTCATCGGCAACTCTTTCTCCTTTAAATCAAATGTTTTTAACTCCAGATTTAGCTCAAATTTTAGATTTATCAGGAAAAGAAGCACAAGATTTAAAAGATGAATTTATTTCTACTGAACATCTTTTTCTCGCAATATTTAATACACCAAGTTCGGCAAGAGATATTTTACAAAAATTTAAAATTAATAAAGCAACTATATTAAAAATTCTTTCGGATTTAAAAAATTTAAAAGGAGATGAAATAAATCAGCCTAAAAAATATAGAGCAATTTTAAAATATACTAGAAATCTTACAAAGCTTGCAAAAGAAAATAAGCTTGACCCTGTTATAGGACGAGACAATGAAATTTCAAGAATAATTCAAATTCTTTCAAGGAGAACAAAAAATAATCCAATTCTTATAGGAGAAGCTGGCGTTGGAAAAACTGCTATTGTAGAAGGACTTGCAATAAGAATAACAACAAATGATGTGCCAGAATCTTTAAGAGAAAAAGAATTAGTTTCTCTTGACCTCGGACTTCTTATTGCTGGAACAAAATATAGAGGAGAATTTGAAGAAAGATTAAAAGGAATTATTAAAGAAATAGAAAAGTCTGAAGGAAAAATAATTCTTTTTATAGATGAAATACATACTATTGTTGGTGCTGGTTCTGCTGAGGGATCAATGGACGCTTCAAATATGTTAAAACCTGCATTGTCAAGAGGTGACCTTAGAACTATTGGAGCAACAACATTTAAAGAATATCAAAAAATAGAAAAAGACTCGGCACTTACCAGACGTTTTCAGTCTGTAATAGTTTCGGAGCCATCTATAGAAGATGCAATTAATATTTTAAGAGGTCTTAAAGAAAAATATGAACTTTATCATGGTGTCCGAATTACTGATGAAGCTATTTTATCTGCTGTAAATTTAAGTAGCAGATATATTACTGATAGATTTTTACCTGATAAAGCTGTGGACCTTATTGATGAGACTTCTTCAATGCTTAAAATTTCTCTTGAAAATACGCCACCAATTCTTGAAGAAATAAAAAGAAAAATAATGAGACTTGAAATAGAAAAAAAATCTCTTAATTCTTTTGCATCTGAAATGGGGAAAAAAACAGAAAAATTAAATAAAATTAAAATTATAGAAAAAGAAATTGCTGATTTAAAAGAAAAAACTGCAGATATTGAACTTAGATGGACAACTGAAAAAGAAATTTTAAATAGTATAAAATCTCTTAAAAAAAATTTGGAAATTTTAAGAAATGAAGCTGAAAATGCGGAAGTTCAAACAGATCTTTCAAAAGTCGCAGAAATAAGATATGGAAAAATTCCAGAAGCAGAAAAAGAATTAGATATAAAAATAAAAAAATTAAAAAAACTTCAATCTTCAAGAAGGGTTTTGAAAGAAGAAATTGTGGAAGAAGATATCGCACAGGTAGTTTCAAAATGGACTGGAGTTCCTGTTTCAAAAATGCTTGAAAGTGAAGCTCATAAACTTATAAGAATGGAAGAAGAACTTCAAAAAAGAATTATTGGACAAACTGAAGCTATAAGAAAAATTTCAGACACAATAAAAAGATCCCGCGCTGGAATTGCAGACCCAAATAAACCAATTGGTTCATTTATTTTTCTTGGTCCAACAGGAGTAGGAAAAACAGAATTGACAAAAGCTCTTGCAGAATTTTTATTTGATAATGAAAATGCACTTATAAGAGTAGATATGTCTGAATTTATGGAAAAACATTCTACTTCAAAACTCATAGGCCCACCACCGGGATATATTGGATTTGAAGAAGGCGGTTCTCTTACTGAAATAGTAAGACATAGACCATATTCTGTAATTTTATTTGATGAAATAGAAAAAGCACATCCAGAAGTTTTTAATTTATTATTACAAGTTTTTGATGGAGGAAGACTTACTGATTCAAAAGGCAGAGTAGTAAATTTTAAAAATTCTTTAATAGTAATGACATCAAATATTGGGGCTCAGTTTATAGACAAAATGGAACAAATAGGATTTACCACAAATGATGAAAAAAATAACAAATATAATTTAGTAAAAGAAAAATTATTTTCTAGTTTGAAAGAATTTTTTAAACCAGAATTTTTAAATCGTTTGGATGATATAATAGTTTTTGATATTTTAAGTGAAGAGGCTATAAGAAAAATTGTTGATATACAAATTGAACAAATTAAAGATAGATTAAAAACAAAAGAAATATTTTTACAAATTTCAGATGAAGTTTTAAATTATTTAGCAAAAGAAGGTTATAATCCTCAAAATGGTGCACGGCCCTTAAAAAGACTTATTCAAGATAAAATTTTAAATCATATCGCTTCTTTTATAATTTCTCAAAAAATATCAAAAGGTGGTATAGTAATAATTGATATGAAAAATGGAAATATTTCATTTGATATCAAAAAAGGGAGAACTTCATTACGAATGATAACAAAGCAAACCAGATCGAATTATGAATTAAGAAAATAAAAAATAATAAATAATTGTAAGGAAAAATAAAAAAATAAAAATGGTTTTCGGCTCCGCCGAAAACCATTTCTATTTTTTTATTTTTTAAAATTATTTACAAAAACAAATTTTCATTTGTATAAAAATTTTACTGGTGCCAAGGGGCGGACTCGAACCGCCGACCACATCCTCTTCAGGGACATGCTCTACCAACTGAGCTACCTTGGCAATGAAAATAAAAACAAAACTTAATTTTTTTTATTTATTTTTATTTATTTATCTTATTTACGAAATTTTTTCTGCGTTGATTTCCGCGTTTTTCTGCAAAATATTTATTTAATAAACACAGATAAATTTAATCTTTATACAAATTATTTACATTTCGTAATTCATAGTGTTAGATTATTTAAAATAATTCCGCACCCAACACCCTCAAGCCGAACTCAACTTTTATAATTTTATTAATAACATATTTAACAAGGGTGCTTTTTGTTTCTCATAATATAGCATAAGAACATTGATTTTTGAATTGTTTATTTTGTACTTATCCACACCTCCCCAAACCCCTTAATTTGTAAGGGTTTTAATAGGTTAAAGAAAAATATTTATGTGTTTTTTTATAATCAAAATCTGTCTTTAATGTTTGTCTGAGTTTTTCGTAAATACTAAAAATATTTTTAAAATTTTTTAAACAAATTTCTTTTTGTTTTTCATTAAAACATCTGAATCAGATAAATTTCTAAATTTTCTAATAAATGAGACTAATATAAATGTGAAATATAAGAAAACAAAAACACAGGAAAAAATTTTTGTTTTGCAAAAATTCTTTCCTGTGTTTTTGTTTTTTTTATTTAATTTTTCATAATTTATAATTCATTTTTTACTTTCAACTTTATAAACTTGATAACTTTCAACTTATTTAAGACTTTTAACTTTTTAACTTATTTTACACCCCAATCACCACCGGTATCACCATCGGTTTCTTGGCCGTTTCTTGAAATAAATATCTGCTTATATTATCAGAAATCGCACCTTTTAAAATATCAAAATTTATTGGATTTCCAACCGCTCCTTCTTCCACAGTTTTTTTAATTATGGCCCTAGTTTTTTTCAAAAGATCTTGTGATTCTTTTAAATATACAAAACCTCTGGAAATAATATCGGGAGATTTTTTTAATTTACCTGTGCTCATATTTATATTTACAATAATTACAAACATTCCGTCTTGTGCGAGCATTTGTCTATCTCTTATTACCACTTCTTGAACATCACCAATAGAAAATCCATCAACCATAATAATTCCTGATGGAGCTTTTTCTTTCAACATTTTTATTTTTGTTCCGTTATCTGTTATTTCAATAATACTTCCATTATCCGGAACAATAATATTTTCTTTGGGCACATTATTATTTAAAGCAAGTTCTGTATGAATTTTAAGCATATAATGATTTCCATGAACAGGCATAAAAAATTTATAAGGAATTTGTTGATGTATCCATTCAAGCTCAGCTCTTTTTCCATGACCTCCAGCATGAACATCTGTATCAGAATAAGTAATTATTTTTGAATCATGTCTATATAAATTATCTTTTAATCCGACAATGGCTCTTTCATTTCCCGGAATAATTGAAGAAGATAAAATAATAGTATCTGTTTTAACTAATTTAATATATTTATGAGAATTATTTGCCATTCTCATAAGTCCCGCAAATTCTTCTCCTTGCGCGCCAGTAGAAAGTATCATTAATTTATGAGGGGGATAATTTTGTATTTCTTCAACAGGAATAATATGTTTCGTATCAGCAAGTTTTAAAAATTTAATTATTTCTACATTATTTTTCATACTTCTACCTTCTATAACTAATTTTTTCCCATATTTTTCAGCCATTTTTATAAAATGTAAAATACGTTCAACTTGAGATGAAAAAGTTGCAATAATAACTCTTCCCGAAACATTTTTTACTATTTTATCTATTGTTTCAATAACTAAATCTTCAGAAATTCCCCAGCCTTGTTTTTCTACACCCGTAGAATCCATCATTAAAAGAAGAACTTTTCTATTTTGAAAAAATTTATATTGTTCAAATTCTTTTTCTTTTGGAATTTCATTTACATTATCAACTTTTACATCCCCAGTACTTACAATATCTCCAAGAGGAGTTTCAATAATTATTCCTGTAGAATCTGGAATAGAATGAGTAATACCAAAAAATTTAATTTTTAAATTTTGAGAAATGGGTAAAAAATTAGTATCTTTATCTATTACTTTTATATTTAATTCTGGTAAATGAGGAAATTCGGATTGTCTTTTTTTTATTAAAAGTGCTCCAAATTCTCTAGTATAAATTGGAGGATTGCCCAAATTTTCCATAATAAAAGGTATCGCACCGATATGGTCTAAATGTCCATGAGTAATTATTAAACCTTTTATTTTTTCTTTTTTTTGTTCAAGATATTTTGTATTTGGAAGAATAAAATCTATACCGGGAGTTTCTTCTGTTTTAAATTGTATACCTGCATCTATAATAATAATATCATCACCATATTCTATAACAGTCATATTTTTCCCGACCTCTTCAACTCCTCCAAGTGGAATAATTCTTATATTATTTTCAGCCAAAGCCGGAATAATTTGTTCTTTTTTTGTTTCAGACCTAGAAGTTACTTTTCTAACATTATGTTTTTTTAAAGAATTTCTAGAATTATTATTTCGATTATTATGCATATGATTATTTTTTCTTATAAAAACAAAATTTTTCTTTGGAATTTCCATTTTATTTAAATTTTCAGCAACAAAAGTTTTATTGCCTGCATTTACATTATTTGTGATAGCGGAAAAAGACCTGGTATTCTGATTATTTTGTGTATTTTGTTGATTATTATTCATAATTAAATTTTATTTGTTTACTTTATTTTGTTTCTTATAAAAAATTTCTTGTTTTTTTGTTCGTGAAAAATTGGTTTTTTAAAAAACTAATTTTTCACAAACAAAAAAAACAAAACGTTTTCATAAATAAATTCCTAATTCCTCATTCCCAATTCATATTTACTTAATTTATATTTAAAAATATTTTCCAAACATTATTTGTTTCTATATACCAATTATTTATATTTAAAAATCTTTCAAAAGGCGATGCTATATTTTCAAGCGCCAATCCTTTTATTTTATCATTTACAATATAAATAAATTCGGGTGAATATAAAAATATTACAGGAATATCTTTTTGAATTTCTTCTGAAAAAATTTTATCTTTATTTATTCCTTCCAATATATCCGAAGTTTTTCTCGCGTCTTCTAAAAGTTTATCTACTTTTGTATTTGTATACATAGAAATATTTAAACCGGGATCATTTCTCTGAGATGAATGCCAAAAAGCAAAAAAATCCATATCTCTGCCAATAACTTCTCCATAAAGAAGAGCGTCAAATTTTCTAGGTCTAATAATATTTTGTTGTAAATCTCCAAAATCAAATTGTTTTATTTCAACTTGAGCTCCAATTTTTTCCCAATCACTTTTTACTAATTCTGCCGTTTGAATAAGGTCGGGACTATTTAATGTAGAAATTATTATAGAAAGTTGAATTGTTTTTGTTTTGCTAATTTTTTTACTCATTATTCCTGTGCTTGAACTTTTTACCCAATTATTTTTTTTAAGCAAATTTATTGCGCCATCTATATCGCTATTTTTAATATCATCATTTTGATTATTTATAAAACCTATTGGTATAGGACTAGAAAGACTTTTTCCATAATTAAATAAAACATCATTTATAATTTTATTTTTATCTATCGCCAAGTTTAAAGCTTGTCTAACTTCTTTATATGCAAGAACTTCTGATTGATTTTGATTAAAAAAAATCGCAAAAATTCTTGGAAGAACGGCTGTATTTATTTCTGTCTTTTTTTGATTTTTAAGATTAATAATTTTTTCTGGAGAAATAGAATTCATAGCTTCTATTTCTTTTTTATTATATCCGTCAATAAGACTTTTTTCATCTTTATAAAATTTAATTATAAACATATTTATAAAAGGCATTCCTCCCGCATATTTATTAAAAGCAATTAACTCATAATAAGTTGGAATAAGCAAGATATTTTTTTTTAAAGTTTCCATTTTACTTATTTTATATGGCCCCGAACCTATTGGTTCAATATTATATTGACTTTGAGAAAATTGCTCCGAATTTAAATTTTCCCATAAATGTTTTGGCAATATTCCGACAGTAAGACTTTCTAAAAATGAAGAATATGGTTTTTTTAAAATAAATTTAATTTCTTTATTATTAATTTTTTCAACTTTTACATCATAAAATCTGGGACGTTTAGGACTTTTTATAATGCTGTCTTGAATTTTATCTATTGTAAATTCAATATCATCAGTTGTAATTTTTTTTCCATCATGAAAATAAATATTATCTTTAAGAATAAAAGCATAAACTAATCCATCAGGAGATATTTCATAACTTTGAGCCAAATCAGGTATTAGTATATTATTTTTAGAAGATTTTAGCAATCCTGAATAAATAAGAAATGTTAAATCATTATCTGCATCAGACATAGCAAGAACGGGATTTATAAATCTGGGGGCTCCTATAATTCCTTCTTTTAAAAAACCTCCATTTGTTGGAACTTGTTTTGAAATTAAATTATTAACTTTATTTAATAAAACCAAACTTGAAGATATAAAAATTACGCATAGAAAATAAAAAAATATTTTTTTAGTTATGCTAAAATCTTTTATTATTTTTGAGAGTTTATTAAAAAAATTAATATCCCATTTTTTATTAAAAATTTGTAAAATAGACATAAACAAAAATAGATTTAAGATTTTTAACTTTGTTTTTTAAACTGAAACTAAATAAATTTTATTAACTGAATATTTTAAACAAATATTAAAAATATTTGACATTTAACAGAAAATTATAAAAAAAAATAAAAACAAAATCAAAATTTTTTTTAATTAAATAAAAGTTGTTTGATAATAAAATTAAATTTTTTTATTATTATTTTAATAATTTTATTTTAATCAATTCCAGATGCGGTTTTTCTCTCTGTGTTTTAAAAGTTATATTTATATAATATCAAATACTAATTTTTTTGCAAGGTTAGTTAATATTCAAGGTACCGATAAATGTAGATGATTACTTATTAGATAATTTAAAGATTTGTTTAAAATTTTGAATATTTGAATTTCAATTTTAATTTCTATCCTGCTTAAATTTTATTGTAACGTAAAAAAAATGGGAGAACCTCGTGACTTGCATCACAAAGGTCCTCCCTTGAGTTTTAAACTTTCAACATTTCGGCATTCCCCCCCCTGAGTTTCAAAATCTCCCCTGATAACATCTCGATCTGTGCTTCATAAAGTTTATAGCCACACCTCCGGCATATCTGCAGTGCCTGATTGAGGGTAGATTCTGCCTCTGGATATAGTTTTTGGTCTAACCTTATTCGGGCACAAGCTCAATCAAGGCTTTTGCCTCTATATCAAGCCTCCCTATACTAAGACATTCTTTGTTAAAAGACTTTACGCAGATAAACACAGATAAATAAAATGTAAATTAAAAATAAAAAATAAATTTAAACCACTGAGTTTTTAAAAACAAATGAATTCGGGTCGTGCCTAAATTATTGAAATTAAAAGGGTTTTCGGCGGAGCCGAAAACCTCCCTGCTTTTTATTTTTAATTTTTTTCACAAGAAACGATAATTTTTATTTTTAAAAAACTTCGTCACTCTCATATGAGAGTGACAAAAATATAATAATTAATTTTATTTTTTTCTATTTTCATATTTTTAGACTTGTCTACGGAAACGAACATGTTCGCTTCCGTAGACATTTTTATTTTAGTAAAAATTTAAAACTTAAAAAAAATAAGAATGATTTGATTTTTTGGCTTTTTTTTGATATGTTTTTGTTATGGAAGAAAATACTGAAACTAAAAATAATATAATAAAACGTCCTCCTATTATTTGTATAATGGGTCATATTGATCATGGAAAATCAACTCTCTTGGATTATATAAGAAAAACAAATATCGTAGATACAGAAGCAGGGGGAATTACTCAAAGAATTTCTGCATATGAAATAATTCATAAAATGCCACAAGGAACAGAAGAAAGAATTACTTTTTTAGATACTCCAGGTCATGAAGCATTTAATTTTATGAGAGCTTGTGGAACAAAGATAGCTGATATAGCGATACTTATTGTTTCCGCGGAAGAAGGAGTAAAAAATCAAACACTTGAAGCTCTCAAATGTATTATTGATAGTAAAATACCTTATATAGTAGCGATAAGTAAAATAGATAAACCCGGTGCAAATATAGAAAAAACAAAAAACTCTTTAATAGAAAATGGAATTTATATTGAAGGGTATGGCGGAACTATTCCTTTCGTACCAATTTCATCAAAAACTGGTCAAGGCATTTCTGAACTTTTAGATATGATTTTACTTATTGCTGAAATAGAAAATTTTAAAGGAGATACAAAAAAACTTGCCGAAGGTTTAATTATAGAAGCTCATCTTGATAAACAAAAAGGAATAACTGCTGTTCTTATAATAAAAGATGGATATATGGGAAATGGAATGTATATAGTTTCTGGAGATAGAATTGCCCCCACAAGAATGATGGAAAATTTTTTAGGTAAAAAAATAACAGAAGCTATTTTTTCATCACCTGTTAGAATTATTGGTTTTGATAAACTTCCAAAAGTTGGAGAATTTTTTATTACTTTTGATAATAAAAAAGATGTGGAAAAATATATTTTGGAAAATAAAACAGAAATAGAAAAAAATAAAAATTATTTAATTAAAAATTATAGTGTAAATAATTCTACTGATGATTTTGAAACAGATGTCATCAGAATAATGATAAAAACAGAAGCGGCTGGTTCTATTCATGCCGTAGAACATGAAATAGATAAAATTAATTCTAATACTTCAGATAAACTCTCGACCGAAACATTAGAAAAAAATAAAATAAAAATAAAAATTATCGGAACTGGAATAGGAAATATTTCAGAAAATAATGTAAAACTTGCTTCTGGAAATAATCCTGCCATTATACTTGGCTTTGATGTTGGAATAGATTCTTCTGCTAAAGATTTAGCAGAAAGAACAGGAATAGAAATAAAAAAATTTGATATAATTTATAAAATCACAGAATATTTAAATGAAGAAATTTTAAAAAGAACTCCTAAAATAATAGTTGAAGAAATAACCGCTGAAATAAAAGTATTAAAAAATTTTAGTGCAATAAAAGATAAATATATTTTGGGAGCAAGAGTTGAAAAAGGAACTGTTTTTATAGGAGAAGATGCTAAAATAATACGTAAAAATATTGAAATAGGCAGAGGAAAAATTAGAGATTTAGAAAAAGACAAAAATAAAGTTAGCGAAATACGCGAAGGGGTTGAATTTGGTTGTCAATTTGTTTCAGAAATTCCACCAGCTCCCGGAGATAAACTTTTATTATTTAAAACAATGGAGAAATAAAAAAGTAGAAAGTTTATAAAGTAAAAAGTGGAAAGTGGAAAGTTATAAAGTTGAAAGTTGAAAGTTGAAAATTGAAAGTTGAAAATAAATAATTAATTTTCAATTTTTAATTTTTAAATTTTCAAGTTAAAGAAAAAATTATTTTAAAATTATTTAGAAATGTTTTAAAATTAAGTCATTAAAAATTAATTAATAAACTAAAGTTAGTTTAAACTATGAACGAAAAAAAATCAGAGAGAATAATTAAAATTATAAAAATAATAGCAGCGGAATTTATGCAAAAAAAATCAAATGGCACCGCCCTTATTACAATTACTAATGTAAAATTTTCAAATGATGAAAAATGTGCTAATGTTTTATTTACAGTTTTGCCTGAAAATAAAGAGGACGCCGTCCTTGAATTTGCAAAAAGAATAAGAACAGAATTTAGACAATATATAAAAAAACACAGCAAATTAGGAAGAATTCCAATTTTTGATTTTCAAATAGATTTAGGCGAAAAACATAGACAAAAAATAGACAAGATTGCATTATAAAAAATAGTAATAAGTAATTTGTAATAAGTAATAAGTAAAAATAAAAAAAATATTTAACATTTGATACTTAGTTGGAATTTTTAAACTAAATTTTTAAACTGAATAAAATTTATTGAATATGTTATAAACAAATAATTCTGTTTATAAATTTAATTATTATGTTTCAGTTTTAAAATTATAAACTATTCGGTTTCAGTTTAAAAATTCAAAATTGTTTAATAAGCTAATGACATATAAGCTAAAAAACTAATAGTTGGCCTGGTTGCTAAGTGGTAAAGCATTCCTCTGCAAAAGGAAAACACGCGAGTTCGATTCTCGCCCAGGCCTCAAGAGAAAAGTTTATAAAGTAAAAAGTTAAATTACAAATTTTAAAAATTAAAATAATTTAAAAATTATTATGAAATTTCAACTCCAACGATAAATGATCTACTAGATTATATTGAGACATTTAAAAATAAGTTTAAAAATAAAAAAATTAAATAGAAAAATTGACGTATTTTATTAATTTTGGTATTTTAAAAATATATCAAACATAATAATATTAATATTGTTAATTTTTAAAAATTTTTGTTAGAATAAATTTGAATAAATTTAATAAAGTTAAAAATATTAAAATAATATTTTTAAATGCCCGGGTGGTGGAACTGGTATACACGCAACACTTAAAATGTTGTCTGCATTGCGGATGTGGGTTCGATTCCCGCCCCGGGCACAATTAAAAAATCACTTTCGATTGATTTTTTAATTGTGCATGGGAGCAAGCAAACTGCTTTGCTTGCGTGCGGAAATCGAAAAGGTTCTCCCATATCTTTTCTGGTGTAATCATCAGAAAAAATGGGAAACCTGCACTGAACCTGTAAGGTTCGATTCCCGCCCCGGGCAC
>JBDRFT010000038.1:0-3143 GCA_043818495.1 bacterium | reverse complement strand
AATAAATACTATTTTTTCACCTGTTGAAATTTTGGTTATTTGTACAGACGAGATGAAGGATATGGCTGACAAAGTTATAAAGTTTATAAAGTAGAAAGTTAGAAATGAATTATAAATTATAAATTATGAATTATGAATTATGAATTGTGAAAATAAAAAAATATCAAAAAAAATTGTTTAAAAAAATAAAAAATAAAAAGGGTTTTCGGCGGAGCCGAAAACCCTTTTTGTTTTGTTTTAATGATTTTTATCAAATATTAAATGTGTTTGTTAAATATTTTTTATAAAAATTTTGCTAAAAAATAAAATATGTTATATTAATTATGAAATGAAACTTTTAATTGTTGAGTCTCCGTCAAAAGCGCGGACTATAGAAAAATATTTGGAAGGGGCTTATACGGTTCGTGCTAGCATCGGACATATTCGTGATTTGCCAAAAAGTAATAAAACTGCCATTGATATTCCTAATGGTTTTATTCCTAATTATGAAATTAGTCCGGGAAAAGAAAAAATTGTTTCTGAAATAAAAAGTTTAGCAAAAAAAGCAGACGAGATTTTACTCGCAACCGACCCTGATAGAGAAGGAGAGGCTATTGCATGGCATATTGTCAAGGCTTGTGACCTTGATGATAATGAAAAATTAAAAATAGAAAATAAAAAGTTAAACACAAAGAATATTAAAAATTATAAAGTTAAGCGAATTCGTTTTTATGAAATTACAAAAGATGCAATTAAAGAAGCTCTCACCCATTCAACTGAAATTGACCAAAATTTAAGAAAAGCTCAAGAAGCCAGAAGAGTTCTCGACAGACTTGTTGGCTATGACCTTTCTGGGCTTATTTGGAAAAAAGTTCGTTATGGACTTTCTGCTGGAAGAGTTCAGTCTCCTGCGCTCAGAATAATAATGGAAAGGGAAAGAGAAATTCGCGCGTTTAAATCAGAACAATATTGGATTATTGAAGCTGATACTGAAACAAAAAATAAAATTAAAATTAAACTTGTTTGTGATAAAGAAATTCGCGATATAAAAGAAGTTGAAAAAATTCTTGAAATTGGAAATAAAGAAATTTGGTCTATAAAAAGTGTTACAGGAACAGAAACAAAAAGAAGTCCAAAAGCCCCATTTACAACATCTACTCTTCAACAAACAGCAAGCACTCGTTTAGGTTTTGCTCCTTCAAAAACTATGGGAATTGCTCAAAAACTTTATGAAAATGGACTTATTACTTATATGAGAACAGATAGCGTAAATTTAAGCGTAAATGCTCTTGACCAAATTAATATTATGATTACAAAAAAATATGGAGTAAATTACGCAAAAAGAAATATCTATATAACAAAAAGTAAAAATGCTCAAGAAGCTCACGAAGCAATAAGACCAACAGAAATAAATAAAATAAATGCTGGTTTGACAGATGAACAACAAAGACTTTATGAACTTATTTGGCGAAGAACAACAGCCTCGCAAATGTCTGATGCAAAAATATTGAGAACAAAAATTACCACAATAATTGGGAGCGAAGAAAAAACATACGAAATTACAAATTTGAATAATTATAAAATTCCAACTTTTTCTATAAATGGTTCCCGAACACTTTTTGATGGTTGGTTAAAAGTTGATTCAGACGCTCATGGTGAAGATATTGAATTACCATCTGTCAAAGTTGGAGATATTTTAAAATTGATAGAATTAAAAAGTATAGAAAAATTTACAGAACCTCCCGGAAGATATAGCGAAGCAGGTCTTATTAAAGAACTTGAAAAAAGAGGAATTGGGAGACCTTCCACATATGCTTCTATTATCAAAACTCTTGGGGATAGAGAATATATTGAAAAAATAAATAAAGCTCTTTTTCCCACAGATACAGGAGAAGTCGTGAGTAATTTTTTAGAAAATAATTTTGCAAAATATATTAGCGATTCATTCACCGCAGAAATGGAAGATGAGCTTGACGATATTGCAAAGGGGAAAAGAGAATATGTTAAAACTTTGAGTGATTTTTATAAACCATTTTTAAAAGAAATTAAATCAAAAGAACATATGGAAAAAATAACAAATATTGGAGAAGCTGATGCAAATATAAAATGTCCTAAATGTAAAAAAACTATGCTTATTAAACTTTCAAAAAATGGAAAATTTTTAAGTTGTAAAAATTTTCCTACTTGTCTTGGTGCGAGAAAAATAACAGGAGAAGAAATGGAAGGGCCAAAAGAAACTGGTGAAAATTGTCCTGAATGTAAAAATGGAAAACTTGTGGAAAGAGATGGAAAATTTGGAAAATTTGTTTCTTGTTTAAATTATCCAAAATGTAAATATATTAAAAAAAATGCTTTTCCACAAATAACTACTGGGGTAAAATGCCCTCTTTGCAAAGCGGGATTAGATGGAATTAGTCAAGGTGAAATGATGGAAAAAAAGGGAAGATTTGGAATATTTTATAGCTGTACAAATTATCCAAAATGTAAAAATGCTATTAAAGCTAAACCAACGGGACGATTTTGTTCAATTTGTAAAGCACTTATGATGGAAGGCACCAAAACCATTCCAGAAAGATGCAGTGATAAATTATGTGTAAATCATAATCCACATAAATTAGAAAAATAATGGAAGCGCGAAACCTGCGTTTCGCGCGTAATGGTTTTGGTGAGACGGAGCGATGTTTGCGTAGCAACGCAAACCGCGAGTCGGGGTCGCGAAAATTTCTGAGCGTCGGCGAAGAAATTATTTGTGACCCAAAACCATTCCAGAAAGATGCAGTGATAAATTATGTGTAAATCATAATCCACATAAACTAGAAAAGTAATAATGAGAGCAATGATAATAAATATTTAAATAATAGACTTGGATAAAAGTTAAAAAAGATAAATAATAAAAAAATTAAAATTAAACATTTATTTTTTTAAATAGATTGGGATTATAGAAAAAATTATTAGCAAAGTGCAAAAAAATATTCAAAGCTTGACAAAAAAGTAAATAAATACTAACATTAAAAAAGAGAATGCTGGAAAATTCATAGGTGAAATGCAATTTTTTCTGATAATGTTTCCGACCAAATATTCAATTTGAATTCTGGTATCTTTTGTATGATACCACGTTCCAAAGCAACTTCATACGCATTTTTGTATCCTAGTGACTTTCTATA
>JBDRFT010000037.1:0-17196 GCA_043818495.1 bacterium | reverse complement strand
AGTTTTTCACTGCGTTCAAAACTGCGGAGAGGGCGAGATTCGAACCTTACAGGTTCAGTATAGGTTTCCCATTTTTTCGTAATAGTAATTACTCAAAAATAAGGGAAACCTTTTCAATTCCCCGACGCAAGCAAAGCAGTTTGCTTGCTTAAGGCCACAGCTTTTTCGCTATGCTCAAAATCTGTGACCTTACGGGGAATTGAACCCCGATTACAGCCTTGAAAAGGCCGTGTCCTAACCGTTAGACGATAAGGCCGAAAAAGTTGAAAGTTTATAAAGTTATAAAGTTAAAAAAAGTTATAAAAATTTATAATTTATAAACAAGGTTTAAAAATATTTAAAATTAAAAGATTTATAAATTATGAATATTTAAAATTTAAGGTAAAAATAAATTTATAACATAAATTCTATTTTTTAATTCTAAAAAATCTTAAATACAAAAAGTAGCATAACATTTTTTTGAAAAAAAGCAAAAAAATGTTATTATTTATTTTCTAATTTTTTAGAATATGATGGAAGAGTGGCTGAGTGGTTGAAAGCGCCACACTCGAAATGTGGTATAGATTAAAATCTATCGTGGGTTCAAATCCCACCTCTTCCGCAATTTTTTACTGCGTTTAAAAACCGGAAGAGAGCAAGCAAACTACTACCTTGCGTCGGAGAAGCGAAAGACTTTTTCTTATTAATTTGTTTTTTTAAAAGTAAAATAAAAAATTTGTTATTTTTTTTAAGAATTATTAGCAAAAAACTTTCCCCTTTGTTTTTTTATTTGTTTGCTCTCCTTGCCAACGACAAACGACAAACTTTTTTATTTTTTTATTCTTTTTTATAAAAATAAATATGATAAACTATTTACATGGAGAATAATTTTAATGAAAAACAAAATAATATAGATAGGATGAAAGATTTTTTATATTCTAAAAATAATAATGGAATTTTTTTAAAAAGAAGACATCCTTTGAAGGAAAAAATAAATTCAAATACGCCTTTTACTTGGAATATAAAAGAAAAAAAAGCAAAAAATAATTTTCAAATTCCTTATACAAAACTTTTTCTAGGAGCTTTTATATTTTTTATTTTGGCTCTCGGTTTTACTTTTTCAAAATTTTTTCTAGGAAATAATATTATTTCAGGAAATAATATTGATATATTGATAAGTGGTCCGATATCTATTGCTGGCGGAGAAGAATTGCCATTAGAAATAGAAGTAAAAAATAATAATAATATAGATTTGAAAGTTGTAGATTTACAAATAGAATTTCCAGATGGAACAAAAAATGCTATTGATCAATCTATAGATATGA
Source organism: bacterium (assembly GCA_043818495.1). Taxonomy (GTDB): domain Bacteria; phylum Patescibacteriota; class Minisyncoccia; order Phycocordibacterales; family GWA1-40-21; genus Bog-1340. Next base: position 15,892 of record JBDRFT010000037.1, on the reverse strand, counting down.
AAAGATATAGTGAAATTTTAGGTGATATAAGTATAGGCAAAAGTAAAAAAAGATTGATTAAATCAATTTTATATGGAGAAGAAAATTCTCAAAAAATTATTAAAGTAATTACTGAATATAGAGTTTCGGGTTCCAATGCTGTTTTTAGCAAAGAAAAAAATTTTAATGTTTTACTTTCTTCTTCCCCAGTAAATATAAAAGTAAGCGGACCCACCGAAATAAATGCGAATCAAAACACAGATTTTTCTATAGAAATAAATTCAAACTCAACTAATATTATTAAAAATTTAATATTAAAAATAGATTATCCTTTTGGTTTTAATTTATCTTCTTCTAATCCAAAATCCACTAGCCCTGATAATAGTATTTTTGTTTTAGGTGATTTAATTCCTGGTGCAAAAAGAGATATAAAAATTTCTGGTATTATTGCGGGGCAAGATGGAGAACAAAGAATTTTTAAATTTACAGTAGGTTCTTCAAAAAAAGATGATGAAAATATTATTGAGATGCCATTAGCTTTATATATGTCTGCAATTTCTTTAAAAAAATCTTCTATAGGTCTTAATGTAAATGTAAATGGACAAAATGAAGACGAAATAGCTATCAATGCAGGAAATGAAAATAGGGTAAATATTTTTTGGAAAAATAATTTAGCTGAACAAATTTATAATATGTCTATAAATATTAAAATTAACGGGCAATTATTAGATAAAGGGTCTGTAAAAATTGAAAAAGGTTTTTATAAATCTTCTGAAAATTTAATAATTTTTGATAAAAATAGCGATTCACAATTTTCTTTAGTAAATCCAATAGATACGGGAGAAGCACGATTTAATTTTAATACATTACTTCCCTCTTTAAAGTTGCCACTTTCCTTTGGAAATTCTGCAATAAAAATGGATATTAATATTTTAGGAAATAAATTTGAAAATACTGAACAAAATACTCAAGAAATTTTATATTCTGGCACAAAAATATTAAAAATATCTTCTAATTTAAAACTTTTGTCTAGAGGTTTTAGAACAGTCGGTCCTTTTGAAAATAGTGGACCATTTCCACCACAAGTAGATAATGAAACAACATATACTATTACTTGGACGGCAACCAATTCATTTAATAATATTACAGAAGCAAAAGTTTCAGCTTTTCTTCCACCAAATATTAAATGGACAAATTTTATAAGTCCAAATTCAGAAAATATTATTTATAATAAAGGAACGGGAGAAATTATCTGGAATATTAGTGATATGAAATCTGGATTAGGAGTAAATTTTCCCGCAAAAGAAGTATCTTTTCAAGTCGCTGTTATGCCTAGTATTACTCAAATAGGTTCAGAAATAAATTTATTAAATGAAGCAACAATAAGTGGAATAGACGCTTTTTCTGGAGCAAAAATTGGAGAAACAAAAAATTCCATTACAACAAATATTACTTCGGACCCAGAATATGTTGAAGGAATGGGAAGGGTTGTGAAATAAATTATAAATTATAAAAAAATAAAATAATAAAAAAGAAGTAAGGAATAAGAAATAAAAAAAAGGTTTCGGCGAAGCCGAAACCTTTTTTTATTTAATTATTTTTAATTATTTTTTTTTAAAACTAATTTTTTTAGTTTTTTCCTAAAACAAAAATGTCTACGGAAGCGAACACGTTCGCTTCCGTAGACAAGTCTAAAAATATGAAAACTTTATAACTTTACCCCCACACCAATTATTTTTTATTTAAAAAATAATTGGTGTGGGGGTTTATAACTTTCTACTTTTTTTCTACTTTACAAATATATTATTGCGCGGCTGACCAGATTTGAACTGGCGACCTCTCCCGTGACAGGGGAGCGCTCTAACCAACTGAGCTACAACCGCAATAAAATAAAATTTTCTAAAAAAAATTCTAAAAACAAGCTATCTTGTTTTGTGTCGATGAATAGAATCGGACCATTGTTTGAGGCTTATGAGTCCCCCGTTCTACCATTGAACTACACCGACAAAATTAAATAAAGTAAAATTAATATAACATTTTTTATTATAAAAACAAAATAAATAAAAAAACTTTTAAAAAATTAAATTTTACTTCACAAAATTTAGTTTTTTAAAATTTTTTTTATTTATCGTTGCAGATAGTTTCGGCTATTACACAATTGTTGCGGGGGCACGATTCGAACGTGCATATCAAGGTTATGAGCCTCGTGAATTACCATTACTCTACCCCGCTATTATTTATATTACAATTAAAATAATAGAAAAGCAAATTGTAAAGCAAATTGTCTTTTGACAAAAAAGTAATAAGTAAATGAATTATGAAAAAAAACATCAACCAAGCGAAGTAAAGCAAACTAGATTAAATTATAAATTATAAATTATGAAAAAAATCTAGAAAAAAAACTATAATTTTTATTTTTAAAAAACTTCGTCACTCTCATTGATGAGAGTGACGAAAATATAATAATTAATTTTATTTTTTTCTCTATTTCATATTTTTTGACTTGTCTACGGAAGCGAATATATGTTCGCTTCCGTAGACAATTTTATTTTAATGAAAAACTAAAATAAAAATTTATTTTAAATTAAAATCTAAACTTTTAATTATATAAAAAAATAAAAAACAAAAAGGTTTTCGGCTTCGCCGAAAACCTTTTTGTTTTTGTATTTTTTTTTTTCTTAAATCATAAATCTCAAATCATAAATCTTTTTAGATAATCTTAAACTCTTCAAATATAATTTTATACAAATTTATAATTCTCTTTGATTCTCTTCTCGTAAGAAGAAAATCAGACCCTTGATGAGCAATTGCATTTCTTATTTTATGAGCTTCCCATGCTTCTTCTATATGATTAAAATCACTTTTCTCTATATTTTTAAGTTTTTCTCCAACACTATCTCCCAATAAATTCAAACTATCTAAAAGCTCGCTTAAAATAATATCTGCTTCAAGTATTGCAAGTTTCCATTTATTAGCATCCTCAGAATTTATATGTTCTTCAACAAGTTTCCATTTAGGATTTTCTATTATAGATTTTTCTAAATTTATTTGAATGGCCCCTTCTGGTGGCAAAACCTTATTCATTATTTTATTTCTAATTTTTTTTTCTTTTATACTATAAATTATAACTATAATAAATAAAAACAAAGATAAAAAAAAGGCAAAAACTACATATTTTGCAAAAAAATTTATAAAATTAAAAAGAAAATTTTTATAAAAAGATACTAAAAAATTATGATTCTTATTTGACCAGTCGGTTACAAAATTAATACCCCAAAAAATAAATACTATATAAAAAAATATTTCAATTGGAAAATATGATGATGGTGTTGTTTTTAAATCTTTTTTTTCAGCCATATTTTTATTATATCATTATTTTAAAAACAGAGCAAAATTTATTTTATCGTAGATTTTATAACAAATACTTTATATAACTTAATACTTTTTATTTCACAACATAATTCATAATTTTTTATTACTTTGTTTTTTTAAATTATGTTATAATTTTTTAGTCGATAATTTAATTTTAATTTTAAACAATTACATTTATTTATCAAAAATTTTTGTAATTAATTTTTATAAACAATATGTCAGTAATTAAACATAAAAGTCAAAGGGTGGGTATTTTTATAGATACACAAAATATTTATCATTCAGCAAAAAATTTATATGGTACTAAAGTAAATTTTGGACAAGTAATAAAAGATGCGCTTGATAGCAGAGTTTTAATAAGAGCAACAGCATATGTAATAACCACAGAATCTGGAGATGAAAAAAATTTTTTTGAAGCATTAAATAAAGTTGGAATAACAATAAAAACAAAAAATTTACAAATTTTTCATGGGGGTTCAAAAAAAGCAGATTGGGATGTTGCAATGGCGATAGATGCGATTTCACTTTCACCAAAACTTGACGCAGTTATTTTAATAACAGGGGATGGAGATTTTATACCATTAGTTGAATATTTAAAAATAACACAAGGATGTCAAGTTGAATTAGTTTCTTTTGGAAAATCAACATCAGCAAAACTCATAGAAATTGTAGATGATTTTATAGATTTAGACAAAAATCCATATAAATATATGATAAATTCAGAGAAAAAAAGAACTGCTCGTATTAATTAAAAGCAAAAGAATAAAAAAATAAAAAGGTTTTCGGCTTCGCCGAAAACCTTTTTATTTTTTTAGTTTTTTTGTTTTAATGTTTTAATGTTTAATGATTTTTATCAAATGTTGTTGTTAAATATTTTTCTATTTTTTTATTTTTTTAAGATTTATTTTTTAAATTATGTTATAATTTTGTTAATTAGATTTTATAAATTTTAATAATAACTAGCTCAAAATATTTTAAATTTAATTATTTTATTTAGGAAATTTTTAGCACTTAAAAATAATGAAAAAAATAAAAGGAAAAAAAGTTGTATTTAATGCATGTTCAATTTGTGAACAAAGTTCATGTGATTGCGAAGAAAATACTGAAGAAAATAAATTAAATAAAAAAAATAAAAAAATAGAAAGTAGTGTAGATAAAATAGGAAATGCTATTGATGAAATAAAAACAAAATTTGGAGAAGATTCTATTATGATGCTTGGAGATAAACCCAAATTAAATATAAATGTAATTCCCACAGGTTCTATTGGTCTTGATGCTGCATTAGGTGTCGGTGGTCTTCCACGCGGAAGAATTATAGAAATATTTGGTCCTGAATCTTCTGGAAAAACAACTCTTGCGCTTCATGCTGTTGCTGAAGCTCAAAAAATGGATGGGGTTTGTGCTTATATAGACGCGGAACATGCACTGGATCCCGACTACGCAAAAAAAATTGGTGTAAAAATTGATCAACTTTTAATTTCTCAACCAGATAATGGAGAACAAGCACTTGATATCGTTGAAAGTTTAGTTCGTTCGGGGAAAATAGATATAATTGTAATAGATTCAGTTGCGGCACTTACTCCAAGAGATGAAATAGAAGGAGATATGGGAGCGTATCATGTAGGAAAACAAGCACGACTTATGTCGCAAGCTTTGAGAAAACTTACTGCCATAGTTGCAAAATCAAAAACAATTGTTATTTTTATAAATCAAATAAGAATGCAAATCGGTATTATGTTTGGCAATCCAGAAACTACGCCTGGAGGAAAAGCTTTAAAATTTTATACTTCTGTTAGATTGGATATAAGAAGAATCGCTCAAATAAAAAAAGGCGAAGAAATAATGGGAGGACGAATCAGAGTTAAAGTTGTAAAAAATAAAGTTGCAGCTCCTTTCAAACAAACAGAATTTGACCTTATGTATAATGAAGGAATTTCAAAAGAAGGTGAAATATTAGCACTTGGAGAAAAAATGGGATTTATTAAAAAATCTGGTTCATCATATGAATACAATGGCGCAAAAATTGGCCGTGGTTATGATTCAGCTAGAACTTTTTTAAAAGAAAATCCAACAATTACTTCTACAATTCTTAAAGAAATAAGAAATAAATTGAAAGAAATGTAAAAAAAATAAATAAGATTTATAATTCAGGATTTAAGATTTATGAAAATAAAAAAATAAATTTAATAAATTCACAAAAATAATGAAAATATTTTATTGGGTTTTAATAATAATTTTAGGAATATTAATGATTTGTGTGCCTAAATTGTCTGTCATTATTCCTTCTATATCATTGGGCTCGGTAATTTTATTATTGGGAATTTTTGGTTTAGCAAAAAGCATATTTCATTAAATTTCACGCGAACTTAAATATCAAATATCTAAGTGAGATAAACTTGTTCGTATATCCAAATTAGCTTAAAAATAAAAAAAAATTATAAGCAAAATAAAACTAAAAAGGTAATGTATAAGTCAAAGTTGAATCTTTTTTTTCATCCCAATTTGAAGTATTGATTTTTATTTCTTTTATTTCTTTTCCATCTAAATATTTTAATATTTTATTTTTCAAAGCATATTCATATATATCTTTTGTAATTCGGACATCTTCAATACAATAATCAATTACTTTTTGTATTTCTCCATTTTTCCACCAAACAATATTTTCTAATCCGTGTCCAGTTTTATTTCTACCGAGTGTTGCTTCGGCTATAATATCTAATTTAATTCTTCTACCAAGAGAGTTTTTTATTTCTTTAAGTAAATCTAAACTTTTTATTTTTGTTAAATCACCAGAATAATATTTATTTAATAATGGAATATCAAAATGTTCACCATTAAAAGTTATAAGCATATCTGCTTTTTCAATAATTGGCCAAAGCTCATTAAGATTTTCTTTTGTAAAACTTTTATATTTATTTGTCTCATAATCATAAATGCAAACAATAGATAAATCTAAACTAACCGGGTCATTTGAACCAGCCTCTTGAAAAGTATTACTTGTTTCTATATCAAAAACTATTTTTTTCATAATTGTTTTAAATTTAATTTATTTTTAATAGGGACTATTTAATATTTGTATCTGATTTTTTAATTTTTAATAAATTTTTTAAATTTTTCATAATTTAAAACTAGATTTTTAAATATTTATTTTCTAATAATTATTTTATTTTTGTTTTTCAAAATATTTTTAATTTTAACTTACAGATACACTTTTATAGAGTTTCTTTTTTTAAATCAAACATTCTCACAACTTCATCAAAATTCTTAAGTTTATTTTTTTCCATTTCTCTTATTTTATATAAAGTGTTTTATAGACGACCTAATTTTGCCGATTATTTACATTCTCACACCTAGAATTCTAACTTGAATTGCAATACCTTTCATAAACCTCACAGGGCGTTTGTCAGGAGAGATTTTCTCAGTGTGATTCATTTTCCATCACTTTGTTTAATTCTCTTTGACTAATAGTAGCAAAGTCAAAACCTTTTGGGTAGACATGAATTTAGACATGAATTTGCCAAGTTCGGGCCTTGGCAAAAATTGATGCAAATTAAAAAGCTTATAATTTGTAAAAACAATGTTTTTTTTGCGAGCGAAGGCGAAGCAAATAGATTAAATTATGAATTATTAAGAAAGTAATAAGTAATTTGTAATAAGTAATAATTAAAATCATTAAAACATGAAAACATTAAAACAAAAATTAAAAGGGTTTTCGGCGGAGCCGAAAACCCTTTCTGCTTTTTAGTTTTTTTTATTTACTATTTAAAACAAAAATGTCTACGGAAGCGAACATATGTTCGCTTCCGTAGACATTTTTAATTTGTTTAAATTTTTTTAAAAAATACAATAAAATTAGAGAAAGTAAAAAAATAAAATATTTTTTTTTAATTTTTTGACTTGAAAAATCTTAACTTGGAGGCTTAACCTTCAAGTATAAAATAAAATAAAATAATTTTTTTTATTTTATATTTTAAAAATTTAAACTAAAAATTAAACTAACCGACAAACACTAACCAACAAGCATAATAATCACTCCAATTATTGCAAAAACAATTCCAACTATCCAATAACGCATTACAACTTTTTCTTTTGACCAACCAATTGCTTCAAAATGATGATGCAAAGGTGCCACACGAAAAACTCTATGCTTATTAAAATATTTATAAGAAATCATTTGTATAATAACTGAAGCGGATGTTAAAACTAAAGGTAAAGCAATAATGGGCAAAATTAAAACTGAATTTGTCATAAAAGCAATTACAGATAAAGTTATAGTAAGACCTAATATTCCTGTTTCTCCTAAATAAAATCTGGCGGGAGGAATATTAAACCAAAGAAAAACTAATGTTGCTCCTGCGATTACAGCACATAAAGCAGAAATGTCTATTTGATGATTTACAAAAGCAATAATTGAATAAGCTGTAAAAATAATTGTCATAATTCCACCGGCTAATCCGTCTATTCCATCGATTACACTTGTGGAAAAAACAGCGAGCATCACTATAATAAAAAAAGGAATAAACCATAATCCAAGATTTATATCTCCCCAAAAAGGTAAATAAACAGAAGCCATATCAAGTTTATAATAAAACCAAAAACTAATCGCAAGTCCAATAAATGATACGGCCACAATTTTTATTTTACGATAAAAAAGTCCATCTTTTGCATAACTTCCCTTTCCTATTATTTGTAAAATATCATCAGCAAGGCCAATGAGTGATGCGAGTAAAAGTGTAGCAAGAGGTATGAGTGTTTGACTACGACTAAAAAAATTTAATTTTTTTATAAATTCTGTTGGAAAAATAATTGAAAGTAAAAAAATTATAAAAACCGTAAGCAATACTGAAACCCAAATTATCACTCCGCCAACTCTTGGTGTTGAAAGTTCACCTTTTGTATTATGCACTTTTGCAAAATCATCTGTTGTAATATTTGCCTCAGTTCGTGGAGATTTTTTCCACATTTTATATTTGTAAAAAAAATTGGTAAAAAAAGGCGTTATCAAAATACCTAAAAAAAATGTTAAAACAGAAGGAATTATAACTTTTAATACATCAATCATATTAGTTAGCTTTTTAGCTCCTGTTTGCCGAAGCTTCGGTGCAGGCAGATAGCTTATTAGCTTTTTAGTAAATTAAAATTTTGTTTTGAATTTTGATAATAAATAAGCTAAAAATTAAAAGTTAAAAGTCAAAATTTAAAATTGAATTCATAATTTTTTACCTTATGCATATGTCTTTATAACTTTAAATTTTTAACTCTAAACTTTTAATTTGAATTTATCATACCACAAAGCCAACACTAAAAGAATATATATTTTTCTTGAATTATCATTTTTTTTCTCAATATGATCTTGAATAATTTTTTTAATATAATCAATATTCATTTTTTCTTTTATATATTCGCAATCGTATATTTTTTGATATAAATCTTGTCTATCTTTTGTGAACCAGTCGCGAATTGGCACTGGGAAACCCAATTTTTTTCTAAGACGAGTTTTTTCAGGAATTATATTTTTGAAAGCTTCTCGCAAAAGATATTTTGTTTTTCCTTTATGCCATTTAAATTTATCTGGCAAAATGCTAGCTAAATCTGAAACCTTTTTATCTAAAAATGGAACTCGGAGTTCTAAAGAATTTGCCATAGTCATTTTATCGGCTTTTGCTAAAATATCTCCAATAAGCCAAGTATTTACATCAATATATTGCATTTGCGAAGAGTCGCTTAAATTTTTTACATTTTCATAAAGTGATGAAAGAGAATATTTTTCTTGTTTTTTTTCTTTCCATAATAAAGTTCGCTCAGTATCTTTAAAAATAACAGCATTACCAATATACCAAGACGAAAGTTTTTGACTTGCCCTACGAATATAATTTTTTCCAAAAAATTCAAATGGTATTTTTAAAATTAATTTAAGAAAAAATTTTGGAATAAAAAATATTTTTTTATAAGCAAATGGTGTTAAATAAATATTATATCCGCCGAAAAGTTCATCAGCTCCCTCACCCGACAAAACAACTTTAACTTTTTTACTCGCTTCTCGAGCTATAAAATATAAACCAATAGCGGAAGGATCCGCGACAGGTTCATCAAAATGCCAAATAGCTTTTGGTAAAATATTAAAATATTCGTCGGGACCAATTTTTATTTCTTTATGCTCTGTTTCAAGAAAATCTGATGTTTGACTAGCCCCTGCTCCTTCTGTTAAAGAATCAAAACCAACTGTGAATGTTTTTATTTTTTTATCATCACGAATTTTTTGCATCATAACAGCAATAATACTGCTATCTATTCCACTAGAAAGAAAAGCTCCGACTGGCACATCTGCAATCATATGATGTTTTACTGAATCATAAATTGTTTCTTCAATTTTTTTTGCCGTTTTTTCTTTTTCTAAACTTTCATCAGGTTTAAGCTCAAAAGACCAATATTTTTTTATTTCAAAATTTCCAGTTTTCACATCAATTTGTATAAAATGTCCCGGCGGTAATTTATAGACATTTTTAAAAAAAGTTTCATCGAGTGGATTATATTGAAATGATAAATAATTGTAGATGGCATTATCATTTATCACTGTTTTAAAATCTGGAAAAGATAAAAAACTTTTTATTTCAGACGAAAATGCGAGAATTTTTTCATTTTTTATATTTTGTGAATTAGAATTTTTTTGTTTGGAAGCTTCAGAATTTTTTAAATAATAAAGCGGTTTTATTCCAAAAAAATCTCTTGCCAGAAAAATAGTTTTATTTTCTATATCGTATATACAAAAAGCAAACATACCTCGCAAACTGGTAAGCATTTTTTCACCATATTCTTTAAACATATATAAAACAACTTCTGTATCTGTTTGAGTTTTGAAAACATACCCTTTGTTTATAAGTTCCTCTCTTAATTCTTTATAATTATATATTTCTCCATTTAAAAAAATTAATAATTTTCCATCAGCTGATATGATAGGTTGTTTGCCCGTAAAAAGATCAATAATAGATAATCTGCGCATACCTAAAGCTGTATTTTCATCAATAAAAAAACCATCTTCATCTGGGCCTCGATGAAAAATTTGAGAAACCATTTCTCGTATAATTTTTTCTTTTTCTTTTGTTTCAGGATTTATAATCCCCGCAATTCCACACATATTTTTAGTATAACAGAAAATTTATTTTTATAAATTAAAAAATAATAGAATAAAATAATAAAATGAAATTAAAAATTAAAAAATTTAATCAAATTTATTGATAATAGTTAAGAAGTTATAAAGTAGAAAGTTTATAAACTCCTACACTAATTATTTTTTTAAATAACCATTACCAAGGCCCTGCCTTGGTAAATATATTTAAAGTTGGATATCCGACATCCAACTTCACAAAAGAAAATGAGCCACCAACAGAATCGTTGATGGCTCGTGTATCAACAGGTCGGCACTTAGCTCTTTTTTTCGTAGAGCTTATAGCCGATGAAAATATACACTACCAGTCCAATGAACGCCACCAGTCCGATGACTATGTCTGAATATATGTGTTTACACAAATATTCGTTGACATACTGGCTCAGTGATTTGCCGATTGGTGCACCAATCATCCAAATCACAAATGCTATATTTTTCATTTTGCTTCCTCCTTTTTCTGACTTAAGCTAGTTTGGCACAAATCAGCATCTATGTCAAATGAAGAGTGTCAATTATGTTCAGTGGCTTGAACAATGTATCATGACCCAGTGCAATAGTTGCAATTATTTCTTGAACCTTAGTTTATAAACTTTATAACTTTTTATAATTTATGCTATAATTTTAAATATTAAAAAATTTATTAGAAAAATAAGTCAAACATAAATTAAAAATAAAATGAAAAAAAATAATATAATAAAGTGGACAATAATAACTGGACTTTGGGCAATTCTTTTAATACCTTTTTTTGTGGCAAATCAAATGTATTTTCCTTATATCACAGGAAAAAATTTTTTGTTTAGAATAATAGTAGAAATAATTTTTGCTCTTTGGGTTTATTTAATTTTTATAGACGCAAAATATAGACCAAAATTTTCTTGGATTTCTGTTTCAGTAGGAGCTTTTGTTTTTATAATGGCTATTGCAGATATTTTTGCTGTAAATCCTATAAAAGCGATTTGGAGTAATTATGAAAGAATGGATGGTTTTATCACACTCGGACATTTAATAATGTACTTATTTGTATTTGCTTCTATAATGAAAACAGAAAAAAATTGGCTTTGGTTTTTCCGTTCATCTGTGATTACAAGCTCAATTATGATTATTTTTGTAATAAGTGAATGGGTTAGCAAATGTCCAAATGGAATAAAAGCTTTATTTCATCCTGAAATTTTAAAAACTTGCGCAACAGAAAGAATTTCTGTAACACTTGGAAATCCTATTTATGTCGCAGTATTTTTTATGTTTAATTTCTTTTTTGTTTTAATACTTTTATATAAAGATGTGCTAGTAAAAAATGAAAATGCTCCTAAATTTTTAAAAACAATTTTTAGAAATTGGCTTTTTTATGTATATATTATTGCCACATTTATTTGTGCTTTTGGTATTTGGAGAACATCCACAAGAGGAGTTATTCTCGGCTTGCTCGGAGGTTTAATAATTACATCAATAATAATTGCTATTTTTGAAAAGAAAAATAAATTAATAAAAAATTTATCTATAAGCGCTCTTATTATTATTATTTTGCTTATTGGAGGATTTTTTGTAGTAAAAAATACGCAATTCATTCAAAATAATGTAACTTTAAAAAGACTTGCGGATATTTCTTGGACTAATGTTGCAGGTCAAGGTCAAGCTAGACAATATGTTTGGCCAATGGCTTTAAAAGGTTTTCAAGAAAAGCCAATACTTGGTTGGGGTCAAGATGGATTCAATAATATATTTAATAAATATTATGATGTAAGAATGTATAATCAAGAGCAATGGTTTGATAGAGCACATAATACTCCTTTAGATATTCTTATTGCGGGAGGCGTTCTTGGTTTAATTTTTTATTTTTTAATTTTTGTCGCTTCATTATTTATCATAATAAAAAAGAAAAATAATTTTACTGCAACAGAAAAAGGTCTACTTATTGGTCTACTTTCTGCATATTTCGCTCAAAATCTTTTTGTTTTTGATAATTTAACAAGTTATATATTTTTTTATATAGTCCTTGCATATTTATATTCAAGAGATATAAATGAAGATTTTAAAAATAAAAAAGTAGTAACAAATGATGTTTCAACTTATATTGTTGCGCCAATTACCGCGGTATTATGTATAGCAATACTTTGGACAATAAATATTCAGCCAATAAACGCAAATACAAATCTTATAAAAGCTATGCAACAATTTAATACTCCTCAAACAAAAATACCGTTCAATGATTCTTTAAAAACATCTTTGATTTTTTTTAAAAAAGTTTTTTCAATAAATACTTTTGGAAATTCTGAAGCAAGAGAACAAATAATTCATATGTCTCCATATGTGGCAAATGCTAATAATGTAGATGCAAAAACAAAACAAGAATTTATTGACCTCGCATATACTCAAATGCAAGAACAAATAAAAGAAACTCCAAATGATGCGAGATATCAATTTTTTATGGGAGCATTTTTAAATAATATGAATCAATATCAATTAGCTTTGCCTTATTTGCAAAAAGCTGTAGAACTTTCTCCAAAAAAATTAACGATATTATTTGAACTTGCTAAAAATTATTCATATCTTGGACAAAAAGAAAAAGCTCTTGAAATAAATAAAAGCGCATATGATTTAATACCTGAATACAATGAAGCAAAAATGAACTATGTGGCATCTTTAATCCTTAATGACCAAGAAATATTAGCAAAACAAATTATGGGAACAGCGACAACAACAAATGAAAATATTATTCGAATGTATCTTATAAAAGCTTCAGCTTTTATACAAAAAGGGGATAAAAATTCTGCGATAATTGAAGTAAAAAAAGCAATGGATATTGCCCCTACTTTTAAAGAACAAGGAAATAATATAATAAAAAGTATTTTGGAAGAAAAAGTTAAGTAAATAATTATGAATTAAGAATTATGATTAAAAATAAAGATTAAAAATTGTATAAATACTGATATTGATAAGTTATGTTTATTAACTTATTTCTATTTTGTCTTTTTTTTATTATTTTTTTTCTTATTCTTATCAAGGCCCGGCCTTGGCAAACTTTTTGTTTTAATTTATCAAAGTCTTTACCAAGGTCTGGCCTTGGCAAACTGTAAATTCATTTGATATATAACTGCTAAGGTCCAATTTACAATTTAATTTACCGAGAATTTACCAATGTCCAGCCTTGGTATCTCTTTACTAAGGTCTCTTTACCAAGGTCTGGCCTTGGCAAAGAGACCTTGGTAAACCTAAACACATCGACGCAATTGATACCCGTTTGTTTAAATAAAAATTCCAAAAATTACAAAACTATGTTTGCTTTATCTGCCAAAAGCAAAACAAGCAAAGGCTGGTTTTATGGTTTAAAAACTTCACTTAACTACTATGAATTACAAAATGCATTTTTACATGCTTTCCCTAGGGAGAGTGACTAAATAAAAAAATATTTTAAAAATTATTTAATAATTATGAATTACAAAATGTATTTTTTATGTTTTTTTTCATTCATAATAAATAAACATTTAAAATAAATTAGGGTAATTTTTTTAAATATTTTTAAAACAAAAGGTAATAAATACAAAAATTAAAAAACTTTTACCTCAAAACATATGCTAAAATAGAATAAACATAATTAGTAAAATACCCATCAATTAATCTGTTTAGAAGTTATCAATCCATAAAACATTTTCAAGTTTTTAAAATTTAACTCAATTAACATTTATTTTTTTATTTTTGGTTTAAAATCTCCACAGCTTTTTCCATCTGAGGATCTTTGTTTTCTTTTAAATCTTTTTCTGTAATTTTTATTTCATAATCAGGATTAAGTCCATTATCAGAAATAGATATGCCATTTGGAGTAAGCCAGCGAGCTATAGTTACTTTTAAAGAAGTATTAGGAGTTATTTTAACAAGTTCTTGAACTGAACCTTTTCCAAAAGTTTTTGTTCCAACTATTTTTGCTATATTATTTTCTTGTAAAGCGCCAGCTAATATTTCAGATGCGGAAGCTGAACCATTATCCGCAAGAATTATCATTTTTAAATTATCAGTAAAAACATTATAACCTTTGCTTCTATAAAGTTGTTCTTCTATATTTGCACCAAAATTTTCTCTGACAATAATTTTGCCTAATGGCAAAAACCAGCTGGCTATATCAACAGCAGATTCTAAATATCCTCCGGGATTTCCTCTAATATCTAAAATCAATTTATTTTTTCCAGATTCAATAAATTCGCGAAGCGCAAATCTAAATTTATTTGATGATAATGCGTAAAAATTATACAATTTAATAATAAATATATCTCCTTTAATTTCTGTTTCTGCGGTAGGAATATCAATAATACCTCTTGTTATTTTTATTTCTATCGGTTCAGCAATATTTTCTCTTGCAAATTTAATAGTTACATCTGTTCCAGCTTTTCCTCTTATAAGTTTTACCGCTTCATCCACAGACATACCTAAAGTATTTTTTTTATCTATAGAAAGTAAAATATCACCTTTCATAACACCCGCTTTATATGCGGGAGTTCCTTTAAGTGGTGCTACTACAATAATACTTTTATTTTTAAAAGCTAATTCCATTCCAACGCCTTCAAAATTACCACTTATATCGCCTTCAAAAGTTTTACTTTCTTCAGGTGGCATAAAAATTGTATAAGGGTCTTTATATGATGCAGTTAATCCTTGTATAGCTCCCCAAAGTTTATCTTCATCATTTATTTTCTTCGCGTCTTTATTTGTGTATACAAATTTTTGGTCTAAAAGTTTCCATGTTTCCCAAAAAGCACTCATATCTACCGTTGAAGGAGATAATGGCGGATTTATAATAATTGGTTCTTTATAATTAAAATTTTGTTCGGATTTGCCTAAAAAAATTCCAAAAATAAAAGACGCTGTAATCAAAACTGCAGTAATAAGAAATATTTTATATTTTTTAAAATTATTCATTTTTTTTATTTTTTAAAAGTTTTTAACAAAAAATTATTTTTTATTAAAAACTTATTTATAGTATAAATAAAATTTATTTTTTTGTAAATGTTATTTGTATTTTTATTTTATTATTTTTTTATAAATATTTTTTTGTAATTTTTTTTAAATAGCATGGACTAGTCCATGCTATTTAAAAAATAGATTTCTTTTTTAATGTTTGGTGATTCAATTTCCAAACAAATTTTCAAACAAATTCTAAACAAAAAAAAATTTAAAACTAATCCCAACTTTCACCGAAAATCCTCATAAACTCCTTATTTTTCAAGGAATCTGGGCTTAAACGTCTGCGGATTGTGCACAACAAGAATAATTTATATAAAATAATGAAAAAATTTCTTTTTGAATATCATTTAATTTAGTAATTTTAGCAAAATTAAAATTGCCTATTTTAAAATAACTTTTTTGAATACATTTTAATTCTGTGAG